>NZ_JARIXR010000014.1:0-165175 GCF_029269205.1 Pseudomonas sp. 1912-s | reverse complement strand
CCTGGGCTTATCCGGAGACGCTTTTGGAGTTTGAGTACGGGCCGGACGATTTAAAGGCCAAGGTTTATCACAGTCGATTTAAGTTTCAGAAGCGCTACTTCAGGATCGCCAAAGGCCTGGCTGGACATCACGTTGCACTACGTCCGAACACTGAAAGTGACGGGCTGTTTGATGTCTATTTCTGCCATCACTTTTTGCGAACGATCGACGTGAAGCAGCCTGATTACGGTTCATAATGTGTCAACCATGTCCCCGTACATGTGTCCACCATGTGTCCGGTCCGTACAAAAAGCSSCAAAGTAACCAAARSGCTCTGCCCCGCCTGTCGGCRCCTCGCCTAGGCTCGGYGTTCCCTCACTCCGGCRYTGCTCCGCGGGCCGCCGCGATGGGCCATCCCTGGCCCAGCGCGGCTAAACCGGCGTCCTGCCGGTTTACCCGCTCCGCACCACCTGCGTTCGGCCTCGGGCTTATTGGGGCAGTCAGAGCCAGATCAAGATCAAAAGCAAGAGCACAGCGGCCTACAGGCCGGCTTGAGTGGTAGAAGCCAGATCAAAAGCCAAAGCAGAGCCGCTTTTCTGTAGGAGCCGGCTTGCCGGCGAAAAACCTGAGAACGCCGCGTTGAATCAGGATGCCTACGTCATCGTTAACGACCATCGCCGGCAAGCCAGCTCCTACAGGGGATCGTGGCCGCTTTAGATTTTGATCTTGCCTTTGCTTCACACCACTCAAGCCGGCCTGTAGGCCGCTGTGCTCTTGATCTGCTTTTGATCTTGATCTTAGGCGCCCCGTTAAACCACGCTGGCCGAACGCAGGCTTTGGAGCGTGGGTAACCCGGCAGGACGCCGGGTTAGCCGCGCTGGGCCAAGGATGGCCCATCGCGGCGGCCCACGGTCCAAAGCCGGAGTGAGGGCACACCGAGCCTTAGCGAGGTGCCGAGTGGTGGGGCAAGAGCGTTTTGCTTACTTTTGCGCTTTTCAAAAGTGAGCCGCCGTAAGGGCGGAACCCATATCAGCCATCACCCAAATAACGGATATTCACTCAATCAATCAACCCAGCCCCAACCGCTCATGCCACTCGGCAATCGACTCCTTCGGATACTCATCAAACCGCAAATCCCCCGGCCGAACACTCACCTCAACCCAGGGCGCCTTCGACCCCAGCATCAAATGCGTATGCTCCGGCGGCACCGGCAACGGCGTATCAATCGCCGAAGCAAACGGATGAATCAACTCCGGCCACTCCGGACTGAACAACCACAACCCCGACCCACACTGCGAACAAAAATGCCGCTCGGCCGTGCTCGCATGCGCCCGGCTATCCCCCGGTCCCTTCATCCGCGCGTGATAAACCGAAATCAACTTGCGCCCCCGCACCTTCAGGCTTTTAGCGTCGCCCCCAAGGTTGATCGCATACCCGCCACCCCCCTGGGTCTTGCGACAAATCGAGCAGTAACACCGCTGATAGGGATACGGATGCGCACTCTCAAGACTGAACGTAACCGCGCCGCAATGGCAGGAACCTTCAAGCTGCATGACCTGATCTCCTTCGCAAAAGATGAACGTTAGCTTAGGCGCCCGGCAGCCGAGGCGGTTCCATCTCCGGCATCAAGGTCGCGATCAACGCACGAATGGTCCCCGGCAACGCCTCCAGCTCCCGCACCAGGATGCTGCGCTCGCGCACGGCCCAGACCTCATCCAGCCTGACCGTCACCAACTGCATGGTCCGGCTGTGCCGCACCGCCGCCGACTCGGGAATGATGCCGATCCCGACGCCAGCCTCGACCATCCGGCAGATCGCCTCGAAGCTCGACATCTGGATGCGCAACGACAAGTGTTTGCCCAGCCGTTCCACGTGCTCCCGCAGGAAACTCAGCAACGTGCTGCCGTCATGCAGGCCGATATGCTGATAGGCCAGGGTTTGCTCCAGCGTCACCGAAGGCAGGGCCGCCAGGGGATGCCCCACCGGCACCGTGAGCACCAGGTGGTCGGTGCTGAAATGCAACACCTGCAAGCCCGACGCCTCCACCGGGCCGGCGATGATGCCCATGTCGCTGGTGCCGTCGAGTACGCCGCGCACGATGTCACGGGACAACCGCTCCTGCAGGTCCACGGTCACGCCGGGGCGCTGGGACAGGAAGCCTGCCAGCACTTCCGGGAGAAACTCGGTCACCGCCGTGGTGTTCGCGAAGATGCGGATGTGCCCGGCCGAATCGATGCCGTATTGGGTGAACTCGCTTTTCAGGTAATCCACCTGGCGCATGATCAACCGCGCGTGGTGCAGCAGGCGTTCGCCCGCCGGGGTGATTTCCACGCCACGGCTGTCGCGGTACAGCAGTCGGGTGTCGAGTTGGCCTTCCAGGGCCTTGATCCGCGCGCTGGCGGCGGCGGGCGAGAGGAACGCGCGCTTGGCACCCTGGGTCAGGCTGGGGGATTCGGCGATATGGATAAACAGGCGTAAGTCCGCCAGATCAAAGTGCATGGAAGGCTCCGGTTGCGGTCAGCGGCGTTCAGCATAGCCGAACGCTGCTTTATTGAAATGCAAATTCTCAGAACGGCTACGGCCCAGCATGATCCGGTTCAGATTCCCTGCCCGAGGACATGCACCTGATGAGCGCCACAGACTGGATCGGCCGTAGCGAAACAGCCCACGACCACTTGAGCCACAACCTGCTCAAACGCATCGCCGCCACCTTTGGCGAAGCTGTACCGGCGGAGGGCGAAGCGGTGCCGCCCCTGTGGCAATGGTGCTTTTTCCAGGACCCGCTGCCCGAGTCCGCCCTGGGCGGCGATGGCCATCCAGCCCGTGGCGGCTTCCTGCCGCCGGCCGATAACCGCAATCGCATGTGGGCCGGTGGGCGTATCGAGTTCTTCCATGCGTTGCGGGCCGGTGAGTCCGCCACCCGGGTGTCGACCATCACCCAGGTGGAAGAAAAAACCGGCCGCACCGGTTCGTTGCTGTTCGTCACCGTGCGCCATGACTATTCCCAGGACGGTCGCCTGGCCCTGCGCGAAGAACAGGACATCGTCTACCGCGAACCCACGCCGCCCAAGCAGGGCAGTGGTGATGTGCTGCCTGAAGGCGCCTGGCGCGAAGCGGTCGACCCGACGCCCACCCTGTTGTTTCGCTACAGCGCCGTGACCTTCAACGGCCACCGCATCCATTACGACTACCCCTACGTCACCGGCACCGAAGGTTACTCGGGGCTGGTGGTGCACGGGCCGCTGATCGCCACCCTGAGCCTGCGCGCCTTTTGCCGCGCAAACCCCGAGGCCACGTTGCGCCGTTTTTCGTATCGCGGCGTGCGCCCATTGATTGCCCCGCAACCCTTTGAAGTCGGCGGGCGTATCACCGGGCCTGGTGTGGCTGAACTCTGGGCGGGCAACGCTGACGGCCTGGCCCAGCGCGCCGAACTGCATTTCGAATAAACCTCCAAGAACAACAGGCGGAGAGCCGTTAATGAACCCGAATGACAACGAAGAACTGAATGCCATCCGCGAAGGCGTGCGCGCCCTGTGCGCCGAATTCGACGCTGCTTACTGGCGCAAGGTCGACGAAGAAAAAGGCTTCCCCGAAGCCTTCGTCAAGGCCCTGACCGACGCCGGATGGCTGTCGGCAATGATCCCGGAAGCCTACGGCGGCTCCGGCCTCGGGCTGGCGGAAGCCTCGGTGATTCTGGAAGAAGTGAACCGCTGCGGCGGCAACTCCGGCACCGTCCACGGCCAGATGTACAACATGTTCACTTTGCTGCGCCACGGCAGCGAAGCGCAGAAAAGCTTCTACCTGCCCAAGCTCGCCAACGGCGAACTGCGCCTGCAATCGATGGCCGTGACCGAGCCCACCACCGGCACCGACACCACCAAGATCAAGACCACCGCGGTCAAGCGTGGCGACAAGTACGTGATCAACGGCCAGAAGGTGTGGATCTCGCGGGTGCAGCATTCCGACCTGATGATCCTGCTGGCCCGCACCACGCCGCTGGCCGAGGTGAAGAAAAAATCCGAAGGCATGTCGATCTTCCTGGTCGACCTGCGGGAAGCCATCGGCAACGGCCTGACCGTGCAGCCCATCGCCAATATGGTCAATCACGAGACCAATGAGCTGTTCTTCGACAACCTGGAGTTGCCCCTCGACAGCCTGATTGGCGAGGAGGGCAAGGGCTTCCGCTACATCCTCGACGGGCTGAATGCCGAACGTACCCTGATCGCCGCCGAGTGCATTGGTGACGGTCGCTGGTTTATCGAGAAAGCCAGCGCCTATGCCCGCGACCGCGTGGTGTTCGGCCGGCCCATCGGGCAGAACCAGGGCGTGCAGTTCCCGATTGCCGAAGCGCATATCGAGATCGAAGCCGCCGACCTGATGCGCTGGCGTGCCTGTGAGGAATACGACAGCGGCGCCAATGCCGGGGCCAGTGCGAACATGGCCAAGTACCTGGCGGCCAAGGCGTCCTGGGAGGCCGCCAACGCCTGCCTGCAAACCCACGGCGGCTTCGGGTTTGCCTGCGAATACGACGTGGAGCGCAAGTTCCGCGAGACCCGCCTGTACCAGGTCGCGCCGATCTCCACCAACCTGATCCTGTCCTACGTGGCCGAGCATTTGCTCGAACTGCCACGCAGCTTCTGAGGCGCCGACCATGAGCCATACCCAAGCGCTGTGCCGGTTCCTCGCCGAGTTGACGTACGAACAATTGCCGGACGAGGTGCTCGCCCGCACCGAAGACCTGTTCCTCGACTGGCTCGCCTCGGCGCTGGCCAGCAAGGGCGCCCATCCGATCCCGTTGTTCGAGCGTTATGCGCGCACGATGGGCCCGGCCAATGGCCCGGCGCAGGTGATCGTCAACGGCGGCAGCAGCAGCGCCTATTTCGCTGCGCTGGTGAACGGCGCGTCGTCGCACCTGGTGGAGCAGGATGACCTGCACAACAGCTCGGTGTTGCACCCGGCGACGGTGGTGTTTCCGGCGGCATTCGCGGCAGCGCAAGACCTCGGCAAGTCCGGTCGCGAACTGCTGCTGGCGTCGGTGGCCGGTTACGAAGCCGGGATTCGCATCGGCGAATTCATGGGCCGTTCCCACTACCGGATCTTCCATACCACGGCCACCGTCGGCACCCTCGCGGCGGCTGTCGCGGTGGGCAAGCTGCTGGATTTCAACCAAGAGCAATTCATCAACCTGCTGGGCAGTGCCGGCACTCAGGCGGCCGGTTTGTGGGAGTTCCTGCGGGATGCCGCCGACTCCAAGCAATTGCACACCGCCAAGGCGGCGGCCGATGGTTTGCTGGCCGCCTATTTGACGGCGGACGGGCTGACCGGTGCGCGCAATATTCTGGAAGGCGACCAGGGCATGGCCGCCGGCATGTCCACCGACGCGGACCCGAGCAAACTGTCGGATCGCCTCGGCAGCCGTTGGGCGCTGCTGGAAACCTCGTTCAAGTTCCACGCCTCGTGCCGCCACACCCATCCGGCCGCCGATGCGTTGCTGGACCTGATGCAGCGTGAAGGCCTCAGCCATCACCACATCACCCACGTGGAAACCCGGGTTCACCAGGGCGCCATCGACGTGCTGGGCCGGGTGACGTTGCCGCAGACCGTGCACCAGGCCAAGTTCTCCATGGGCACCGTGCTGGGTCTGATTGCCGTGCATGGCAAGGCCGGGCTGACTGAGTTTCACGAGTTGGCGCTTAACGACGGGGCTGTGTCGGCGTTTCGCGACAAGGTCAGCATGACCCTCGACGCCGAGGTCGACGGTGCCTATCCCCAGCGCTGGCTGGGCCGGGTGATCGTGACCACGGCCGATGGCCGTACCTTGCACGGCGCCATCGACGAACCCAAGGGCGACCCCGGCAACACGCTGAACCGTGCAGAACTGGCCGATAAATTCCAGCGCCTGACCCAATTCAGCGGCGCCCGCACGCCCGCGCAAACCGGCGGGCTGATCGAAAAAGTCTGGGACCTGCGCAACGCCGTGTCCCTCGCTCACTGGCTTTAAGGAATCGTCATGACTGCTAATCAACGACCGCTGGACGGCATCACCGTCGTCAGCCTGGAACACGCGATTGCCGCGCCGTTCTGTACCCGCCAGTTGGCCGACCTTGGGGCCCGTGTGATCAAGATCGAACGCCCGGGCGCCGGTGACTTTGCCCGTGGCTACGACGAGCGCGTGCGCGGGCTGGCCTCGCATTTCGTGTGGACCAACCGCTCCAAGGAAAGCCTGACCCTGGACCTCAAGCACGATGAGGCCGGGGACATCCTGGAAACTCTGCTGGCCGACGCCGACGTGCTGGTGCAGAACCTCGCACCGGGTGCTGCGGCGCGCATGGGGCTGTCATTCGAGGCGCTGCATGAACGCTTCCCACGGCTGATCGTGTGCGACATCTCCGGCTATGGGGAGGGCGGGCCGTATGAGAAGAAAAAGGCCTACGACCTGCTGATCCAGAGCGAAGGCGGCTTCCTATCTGTGACCGGTGGCCCGGGCGAGGACCAGATGGCCAAGGCCGGCTGTTCGATCGCCGACATTTCCGCCGGGATGTATGCCTACAGCGGCATCCTCTCGGCGTTGCTGCTGCGGGGCAAGACCGGGCAGGGCAGCCGCATCGACGTCAGCATGCTGGAAAGCCTGGTGGAGTGGATGGGCTACCCGATGTACTACGCCTTCGACGGCGCACCCCAGCCACCGCGGGCGGGTGCGGCGCATTCGACGATCTACCCGTACGGACCATTTCCTACCGGCGACGGCGGCACGGTGATGCTCGGGTTGCAGAACGAACGCGAATGGGCGGCGTTCTGCGACAAGGTGCTGCTCACGCCTGGGTTGGCCACTGACGAGCGTTTCTCGGCCAACTTCAAGCGTTCGGAAAATCGCGACGTGCTGCGCCAGATCATCGTCGACAGCTTCGCGCAAATGAGCGCCGAAGGCGTGATCCAGCGCCTGGAAGACGCGCAAATCGCCAGCGCCCGGGTCAACGACATGCAAGGCGTGTGGGATCACCCGCAGCTCAAGGCCCGGGACAGCTGGCGCGAAGTCGACAGCCCGGCGGGCAAGTTGCCGTCGTTGCTGCCACCGGCGCGCAATGCCGCGTTTACCCCAAGGATGGACGCGGTGCCGGGGCTGGGACAGCACAGCCAGGGGATTCTCGACCAGTTGGGTTATTCCGCTGAAGCCATCGACAGCCTGCGTGCACGCGGCGTTATCTGATAAGGAATTGAACGATGCCAACCTCTCTTGTGCGTTCTGCGCTGTTTGTACCCGGCAGCCGACCGGAACGGTTTGCCAAGGCCCTGGCCAGTGGCGCCGATGCGGTGATTGTGGATTTTGAAGACGCGGTGGAAGAGCCGCTCAAGCGTCAAGCCCGGGACAACCTCGGGGTGTTTTTGCAGGCGACGCCGGCGGCGCGGGTGTGGGTGCGGATCAATGCGCCTGAGCATCCTGAGCATTTTGCCGATGTGGCGTTCTGTCAGGCCCATGCCGGGGTCGCGGGGGTGTTGCTGCCCAAGGTTGAAAGCGCGGCCCAGGTGGCCGTGGTGGCCGCCACGGGCAAGGCGATCTGGCCGATCATCGAGAGTGCACGTGGCTTGCTGGCGGTGGCGGAAATCGCCCATGCGCCGTCGGTGGAACGCCTGTCATTCGGCGGCCTGGACCTGGCGCTGGACCTGAACCTGAGCAGCAACTCCCCGGCCGCTCAATTTGCCCTGGACCAGGCGCGCCTGGCCTTGATCGTGCATTCCCGCGCCGCCGGGCTGGTGGCGCCGCTGGACGGTGTGCACCCGGCCATCGACGACCCCGAGGGCCTGCGCCGCTCGATTCGGCATGCCTATGAAATGGGCTTTGCCGGCGCGCTGTGTATCCATCCCAAGCAGGTGGCGGTGATTCATCAGGCGTTGGCCCCCAGCGCCGAGGATCTGGCGTGGGCGAAACGGGTGGTGGAAGCCGGTGCCCATGGGGCAGGGGCCTATCAACTGGACGGGCAAATGGTCGACGCACCGGTGTTGTTGCGGGCCCAAAGATTATTGGCCGCACAACCGTAAACATGTGGGAACGGGCTTGTGTGGGAGCCGGGCTTGCCCGCGATGGGATCAACTCGGTTTGTCTGAAGCACCGAGGTGCCTGCATCGCAGGCAAGCCAGCTCCTACAGTTGATCTCGGTTGTCAGCCAGGTCGGCGTTCGTCCACGCCGAACGCAGGTATCTAAAATTCGAAATTCTCTATACGCGTGACATCAGGCACCTTGCCCTCATCACACAACAATAAGAAGGTGATTTTCCATGCTCAAGCTTTCTCGGGCGCTGCTCTGCGCCGCCACCTTGTTTGCCGCGGGCCTGGCCCAGGCGGCCGACCCCATCGTGATCAAGTTCGCCCACGTTGTCGCTGAGAACACCCCGAAAGGCCAGGGCGCGTTGCTGTTCAAGAAGCTCGCTGAAGAACGCCTGCCTGGCCGGGTAAAAGTCGAGGTGTACCCCAACTCCTCGCTGTTCGGCGACGGCAAGGAAATGGAGGCGCTGCTGCTGGGGGACGTGCAGATGCTGGCGCCGTCCCTGGCCAAGTTTGAGCAATACACCAAGCAAGTACAGATCTACGACCTGCCGTTCCTGTTCAACGACCTGGCGGCGGTCGACCGCTTCCAGGCCGCCCAGGGCAAGGCGCTGCTGACCTCGATGCAAGACAAGAACATCCTCGGCCTGGCCTATTGGCACAACGGCCTCAAGCAACTGTCATCGAACAAGGCCCTGCATGAACCCAAGGATGCCCGTGGCCTGAAGTTCCGCGTGCAGGCTTCCAGCGTGCTCGAAGAACAGTTCAAGGCGATCCGCGCCAACCCGCGCAAGATGAGCTTTGCCGAGGTGTACCAGGGCTTGCAGACCGGCACCGTCAATGGCACCGAGAACACCTGGTCGAACTATGAAAGCCAGAAGGTCAACGAAGTGCAGAAGTACTTCACCGAGTCCAACCATGGCCTGATCGACTACATGGTGATCACCAACGCCAAGTTCTGGAACGGCCTGCCGCCGGACGTGCGCACCACCCTGGACCAGATCATGGTGGAAGTCACCGTCGAGGTGAACAAACAGGCCGAAGCGCTGAACCAGTCGGCCAAGCAGAAGATCATCGACGCCAAGACCAGCGAAATCATCGAACTGACGCCTGAGCAACGCCAGCTCTGGCGCGAAGCCATGCGCCCGGTATGGCAGAAGTTCGAAGGTGAAATCGGTGCCGACCTGATCAAGGCGGCGGATGCGTCGAACCAGTAATCGATTGCTGAAAAAAACCGACTCCTGTGGGAGCGGGCTTGCCCGCGATGGCGTCACCTCGGTGTTCCTGAAAGACCGAGTCGCGCGCATCGCAGGCAAGCCAGCTCCCACATTGATCCGGTTTCGTCAGTGACTTGTCGTGAATATCCCCGTCCAGTTTCGCGAGGTTTTGCCATGCAAACGCTAAGGCGCGTCTGGGAGCATCTGGAGGAAGGCGTTATCGCCATCCTGCTGGCCGCCATGACCCTGGTGACTTTTGTCTACGTCATGCTCAACAACATCTACACGCTGTTCTTTTCCCTTGCCGATAAATGGGCGTGGAGCAGCGGATTCTTTAACGCCCTGGGTGACCACACCATGGGCTGGGCCCAGGACATGACCTGGAGCGTAGCGCTGACCAAGGCCATGTTCGGCTGGCTGATTTTCTTCGGTATCTCCTACGGCGTACGTACCGCCGGCCACCTGGGGGTGGATGCGCTGGTCAAGCTGACGCCACGCCGGGTGCAGCGCGTGCTGGGCATGCTGGCCTGCCTGTGCTGCCTGGCCTACGCCGGGCTGTTCATGGTCGCCAGCTACAAGTGGCTGACGGCGGTGACGACCGCGCACATCGGCGCCGAAGACCTCGACAAGTTCGGCATCGATGTCAGCGACATTGTGGTGATCGTGCCGATTGGCTTTGCGCTGGTGTTCATCCGCTACCTCGAAATCTTCTACCGCATCTTCACTCACCGCCAAACCGGGCTGGGCCTGGCCGACGAAGCCGGTGAAGCCAGCAAGTTGGCCGGCAGCCATGAGGAGCGTCACTGATGGCCGTTCTGTGTCTGTTTTTGCTGCTGTTCGTGTTCATGTTCCTCGGCGTGCCCATCGCGATTTCCCTGGGTTTGTCGGGCGCGGTGTCGATCCTGATGTTCAGCCCGGACTCGGTGAGTTCGCTGGCGATCAAGCTGTTTGAAACCTCGGACGCCTACACCTTCCTGGCGATTCCGTTCTTCCTGCTGTCGGGTGCGTTCATGACCACCGGCGGCGTGGCGCAACGGCTGATCGACTTTGCCAACGCCTGCGTCGGGCACATCCGGGGCGGCCTGGCGATTGCCGCCGTGTTGGCCTGCATGCTGTTTGCCGCGCTGTCGGGTTCATCGCCTGCGACGGTGGCCGCGGTGGGGTCGATTGCCGTGGCGGGCATGGTGCGCTCGGGCTACCCGAAGGAATTCGGCGCCGGGATCATCTGCAACGCCGGTACCCTGGGCATCCTGATTCCGCCGTCGATTGTGATGGTGGTGTATTCGGCGGCCACCGAAACATCGGTAGGCAAGCTGTTCATGGCCGGGGTGATTCCGGGCCTGCTGCTGGGCTTGATGCTGATGGTCGCGATCTACATCGTTGCGCGCATCAAGAAGCTGCCGGCTCAGCCTCGGGCGACCTTCCGCGAGTGGCTGACCTGCGCCCGCCGGGCATTCTGGGGTTTGCTGCTGTTGGTGATCATCCTGGGCGGCATCTACAGCGGCATGTTTACGCCGACTGAAGCGGCGGCGGTGGCGGCGGTGTATTCGGCGTTTGTCGCGCTGTTTGTCTACAAGGACATGAAGATCAAGGACTGCCCCAAAGTCCTGCTGGAGTCCGGGCGCCTGGCGATCATGCTGATGTTTATCATCGCCAACGCCATGCTCTTTGCCCACGTGCTGACCACTGAACAAATCCCCCAGGAAATCACCGCGTGGGTGATCTCTGAAGGCCTGACGCCGATTGGCTTCCTGATCATGGTCAACGTGGTGCTGCTGGTGGCGGGCAGCTTTATGGAGCCGTCGGCGATCGTGTTGATCCTGGCGCCGATCTTCTTCCCGATCGCGATGAAACTGGGGATCGACCCGATTCACCTGGGGATCGTGATGGTGGTCAACATGGAGATTGGCCTGGTGCATCCACCGGTGGGGTTGAACCTGTTTGTGACCTCTGCAGTGACCGGGCTGACCCTGGGGCAGACCATCCGCGCGGCATTGCCGTGGCTGATGATCCTGCTGGTGTTCCTGATCATGGTCACCTACCTGCCGTTCATCTCGCTGGCCTTGCCGCACTGGCTGGGGATGTAAGCCACACCGAAAACAAAATGGGAGCCTTGGGCTCCCATTTTTTTGCTTATTTATCCATCGCACTCAAAATGGCATGGGCCGCTTTCACCCGTTCGGCGTTCGGGTAGTTCTTGTTCGCCAGGATCACCACCCCCAGGCCTTTGCTCGGCACGTACGCCACGTAGGCGCCAAAGCCACCGGTGGCGCCAGTCTTGTTTACCAGCGTGTCGGCATGGGGCGCTTGCGGTGGTGTCAACCAGCTGACCTTGTGGGGCTGGAAGGCCATTTGCGCCGAGTTGCCTGCAGTCAGGGCGTCCAGCGTGATCGGGTAGGGGTACATCTCCCAGCCGAGGCCCTGGGTCATGCCATCAACCGTGTAATAGCCGGTGTGGGTCGCGGCAATTGCCTGTTGCAGCGGCTTTTCCAGCTTCGCCGGGTGCATGTTCACTTCAACGTACTGAATCAGGTCCGAGGTGCTGGTCTTGATGCCGTAGGCCTCGGCGTCCAGGGCGCCAGGACCGACACGCACCGGTTTGCCGGCCTTGTCGTAACCCTGGGCGTACAGGTTCATCTGCGCCTTGGGCACGGTGATGAAGGTGTGCTTGAGGCCGAGTTTCGGCAGCAGGGTGTGCTCCATCAGCCGGTCAAACGGCTGGCCCAGGCTTTGGGCGGCGAGGTGGCCGAACAGGCCGATGCTCGGGTTGGAATACAGGCGTTGGGTGCCGGGGGCGAAATCCGGTTTCCAGTGCTGGTAGTAGCTGATCATCTTGCTGGCGTTATCGGACTCATCCGGGAATTGCAGCGGCAAGCCACCGGCGGTGTAGGTGCCGAGATTGAGCAGGCTGATGTGGTCAAACGTGTCGCCCCGCAGCGCCGGCAGGTACTGGCTGGCCGGGTCCGAGAGTTTCAGCTTGCCGTTGGCCAGCGCGTAGCCGGCGAGGGTGGCGGTGAAGGTCTTGCTCACCGAGCCGATTTCAAACAGGGTGTTTTCGGTGACCGGTTGTTTGCCGTCCTTGTTGGCGACGCCGTAGTTAAAGTATTGCGCCTTGCCGTCCTGAATCACCGCGACCGACAGGCCGGCAATATCCTGCTGCTGCATCAGGGGTTCGATGGTGCTGTCCACGACCTGGCGCAGGTCTGTGGCCGCCATGCAGTTGCCCGCGCCGAGCAATAAGGCGAGTATGCTGACTCTTGCTGCTGTTGAAGAACGTTCGTGCATGATGATCCGGCTTCCATAAAGTGATGTGTTGATGACCAATACCTGCGCGGGCGCCGCAAATTTAGGCAGATTGTACGACTTCGACAAACGATGATATCTCGCAGCAGCCATTAGAAAATTTAAGGTCAAGCCATGCTCCGCTCCCATTTGCCCCTCAACGCGCTGCGGGCCTTCGAAGCCTCCGCGCGGCATTTGAGTTTTACCCGGGCGGCCATCGAGTTGTGCGTCACCCAGGCGGCGGTCAGTCACCAGGTGAAAAGCCTGGAGGCCCAGCTCAATGTCACGCTGTTCAAACGCTTGCCCCGCGGCCTGATGCTCACCAGCGAAGGCGAAACCTTGCTGCCGGTGCTGCGGGAATCCTTTGACCGGATTGCTCAAACCTTAGGCCAGTTTGAAGCCGGGCATTACCGCGAAGTGTTGACGGTGGGCGCGGTGGGCACCTTTGCCGTGGGTTGGTTGTTGCCCAGGCTTGCGGATTTCCAGGCGCGCTACCCGTTTATCGACTTGCGGCTGTCCACCAACAACAACCGCGTTGACGTGGCTGCTGAAGGCCTGGATTACGCGATCCGCTTTGGCGCGGGCGCGTGGCACGGCACCGAGGCGTGCCAGTTGCTGGAAGCGCCGCTGACGGTGCTGTGCGTGCCACAGATTGCCCGTCAATTGCAGGCCCCGGCAGACCTGTTGAAACACACATTGCTGCGTTCTTACCGCGCTGATGAATGGACCCAGTGGTTCCAGGCCGCCGGGCTGCCGGCTGACACGCTGGTGCCGCGCAGCATTGTGTTTGACTCGTCCCTGGCAATGATGGAAGCCGCGCTGCAAGGTGCAGGTGTGGCGTTGGCCCCGGCGATGATGTTCAGCCGGCAACTGGCGACGGATGTGATTCGCCAGCCGTTCGAGGTGGGCATCACCACCGGCAGCTATTGGCTGACCCGGTTGCAGTCGCGGGCCGAGACACCGGCGATGGCGGCATTCAAGGCTTGGTTGCGCGAAGTGGCAGCACCGGTGTAAATGATCGTTCTCATAAGGAGCCCTGATGCAAACTTCCGGCGTGGACATCCGTCAACTCAAGGCCTTCGTGGTAGTCGCCGAGGAGCTCAGCTTTGTGCGCGCGGCAACTCGCCTGCATGTCTCGCAACCGGCGCTGTCCCAGACCATCCGCCAGTTTGAAGCGCTGCTGGATGTGCAGCTGTTCCTGCGCAATACCCGCAACGTGACGCTGACCGAAGCCGGCCAGGCATTGCTGGTAGAGGCCCGGGAAATCGTCAATGGCGTGACCCGTCTGGTGCGCACCGCCCAGGAGCATGCACGCGGGGTGCGCGGCTCGTTGAATATCGGTTTCCTGATTGGCGCCGGCGTGGACCTGATGCCCCAGATCCTCAGTGTGTTTGCCAGGCGCTACCCGGAGATCGAGCTGGTGGTGCGCGAGTATGACTTCGGCTCGCCCCATGCCGGGATCGATGAAGGCATGGACGTCTCGGTGCTGCGCCCGCCACTGGGACTGGCCGATATCGAGTTGCACACCCTGGTGACCGAACCGTGCGTGGCGTGCCTGGCGTCCAGCCACCGGTTGGCCGGGCAGAGCAGCGTGAGCATCTACGATGTACTGCAGGAGCCGATCATTGCCGCACCGGGAGCCGGCGTGTGGCGCAGTTTCTGGACCGCCGACGCTTACCGCGACGGTCAGCCGGCACGGATCGTCCATGAAGCCTCGACGGTGGAAACCGAGTTGCAGGCAGTAGCGTCCGAGCGCGGGATCAGCATCACCGCGCTGTCCACTGCACGCTTCTATGCACGCCCTGGCCTGGCATTCCCGGTGATCAGCGATATGCCGATGTGTGAAGTGGCTGTGGCCTTGCCGCCACACCCGAGTGTGGCGGCGCGCAATTTTGCCGAGCTGGCGATGGAAGTGGCGAGCAGCCGGCGTTAGTCAGGACAGGTCGTGCAGGGATTTGCCATTGGGCGCACTGACCTGCAGTTCGGAAAACTCCACCTCCAGCCCGCCACGTTCCGGTGTGCAGCAGTAAGGCCCGACCTGATAGGACGCGGCCACGGGGAACGGCGCCAGACGCACCAACGGCCAGCTCACGCCGTCTACCGACACCTGCACGCGCAGTACGCCCTTGGCCACCGTGACGCGAATCCAGAACGCTTCGGGGTCCCCCGGGAACACACCGGTGGCCCAGTCCGACACGCTATTGGTCAACACACTGCTCAGCAGCGTCACGCCGTCGGACAGCTCTGCGCCGATCTTCACCCAATGCGCTTCATCGACCCGCACCATCAGGCCGGCCTGGTCATACAGGTGGGTAAATTCGCTGTGGATTTTGACCTGGGCGGTAAAGTCGCCGTCGGTTTCGACAAACAGGAAATGCCCGTTGTCGCGCACAAAACCATAATGGGTTTCGCGCCAGAAATCGGTGCTGGCATCGGTGCGGACCTTGAGGCGTTCGCCTTCTCGGCTCCAGTGCCGGGGTTGATTGAGCCAGCTGGCCTGTTCAAACATCGGGAAGCTCCTTGTGGGTGACAAGACAAAACCCCGGCGTTCGGGGTTTTGTTGTTTGGCTGCAATCAGCGACTAGTGATCGAGCAATTTGCTGCTCGGCCCGGCGGTGCCATTGTTAAGGCGCGTGCGCAGCGAGAACCACCACCACAGCACACCGACGCCGAGTGTAACCCCGGTGGTGACGGCGCCGGTGTGGCTTTCTTCCGGCACGCTCAGGGTCAGGATCACCGCGATGGCCCACAGGCCGCCGAGGATGATCATGGGCAACAACCAGCGGCCCAGGCTGAATACACCGTCGGGCGCCCCGGGCATCCTGCCGTTTTTATAGGCCAGGTACGCGGCAATCAACGTCAGCAGGTAGGTGCAGTAGTAGGTCAGGCCGACCATCGAGTAGATCGCGGTGACAAACCCGCCGCTCGCCAGGTTCAGCAGTACGGCGATGGCGGTGATCAGCACAATCGCAGCGACCGGCGTACCGAAGTGCGGGTTGATCTTCGCCAGCACGTTGGAGCCCGGCAGCATGTTGTCCCGGGACAGGGCGAAGGTCATGCGCGTGGCCACGGCCATATTGGCGATCAGGCAGGCGAGGATCGAGGCAAACGCGATCACGATCATGCCCATGCCGGCGGCGTTGCCCAGTTGCAGGCGCACGATATTGATCACCGGGTTTTCGCTGTGACTGAGCAACTCGCTGACCGAGCCCGGGATCGCAATGCTCAGCAAGGCGAACACCACGAAGCCCAATACGCTGGACACCAGCACCGCGCGAATCATCGCCCGGGGTGCGGCGCGGCGTGGGTCTTTGGTTTCCTCCGACAGGTCGGCGGCGCCTTCCCAACCCAGCAGCACCGAGACCGGCAGCAGGGTGGCGAGGGCGAGGGTGGTAAAGCTGATGCCGGCGCCGCTCACCGGCTGCGCCGAGGTCAGGATCGCCACGCCCTGAGTGTGCTCGAAGAAAAAAAACACCCCGAAGAACAACGCAATCGCCAGCAGCACGGTGCCGATGATTTCGATGATTGCGCCGATGTCGTTGATGCGTGTGGCCAGGCGTATCCCGCAGATGTTCAGCAGGCCCACCACCAGGGTCGCGCCGATGCTCAGGCCCTGGATCTGGCCCTGTGTCGGGTTGGCCCAGATCTCCGGTGCGAACACCGTGCCGATGGCCGCCGAGGTGGCTGCAGTTCCCGCCACAAACGAGGTGAACGCGACCCAGCCGGTAAACCAGCCGAAGTGATTGCCCGCCAGCCGGCTGGACCATTGGTAGGCGTAGCCGGTAAGCGGAATGCGCCCGGCCAGGTGGCAGTAGACCATGACGATGCAGCACACCAGCGGGATCACCAGCAGCCACAGGAGAATGCCGATACCGCCGACCCGGTTGAACGGGTCGGCGAACAGCGTGACCACCCCGGTGTTGATCGAGACCATGGAAAAGGCCAGGGCAAACGAAGTAAACGAACTCATGGTGCGGTGCATCTTTTGCTCGTAGCCGAGGCTCGCGAGGTCGGCGTCGTCGCTGGACAACGGTGCCTGGGCATTCGGCGGGGCGGTCACGGTGTTTTCGACAAATGTGCTCATGGCCGTTGCTCCTCGATGATGCCGATCACCTCGTCCAGCACGTCGAGGGCCTTGGCCAGCAACGGGCGTTCGATATCCAGCGGCGGCTTGACCTTGATCAGGTTGCCGAGCCCTGCGTAACGGCTTTCGCCAAACAATACGCCGCGCTCCACTCCAAGGCGATACACCTCCTGGGATTCCCGGCAGGCCGGCTCCTTGGTGGTGCGGTCCTTGACCAGCTCAATGGAAGCCATCAGCCCTGGGCAGCGCACGTCGCCAATCAACGGGTGGCGGGTTTGCATGTCCTTGAGGCGGGCGGTGATGTAGTCGCCGGAGTCCCGCGCTTTTTCGCAGAGGTTGTCGGCGACGATGGCTTCCACCGTGGCGTAGCCGGCGGCCAGCGAGACCGGGAAGTGGCCGAAGGTCAGGGCTTCTTCGCCTTCGTCGAACCACTTGAGCTTGTCATCGGCCAGGATCCCGGCCAGGGGGAAGCCACCGCCGACGCCCTTGCCGAATACGATGATGTCGGGCAGCACGTCGTAATAGTCCGCAGCAAACATCGTACCCATGCGGCCGAAGCCGGTTTGGACCTCGTCAAAAATCAGCAGTACACCGAGGCGGTCGCAGATCTCGCGTACGCCCTTGTAGTAGGAGCGCGGGAATTCGATGTGCCCGCCATTGCCCTGGATCGGTTCCATCATCACCGCCGCCACGCCACCGTCGACGCCCTTGAGGATGGTTTCTTCCAGCAGGCCGAGGCACAGCTGCGACTCGGTTTCCGGGTCCATGCCCAGGCGAGTGCGGTAGGGGTTGGGATGGGGCACACGGGTGAAGCGCGGTTGAATCGGCAAAAACGGGTTGTTCGGATGGGGCCAACTGGCGCCGAGGGTGGCGAGGGAGCGGCCGTGGTAACCGTCTTGCAGCACCAGCAGGTTTTGCGCGCCGGGGCGGTTCTTGAAGGCCAGTTTCATTGCCATTTCACCGGCGAGGCTGCCATGCAGGGCGAAACCCATCTGGTTGAGGGCGCCGGGGGAGACTTCTCGTAGCTTCTTCACCAGCCGGGTGTGGGCGGGCGAACCGAAGTTGGGGCGGATGTGGGTCATTTCGCGCAATTGCGCGACGGCGGCTTCCACCACCCGCGGGTCATTCGCCCCCAAATTGTTTGACCAGGCCTGGGCGGTACAGTCGATGTATTCCTTGCCCTGGTCGTCCCATACCAGCGAGCCTCGGGCCTTGACCAGGTTGATCTTGGCGGGTGCGGTGTTCATCACTTCATTCATCTGCTTTATCTCTTTTGTTAGGGCGGCAGTGTTTGGGGATGTGTGCAGTTAGGGTTGTGACTCGCTGCATCGAGTTGCCCCGATGCTAGTCCCGGGGGCGGGAGGAATAGAAAGACCGATTGCAGTGGGATTATTTGGTGTGGCTTATTAATCAGGCGCTCCGTTAATAGAGCTTCTTGAAACAAAATGAAACATTTGTCGCGGGCAAGCCTCTACCGTAGCCCCATGACGAGTGCCTCTATGAAAACGCCGCGTCCCTCTTCGCGAATGCCCCACCTCACGCAACTGCGCAACTTGAAGATGGCGCGCTCCGCCCACGCTTATGTGCGGGGCAGTACGGTTCAGTTTTATGAGTGGCTGCACAGCCAGCACGGCCGGCGCTTGCCTCACGGGCCGGCGATCTGGATCTGTGGCGACTGCCACGCCGGCAACCTCGGGCCCACGGGCGACACCAAGGGCCGGATCGACATGCATATCCGTGACCTTGACCAGGCGGTGATCGGTAACCCGGCCCATGACCTGGTGCGCCTGGCGTTGTCTTTGGCCACTGCTGCCCGGGGTTCGGATTTGCCGGGGGTGACCACCGCCCGCATGCTCGAAGAGATGATGGTGGGGTACGCCCAGGCGTTTAAGGACAAGCCCGACGAAGCACCGCCGCGCCCGTCCCAGGTCAAGGCCGGGATGCGCAGTGCGGTGGAGCGCACCTGGAAAAATCTGGCCCGGGAACGTATCGAAAGCACTCGACCGACGATTCCATTGGGCAAACATTTCTGGTCGTTGTCCCGGGCGGAAAAGTCAGCCCTGGAGACGTTGTGCGCCTCGGATGAAATCCACCGGCTGGTCACCTCCCTTAAAGGCCGGTCCAACGATGACCAGGTTGAGTTGCTGGACTCGGCGTATTGGGTCAAGGGTTGCAGCTCCCTTGGGTTATTGCGGTATGCGGTGTTGTTGGGGGTAGGGGATGGGGCTGATCAGGAGTATTGCCTGATCGATATCAAGGAAGCGGTTGGCGCTGCGGCGCCGCGTGCGGCCCGGGCGAAGATGCCTCGGGATAACGGCCGGCGAGTAGTGGAGGGCGCACGGCATTTGTCACCGGCGTTGGGAGAACGGATGCTGGCGACGCGGTTTCTGGACCACGGGTTTTTCATCCGTGAATTGCTGCCCCAGGACATGAAACTGGAACTGGATGAACTCAGCGAAATAGATGCGATGCACGCGGCCGGGTACCTGGCGCGGGTGGTCGGCGTCGCGCATGCACGGCAGATGGACCGGGATACGCGCAAGGACTGGATGGCGATGTTGCAGGAGAACCGCTCGAAGCGGCTGGATGCGCCTTCGTGGCTGTGGACCAGCGTGGTGCAGTTGGTGGGGAGCCACGAGGAAGGGTATTTGAATCATTGCCGGCGGTATGCGCTGGAGCACTGACCCGGGAAACACCTGAATCACTGTAGGAGCTGGCTTGCCTGCGATGGCATCACCGCGGTGCATCTGACACACCGAGGTGATGCCATCGCAGGCAAGCCAGCTCCTACATGATCGGTTTCAGGCCAGGTATTTCTTGAACCAACCCAACGTCCGCTCCCACGCCAGATTCGCCGCCGCCTCGTCATACCTCGGCGTCGAATCATTGTGGAACCCATGATTGGCGCCCTTGTAGATAAACGCCTCATACGTCGTACCCGCGGCCTTCAACGCCTTCTCATACGCCGGCCAGCCCTCGTTGATTCGCGTATCCAGTTCACCGTAATGCAGCATGATCGGCGCCTTGATCCGTGGCACGTCCTTGTCTTGCGGCTGGCGCCCGTAAAACGACACCGCCGCGCCCAGTTCCGGATACGCCACCGCTGCCGCATTGGTCACGCCGCCGCCGTAGCAGAACCCGGTGATCCCCACCTTGCCGGTGCTGGCGTCGTGGTGCATCAGCCATTCGATGGCGGCGAAGAAGTCGTTCATCAGCTTCTCGGGGTCGACTTTCTGCTGCAGTTCCACGCCTTTCTCATCGTTGCCGGGATAGCCACCCACCGAGGTCAAGCCGTCCGGCGCCAGGGCGATAAACCCGGCCTTGGCCAGCCGGCGGGCGACGTCTTCGATATACGGGTTCAGCCCACGGTTCTCGTGCACCACCACCACCGCTGGCACCTTGCCGGTGGCCTTGGCCGGGCGCACCAGGTAGCCCCGGACGGTACCGTTGCCCTTGGGTGACGGGTAGGTGATGTAGTCGGCGACGATCTCCGGGTCGGTGAATTTTACCTGCTCGGCCAAGGCATAGTTGGGGCTCAGGGCGGCGAGCAGGGCCGACGCCGTCAGCCCGCCAAAGGTGAACAGCGCCGCGCGGTCGAGAAATTCCCGGCGGTTGATCTTGCCGTGGGCGTAGCCGTCGTAAAGCTCCAGCAGTTCAGGGGCGAAGTCTTTGGCGGTCAAACGAGTCATCGGTGGCGTCCTCGATTAGCGGTGGGACTGAATGTAGACCAGTATCAGGCTTCCCGGCCATGGGCCGCGGCGGCCAATCGCCCGGTGTCGACCCGCACGAACACCGAGTCGCCAATTGCCGTCAGCACGCCATCGGCGTACACCTCGCACACCACGCGGGTCTTGCGGCCGACCTCACCCTTGACTTTCGCGCGCAAGGTCAGCGGCACGCCCATCGGCGTGGGCTTGATAAATTTTATGCCCAGGTTACCGGTGACGCAGTCGATACGCGGCAGGGTCCCCGGTTCACGCTGTTCGGCCTGGTAGTGATAGGCCATGGCGGTCCAGTTCGAATGGCAGTCCACCAGCATCGCGATCAACCCGCCGTAGACCAGGTCTGGCCAGCCGCAGTATTGGGCGTCGGGCTGGTGCTCGGCGATCACGTGGATGCCGTCGGCGTCCCAGCGACTCTTGATGTGCAGGCCGTGGGGGTTGCTGCTGCCGCAACCGTAACAGACGCCTTCGGGGGCGGTGGTGTCTTGCAGGGAAAGCGCGGGCATCGTGGCTCCTTGTTGTTTGAGTTCCGTCGGGGCACGAGCCTAATGCCAGGCGCGGGAATAAATCCAGCACCTACGCTGTTACTACTGCACAGCGTGTTCATTTCCAGTTGAGTACCCCATGAAACGTCGATTGCTAGCCGCCTTCCTTACCCTCGGCACCTTGTCCAGCGCGTATGCCGTGGAATACACCGACGTCAACCCGGCGGCGAGCACCATCAGCTTCACCTATGACCAGATGGGCCAGCAGGTGTACGGCACCTTCGGCACGTATTCGGCCACTCTGCGTTTCGATACGCAAAACCCCGCTGCCGCCAGCACCGTGCTGACCATCCAACTGCCGAGCATCAATGCCGGCAGCGACGACGCCAACACCGAACTGCCCAAGCCCGGCTGGTTCGACATGACCACCTACCCGGTGGGCACCTTTACCTCCACCCATATCACCGACCTGGGCGACAACCGCTACCTGTTCAGCGGCAACCTGACCCTCAAGGGCCAGACCAGGCCGGTGGAGGTCAAGGTGGCCCTGAAGGAGCAAAGCGGCATTGGCGTGTTCGACGGCGAATTCGTGCTCAAGCGCGACGACTTCAAGATCGGCGCGGGCGAGTGGGCTGACAGCGTGGTGTCGAACGAGATCCTCATCAAGTTCAAGATGGTTGCGCCTGAACGCTGAGAGCTGAGACTCTGGCGACTCTGAATAACCCCCCGGTAACGTCATGGACGATATTGCTTACAGCGACAAACAACGCTGGCTGGCCCTGACCCGCATCAACACCCTGTCGGTGCTGTCCCAGATTGTGCAAATCGGCACCATCACGCCGTTGCTGTCGTTGTCCCTGGAACAGAAGGGCGTGGACGCGGCGAAAATCGGGGTGATCGTCAGCGCCTCGTGGATCGCGATCCTGCTGCTGTACAAGGTCGTGCCACGGTTGTTGGGGCACCTGGGGTTGGTCAGGGCCAATCTGCTCAGTGTGGTCCTGACTGTGCTGGGGCTGATCGGCATGACGCTGACCAGTGAACTGGCGCTGCTGTTCACGTTGAACTTTGTGCTGGGCATTGGCTTGATCCTGCGCTGGATCGCTTGTGATACCTGGATCGTCTCCGTGGCCACCGACAGCGAACGCGGCCGGGCCATTGGCGTGCACGAAACCCTGATGGGCCTGGGAATTGCCGTCGGGCCCTTGCTCCTGGTGGTGTTCGGGGTCGACAGTGCGATTCCCTATTACGCCTGTGCGGCCATCGTGCTGCTGTCCGGTGGCCTTGCGTTGAGCTTGAAAGGGCACGATTCGCGGCCGAAAACACCGGCGGAGAAACGCCACGGCAAACTGTTCAGCGTGATCCCGGTGGCGTTGTGCGGCGCGTTTATCGCCGGGTTCTCGGAGACCTCATCGGTGTCCTTCCTCGGTGCCTACAGTCTCTCGACGGGCTATGTGCTGACGGCGGCGACGTTGCTGATCTCGGTATTCGGCATCGGCGGTACCGTGCTGCAACTGCCCATCGGCTGGATGGCGGACAGAAGCTCGTACAAGACCGGCCAGTTGGTCTGCGGCCTGGTGGTGCTGCTGGGCACCCTGGCGATTCCCTTCAGCCAATCGCTGCCGTGGTTGTCGACGCTGATCGTGTTTGTGTGGGGCGGCGCGATTGGCGGCATGAACACCCTGGCGGTGATCGAGGCGGGAGACCGGGTGGCCGAGCATCAGGTGTCTACCGCGATGACTGCGATTGCGCTGTTCTACACCCTGGGCAGCGTGCTCGGGCCGATTGCCACGGGGGCGACGGTGTCTTACGTCAGCCCTCATGGCTTGATGATCAGTGTCGGCGTGGCCGGTGGACTGTTTATCGCGTTGCTGATGTTGAGGAAGACCGCCTAGCGCGCAAACTTTTTCGCGCCCGCCACACAGGCAATCACCGCGACCGTCACCACCAGCATGCCCAGGCTCACCTGTTCACGCAGCAGCGTGGCCGCCAGTGCCAGGCCAAAGAACGGTTGCAGCAACTGCAACTGCCCCACGGCGGCGATGCCGCCCTGGGCCAGCCCGCGATACCAGAACACAAACCCGATCAGCATGCTGAACAGCGACACATAGGCCAGGCAGAGCCAGGCGGGCAGGCTGATGCCGGTGAAAGACTGCGGGGCGAAAATCGCCGTCAGTGGCGCGACGATCGGCAGCGAGATCACCAGTGCCCAGCAGATCACCTGCCAGCCGCCCAGGGTGCGCGAGAGTTTGGCGCCTTCGGCATAACCCAGGCCGCACACCACAATCGCGAGCAGCATCAGCACATCCCCGAGTGGCGCGGCGCTCAGTCCTTGGGACACGGCGTAGCCCACCACCAGCAGGCTGCCGAGGATCGAGAACAGCCAGAACACCGGCTTGGGCCGCTCGCCGCCACGCAACACGCCGAACACCGCAGTGGCCAACGGCAGCAGGCCGACAAACACGATGGAGTGGGCGCTGGTGACGTACTGCAAGGCCAATGCGGTGAGCAGCGGGAAGCCGATCACAACGCCCAGCGCGACGATTGCCAGGGGCAGTAACTGGTGGCGGGCCGGGCGCTTTTCCTTGAACAGCCACAGCAGGCACAGGCCGAGCAGGGCGGCGATGGTGGCGCGGGCGACGGTCAGGAACACCGGATCAAATTCCAGCACCGCCAGGCGCGTGGCGGGCAGTGAACCGCTGAAGATCACCACGCCGATAAAGCCATTGATCCAGCCGCTGGCGTTGTGTTCCCGGGTGTTGAGGTGGGTGGTGCGTTCCATGGGCGTAGGGCTCGATGAAAGGATAAGTTGCGTCCTTCGCATCCTATGATTCACCCTTAAGACAATCAAAGAATTGTCATGGATACATCGCCTATGCCTCGCGCCCGCTACAAGACCCTGGTGGATACGTTCGCGCGGGATATCCGCTCCGGCACACTGGCGGCGGGCACCCGTTTGCCGACCCACCGCCAGTTGGCCGCCAGCCACGGCCTGGCGCTGGTCACGGCCAGCCGGGTGTACACCGAGCTGGAAGCCATGGGCCTGGTCAGTGGCGAGACCGGGCGCGGGACCTTTGTGCGGGAAATCGCGTTGTCGCCGGGGCAGGGCGTCGGTCAGATCGCGGTGGCCGCGGGCATGATCGACCTCAACTTCAATTACCCGTCGCTGCCGGGCCAGACTGACCTGCTGCGCACGGCGTTGCGCCAATTGGCGCTCTCCGGCGACCTGGCCGCACTACTGCGCTATCAGCCTCATGCCGGCCGCCTGCATGAGCGGGCGGCGGTGGCGCGGCATCTGGCGAGCCGTGGCCTGACGGTGCAAGCCGAGCAGGTGCTGATTGTCAGCGGGGCCCAGCACGGGCTGGCGGTGACCATGATGTCGCTGTTGAAGCCCGGCGATGTGGTGGCGGTGGATGCGCTGACCTATTCCGGGTTCAAGGTACTGGCCGAGACACTGCACCTGGAAATCGTCGCGATCCCGGTAACTGCGACCGGGCCGGACCTGATCTTCCTCGAAAAACTCTGTGCGCGGCGCCCGGTACGTGCGGTGTACAGCATGCCGACCTTGCATAACCCGTTGGGTTGGGTGATGAGCATGGAGCAGCGCGAGCACCTGGTGGCGATTGCCCGCCGGCATGATTTGACCCTGATCGAGGACGCCGCCTACGCGTTTCTAGCCGAGGACGCGCCGCCACCCTTGGCTGAACTGGCGCCGGAGCGCACGGTGTATGTGTCGGGGCTGTCCAAGAGTGTCGCCACCGGGCTGCGGGTGGGTTTTGTTGCCGCGCCCCAGCCGTGGATGGCGGCGCTGGAACGTACGGTCATGGCCACCACTTGGAACACCCCTGGAGTGATGACTGCCGTCGCGGCTGCGTGGCTCGACGACGGCACCGTGCAGCAACTGGAAGCGCAAAAACGCGAGGATGCCCGGGCGCGCCAGGCGGTGGCCGATGAGGTGTTGGCGGGGCTCAATGTGATCCGCCATCCGTCCTCGTATTTCTTGTGGCTGCCCTTGCCGGAAGACGCCCGCGCCGACCAGATCACCATGGCGCTGGCGCGGGAAAATATCTCGGTGTCCACCGCCGAGCCGTTTGCCGTCTCGGCCCACGTGCCCCATGCCTTGCGCGTGGCGCTGGGGTCGGTGGATCTGCAGGTGCTGCGCGAGGCGCTGGTGAAAGTGCGCTGGGCGGTGGAGGCGTACTAGGCCGTTTGCCGACGCATCGTCAGCAGCAGTGTGCCGAACGCGATAAAGGTCGAGCCCACTACCCGGTCCACCCACTTGGAAAATGTTGGCCGCGCAAGCAAGCCTTTGGCCTGTGCGGCGAGCAGGGCGTACAGGGTCAGCGACAATGCCGACAGCGCCATGAAAATCAGGGTCAGCACCATGAATTGTGGGAGCAGTGCGCCGTGCTGGTTGATGAACTGCGGGAACAGTGCGGTAAAAAACAACACGGCCTTGGGGTTGGTGACGGCGGTCAGGAACGCCAGCTTGTAGAGTTTCCAGGGCGAAGGGGCGTTGACCCGCGTCGGTGCCTGGGAGTTGGCGGCCAGCAATGGGGTCTTCTTGAACAGGCTTTTGGCACCCAGATAAAACAGGTAGCCGGCACCGAGGATTTTTACCCCGTTGAACACCCATTCGGAGCTGAGGATCAACGCACCCAGCCCCAGCATCGCCGCGGCGGATACGCAGAACACGCCGCTGACATTACCCAGCGATGACCACAGCGTTGAGCGTGCGCCATAGGCCAGGCTGTTGTTCAGCGCCATCAGGATCGCCGGGCCCGGGCTGGCGATGGCAATGGCGGCGACGAGGGTGTAGGCGAGTAGGGAGTGAAAGTCCATGTTCAGGCTCGGCGTCTGGTTAAAGCGCGATCCTACCCCTTTTTGAGTGTGGCCCGGGAGCCCCTGTGGCGAGGGAGCTTGCTCCCGCTGGGCTGCGTAGCGGCCCCAAAACCTTGGGAGCGCTGCGCACTCCAGCGGGAGCAAGCTCCCTCGCCACAGCAAGCCCCCTCACCACAGCAAGCTCCTTCCTCACAGGAAAGCATCCGGCTGTTATCAGAACTTGTAGGCCTGGCGCCCAATCAGCAGCCACTTGCCTTTCTGTTTCTGCCAGACCTGGAAGTTCTCAATTTCGGTAGGCACCTCAACGCCACTGTTCACCGCCTGGGCGGAAAAGTGGTTGCGCACCAGGGCGGTGTCGCCATTCAGGGTGATGGTCTGTTTCTGCATTTCCAGGGTCTTGAAACCGCTTCTGCCGGTTTCAATGTCCGCGATAAATTCCTGCTTGTTCTGGGTCTTGCCGCTGGAGTGGCCGTAGGTGAGGTTGTTCGCAGTGAGGGCCTGCAGTTGCGGGATGTCCTTGTGCAGCATGGCCTGGGTCAGGTGATCGACCGCAGCGGCTACATCCTTGTCACTCGCAGCAGGGGCGGCGGCCGCGTAGCCGCTGAACAGGCACAGAAAACCAATCAGAACCTTGACGTTTTGCATGGGTGTTTCCTTGTTGTTGTGGGGTACTGGTACGACACAGGAGAGATTTTGTAGTCGTCGTACAACCATGCCGTATTTCAGGTCGTCAAGGAAAGTGAAATTTCTCGTGGGCCCGTATATAGGCGCTATCGAATACTGTTGGTTGTCGTATCACTGATGAAATGCTCGGCAGTACTTCCAGAGCAAATGGCACATGGCTATGCTGTGGCCGGAACACCCATATCCCCAAGACCCTGGGCGATGCGGTGGATGAATGCCAGCGCCGCAACAGCCAACAAGGACAACCACACATGACACCGGATCAAAAGTACGCGGCCGCCATGGTGCGCCTGGGTTATCAACTCAACGAGTTCAAGATCGGCGGCAACTACACGCCGCTGTTAAGGGATGGCAATCACGTTTACATCAGCGGCCAGATCCCGCGGGTGGGCGACGCCATCGTGCTGCCGGGCAAGGTCGGTGAAAGCCTCAGTCTGGCCGACGCACAGATTGCGGCGGGCGTCAGCGCGTTGCGTTGCCTGGGGCTGCTCAAGCAGGCGCTGGGCTCGCTGGATCAGGTCAAGGCGATCCTGAAGATCAATGTGTACGTACGCAGCGCGGAGGACTTTGACCAGCAAAGCGAAGTGGCCAACGGCGCGTCCGACCTGCTGAACGAGATTCTGGGCGCGGCTGGGGCCCACACACGCACCTCGGTGGGCGTGCTGCAACTGCCCAAGGGCGCAGCGGTGGAAATCGACATGGTCGCCGTGGCACAGGGCTGACGCCGGGTGATCGCCGAGGCCTTTGCGGTACTGGTCCACTATGGGGTGTATCTGCTTCCCGGGCTGATCCTGTTTGGCCTGTGGTTTGTCCTCACGCCGAAAACAGTGCCGGGCGTGCGCATCGTTATCCTGCTGCTGGCCTGCGGGCTGGTGCGCCTGCGCTACGGCGTGGTGGCGGCGACGGCGACCCATGGCAGGGCGATTTTGCTGATTGCCGTGCCGATGGTGTGAGCCGCTTCAGGCTTGCACATCAACGCCGATGTGCGCCTGCAGCCAGTCCTTGTACACCGCGATGTTGTCCGTCGACTGGTCGCCGTTTTTCGCGGTGACGGTCTTGCCGTCCAGGCGCCCGATATCGAGCAGGTACTGCAGACCGTTGGCCACGTGAGTGGCGTCGCTTTTGCTGAGGGACTGCACATCAGGCAATTCGACGGCATTGTTTTTATCGTCGAAGGTCGCCCACGACGGATTGGCTCTGGCGGTGGCAACGGTTTGCGCGGTCGAGCGCACTTGCTCCTGATAGCTGGCTTCCAGCTTGGCCTTGATCTCTGGTGTGGCGTTGATGACCTCAATCCTCCCGGCCCGAAGCGTGCCGTTTTCCATGGACTGAGTCAGGCTCTTCTGGGCCAGTGCGATAAGGCTGGTGCTTCCGATCATGATGCTGCTCCCTGGTTGGTAACGGGAGCACAGCAAGAGTCAGGCCATGTGCTGCAAGCCTTGTGCTGCGGGGCGCGCGGGAACAGGAGAGTGGTCAGGGGTTGCCGGATCCGGCAAGGCATTGCCTATTTCGACCGTTCATACGCCGCAGTCATCACCTGCCACGTCTGTGCATCCGCCGGAATCAAATGCTCGATGCGCAGGGACGTCACGGTGATGTCCTGCGGCATGCCGAAGGTGGTGAAGGTCGACATGAAGTTCAACTCACCTTCCCGGGAGTGGAGGCATGTCAGCACCAGTGGCGGCAGTTCATTGGCCAAGGCCCCGGGGCTCTGCGGGGCCGGCAGGCTGTCCAGAATCCTGGCAAGTTCCGGATTGCCCAACGCCTCGCGGGATGCACGTTGCCAGGCGACGGTGCGGATTTCTTCGGCGTTGACCAGATGATCACCCAGGCGGCCAGGCTGCAGCAGGGTGACCAGCAAATTCAGCCCCTCAGCCGCCTCCGGCTTGATCCCCACCAGATCGAACAGCACCTGGGTACTGGCATTGGCGGCGAGCACTTCCCAATGGCTGCCCAGCACGATGGCCGGTGCAGGATTGTTCGCGTGCAGCACATGGTTGATGGCCTCGCGAATGGCTTCCATCGACGGTGACGCGAGCGGAGTCGCCTCATAGCGTGGGGCGAAGCCGGCGGCCAGGAACACGTTGTTGCACTGCTCCAGCGGGGCCTCCAGGGCCATCAACAGATTATGCAACGTGCCCGGGCTGGGCTTGGCGCGACCGGTCTCGACACAGCTCAAGTGGCGCTGGGAAACCCCGGTGATCAGCGCCAGTTCCAGCTGGCTCAATCGGGCTTGCCGACGCAGCGCGCGCAGTTGCGAGCCAGCGGTGGTGTCGGGGTTTGCGCGGGGGAAAGGTGGGCTGCTCATGGGCTGACTCTGGCCGTGCGGGTCGGTGATGTCGATGACCTGTGAGGTCATTGAGAAGGGACGGACGTTATCACTAATGTGCAGCTTCCCGAACCGTTGTCTCCAAGGAGGAGAGCATGCACAGACCCTGGATCGCCCTTGTCGGGTTGTTGGCGTTTGCCCTGTACACCGTGATCACGATGCTGATGGCCGAGCAGTCGCTCATGGCGTTCGGGCGTGAATTGATGGCGAGGCCGGACACTGCCCAGGTGGTGATTGACCTGTACCTGATGGCAGTGATGGCGTGCGTGTGGATGTACCGGGATGCGCGGGCCAGAGGAAAGTCACTGGCGTCGGTGCTGCCGTATTGGTTGATAACGGCGGTTTTTGTGTCCGTGGGGCCGCTGTTGTATCTCGTGGTCAACGGGTTCCGCCGCTGTTCGGGGAGCCGACGATGACGGTGTATGCCCTGTGCGTGTTGGTACTGTTCATCAAGATGTTGGCGATCTCTTGCTATCAAGGCTATTTCCGCCTCAGGCACCTTGCGTTCATCAACAGTGAGGATGCCGGCTTCTTCAAGCGGGCGGCTAATTCGCAGGAACTGCCGCAAGTCAGCCGAGGTGCCAGAGCCTGGGCGAATGACCTGGAGAATATCCCGTTGTTCTTTGTCCTGGGCGGGTTGTGCGTCGCATTGGAGGCGACCAGCGTTGCCACGACCTGGTTGTTTTGCACGTTTACCGTCGCCCGGGTGATGCATACGCTGATGTACTTGAACGGCCGCCAGCCGTGGCGTACGGTCGCTTACTGCGTGGGAGTGGCTTGCCTGTGCGGGCTGGCCGGTCTGCTCGGCCTTAGCCTCACCGAGTAACCTGTGGCGAGGGAGCTTGCTCCCGCTGGAGTGCGCAGCGCTCCCGGAATTTTGGGGCCGCTACGCAGCCCAGCGGGAGCAAGCTCCCTCGCCACAGTGTTCTGCGTTGTTATTTAGATCGTGGACAACGCCTGCGCCAGATCCGCCCGCAGATCCTCCACATCCTCAACCCCCACCGACAATCGCACCAGCCCATCCCCAATCCCCAACTGCGCCCGGGTCGCCGCCGGAATGCTCGCGTGGGTCATGATTGCCGGGTGTTCGATCAGGCTTTCCACACCGCCCAAACTCTCCGCCAACGCAAAAATCTTCACGTTTTCCAGGAAGCGTGTCGCCCCCGCCAGGTCGCTTTTCAGGTCCACCGAAATCATCCCGCCAAACCCGCGCATCTGCCGGCGGGCCAGTTCATGTTGCGGGTGCGAGGCCAGCCCCGGGTAGTAAACCCGCGCCACCTGCGGCTGTTGCTCCAGCCACGTCGCCAGTTCCAGTGCGTTGCTGCAATGGCGCTCCATGCGCAGCGCCAGGGTCTTCACCCCGCGCAGGGTCAGGAAGGCGTCGAACGGCCCGGCAATCGCACCGACGGAGTTTTGCAGGAAGCCCAGGCGCTCGGCCAACTCGGGATTCTGGCCGACCACTGCAATGCCGCCGATCACGTCGGAGTGGCCGTTGAGGTACTTGGTGGTGGAGTGCACCACGATGTCGAATCCCAGCTCCAGCGGGCGCTGGATCCATGGGCTGGCGAAGGTGTTGTCGGCCACGCAGATGATGCCGCGCGCCCGGCAGATGCGTGAGATGGCGGCGAGGTCGGTCAGGCTCAGCAGCGGGTTGCTTGGGGTTTCGACCCAGACCATCCGCGTGTCGTCCTGCAACGCCGCTTCGAAGGCCGACAGGTCGGTCAGGTCGACGAAGCTGAAGCGATGCCCGGCGCTGCGTTGGCGCACTTTGTCGAACAGGCGGAAGGTGCCGCCGTACAGGTCGTTGCCGGAGACCACGTGGGCGCCGGCGTCGAGCAGTTCCAGCACGGTGGAGATCGCCGCCAGCCCGGAGGCAAACGCGAAGGCTTGGGTGCCACCTTCAAGGTCGGCCACGCAGCGTTCCAGGGCAAAGCGCGTCGGGTTGTGGGAGCGCCCGTAGTCAAAGCCTTTGTGAACGCCGGGGCTGTCCTGCAGGTACGTGGAGTTGGCGTAGATCGGCGGCATCAGCGCCCCGGTGGTCGGGTCCGGGGATTGCCCGGCATGGATCACGCGGGTGGCGAAGGCGCTTTTATCGTGCTGGGTCATGCAAGGGATCTCCGTAAGTGATTAAGCAGGTCGACGCGGGTGATCAGGCCGTGAAAGCCCGACGCGTCGGCAATGATTGCGACCAATCCGCGATCCAGCTCGGCCTGCAATTGCGCAAGGCTGGCGCTGGGCGCAAGGGTGTGAAGGGCGTTGGTCATGGCGCTGGCCACGGTCATGGAGAAATGCGCGGCGTCCTGATGCAGGCCGAGCAACACGTCCGATTCGTCGAGCACCCCCACCAGTTGCTGGCCGTCCACCAGTACCGGCAGTTGCGAGACGTCCGCCAGGCGCATGCGCTGGAAGGCGGTGAGCAGGCTGTCGTCAGGGCCGACGCTGATCACGCGGCCGTCCTCGAACCGCCGGGCGATCAGGTCGCGCAGGTCACCGTAGTGTTTGTATTGCAGCAGGCCGGCGTCGTTCATCCATTGGTCGTTGTAGACCTTCGACAAGTAGCGCGTGCCGGTGTCGCAAACGAAGGTCACGACGCGCTTGGGCTCGGTCTGTTCGCGGCAATAACGCAGCGCCGCGGCGAGCAGGGTGCCGGTGGAAGAACCGCCGAGAATGCCTTCGGCCCGCAGCAGTTGGCGGGCGTGGTCGAAGCTTTCTTCGTCGCTGATGGAATAGGCGTGGCGCACGCTGGAGAGGTCGGCGATCGAGGGGATGAAATCTTCGCCGATGCCTTCCACCGCCCACGAACCGGGTTCAGTCATGGTGCCGCTGCGGCTGTATTCCGCCATCACCGACCCCACCGGATCGGCCAGCACCATGGCCAGGTCGGGTTGCACGCGCTTGAAGAAACGGGTCAGGCCGGTGAGGGTGCCGGCCGAGCCGACGCCGACCACAATGGCGTCCAGGTCATGTTGGGTCTGGGCCCAGATTTCCGGCGCGGTGCTGGTTTCGTGGGCCAGGGGATTGGCCGGGTTGTTGAACTGGTCGGCGAAGAAGGAATCGGGAATGTCCTTGGCCAGCCGGGCGGCGACGTCCTGGTAATACTCGGGGTGGCCCTTGCCGACATCGGAGCGGGTGATGTGCACCTCGGCGCCCATGGCTTTCAGGTGCAAGACCTTTTCGGTGGACATCTTGTCCGGCACCACCAGCACCACCCGATACCCTTTGGCGCGGCCTACCAGCGCCAGGCCGAGGCCGGTATTGCCGGCGGTGGCTTCGATGATGGTGCCACCGGGGCGCAGGCGGCCGTCGCGTTCGGCGGCGTCGATCATGGCGAGGCCGATGCGGTCCTTGATGGAGCCGCCGGGGTTCTGGGATTCAAGCTTGAGGAACAGCGTGCACGGGCCGGTATCGAAACGGCTGACCCGCACCAGCGGGGTATTGCCGATCAGTTCGAGCACGGCGGGGCGAGAAGCGGTGGGCATGTCGTCACCTGGCTACGGAAGGGGCGTATGGGATGGACAGCAGCTTTTGCAGCATGGTTTCGAACATAGGCCGGTATCGAGCCGCTCGCAACCTTGCGGCCGCCTGAATGTCTTTTTTTGGCGCATTGCTGCTTCATCACGGAGCACGGTTGAGGGCGGCCAATCCGCCAGTTTTTTGCCGAGGCCACGTGTTCACTGGCTTGCAGCGAATTGGCCCAGCGCTTGCTAAAAGAAATCCAAACTTGGATACAAGATGGAATCCCCAATGCGCAACGAACAACTCGGCTGGACCCTGGGTGAATGGCAGGCCGCTTACCGCAGCCAGGCGCTGACCCCCGATATTCTGTTGACCCTGGCAAGCACCTTTCCCGACCAGGACACCGCCTGGATCAGCCGGGTGCAGCCGCAGCAGTTGAGTGCACAGTTGGCGCAACTGGCCGAGCGGCTTGCGGCGGTCGACGGCGATATCGACAAGCTGCCGCTGTATGGCGTGCCGTTCGCCATCAAGGACAACATCGACGCAGCGGGTTGGGAGACCACGGCTGCGTGCCCTGAATTTGCCTACACCGCGCAGACCGATGCGTCGGTGGTGGCCCGGCTGCGGGCGGCGGGGGCGATCCTGATGGGCAAGACCAATCTTGATCAGTTCGCCACGGGGCTGGTGGGCACCCGCTCGCCCTACGGTGCAGTCGGCAACAGCTTCAACCCGGACTATGTCAGCGGTGGCTCCAGCTCGGGTTCGGCCTCGGTGGTTGCCCGTGGCCTGGTGGCGTTCTCCCTGGGCACCGACACCGCCGGTTCCGGGCGGGTACCGGCGGGCTTCAACAATATTGTCGGGTTGAAGCCGACCAAGGGCCGCCTGTCCAACACCGGGTTGGTGCCGGCCTGTCGCACGGTGGACTGCATTTCGGTGTTTGCATTGACCGTCGAAGATGCCGAACGGGTTGCCGGTGTGGCCGCGGCGTACGACGCCAGCGATGCGTATTCCCGCGTCAATCCCAACACCGCGCCGGTCGCGGTCGGCGCCACGATCAAGCTGGCGGTGCCGGCCGACCTGGAATTTTTTGGCGACGCGCAGAACCAGGCGGTGTTTGAACAGGCGCTGCTCAGGTTCAAGGCCCTCGGCGCCGACATCACCCCAGTGGATTTCAGCCCGTTTCAGCAGCTCGCCGAGCAACTGTATTTCGGTTCCTGGGTGGCGGAGCGCACGGTCGCGCTGGAAGGCATGCTCGCCAGCCGCCCCGCAGCGATCAACCGGGTGGTGCGCGGCATCGTTGAAAACGGCTTCAAGTACAGCGCCTGCGATGCCTATAAGGCCGAATACCTGCGGGCCGAACTGAGCCGGCGTATCAACGACACCCTCATCGGTTTCGACGCCTTGCTGGTGCCGACCTCGCCGACGATTCGTACCCTGGCGGAAATGGCCGTGGAGCCGGTGCTCTACAACTCGCAGTTTGGCTTCTACACCAACTTCACCAACCTGGCGGACCTTTCGGCGCTGGCCGTTCCCGCCGGGCTGCGCAGCGATGGCCTGCCATGCGGCATCACCCTGATCGCGCCTGCCTGGCATGACGCGGCGCTGACCCATCTGGGCAAACGCTGGCAGACCGGCCTCGACCTGCCGTTGGGGGCTACCGAACGCTATCTGCCGCCACCCGCAGTTGCACGACAGGCGCCCGGCAGTGTGCGGGTGGCAGTGGTGGGCGCGCACCTCACCGGGATGCCGCTGAACTTCCAGTTGACCAGCCGCAATGCAGTGCTGGTGGAACAAACCCTGACAGCAAGCCAGTACCGCCTGCATGCGCTGCCGGGCACCGTGCCGCCCAAGCCCGGGTTGGTCAAGGATGACTCGGGCGGCTCGATCATCGTTGAGTTGTGGGACATGCCTGTCGCGCGCTTTGGCGAGTTTGTCGCCGAGATTCCGGCCCCGCTGGGCATCGGCAATTTGACCCTGGCTGACGGGCGCAGCGTGAAGGGGTTTATCTGCGAACCCTGGGCCCTGGCAGGCGCCACCGACATCACCGAGTTCGGCGGCTGGCGCGCCTACATGGCGAGCAGGGCGTAGGCATGCAGCTCTCGACTACGAGCACCTCCAGCGAGCGGCCGGACAGCCTGGCGGAGCAGGTCTACCAGCGGTTGAAGGCTGACATCTTCGACTTTCGCCTGCTGCCGGGTGATCGCTTCAGCGAAGGCGAGATAGCCGAGCGCATGCAGGCCAGCCGCACGCCGGTGCGCCAGGCGCTTTACCGACTGCAGCGGGAAGGGTACCTGGAGGTGTTTTTCCGGAGTGGCTGGCAGGTGCGTCCGTTCGACTTCAACTACTTCGAGGAGCTGTACGACGTTCGGATCGTGCTCGAGTTAGCCGCCATCAGCCGCTTGTGTGGCATGGCGCAGCAGGGGCTTGAACCGCTTGAGGCGATTTGGCGGGTGGACGAAAGTGCACGGCTGGATGACGCCCAGGTCGTCTCGGCACTGGATGAGGCGTTTCACTGCGGGCTGGTACAGGCCACGGGCAACGCCGAAATGGCGCGGATGCATTACGAGATCACCGAGAAAATCCGCATTATTCGGCGGTTGGATTTCACCCGGCAATCGCGTATTGCCGCGACGTATGAGGAGCACGGGTTGATCCTCGGGGCGATCCTGCAGCGGCAAAGCGATCAGGCGCAGCAACTGCTCAAGGCCCATATTGAGGTGAGCAAGCAGGAGGTGCGCAAGATCACATTGCACCGGTTGGCGGTGGCAAGGGGATAAGCCCTTCACACTGAAAAGTTGGCTGGCCCCAATCCCTGTGGCGAGGGAGCTTGCTCCCGCTGGGCTGCGCAGCAGCCCCAATCCAGACACCTCTTTTCATCCGATAAAATGAGGTGTCCGGTTTTGGGGGCGCTTCGCACCCCAGCGAGAGCAAGCTCCCTCGCCACAGGTTATTCCAGCGTGGCCAAGACTTGCTGCAATTGATTCACCACTGTCTCACTCGCCTCCAGCATCGGCGCGCGCAACTCACTGCCAATCAACCCCTCCATCGCCAGCGCGGCTTTCACCGGCGCGGGGTTGGGTTCCACGAACATCGTGTGAATCAACGGCAGCAGCTCGAAAAACGTCTGACGAGCCGCCATCAATTGGTTATCACGAACCTGTCGATGCAGCCTCACAAACGCCTCGGTACGCACATGCGCCGACGCGGCAATCGCGCCGGTCGCTCCCAGGCACAACGCGTTGAATATCTGCACGTCCTCGCCACACAACACATCGACCTTCCCGCTGGCCAACAGCGCCAGGGTGTTGGCCAGGTTGCCGCCGCAATCCTTGATCGCGACGATTCGCTCATGGGCAACAATGTTCAGCAGCGTCGCCTGTTCGAACGCAATGCCGGTGCGGTAGGGAATGTCATACAGGATAATCGGCACACTGGACGCATCGGCCACGCTGCGGAAGAACGCCTCAAGGCCAGCCTGGGACGGGCGGATGTAGCTCGGCGGCGGCACCAGTAAACCGGCCACCGGGCGCTTTAGAATCTGGGCCTGGAACTGCAACAGCTCAATCTGGTTATACCCCGCCAGGCCCATCACCACGTGCTGCGGCGGCACCAGCTCCAGTACGGCATCCAGCACCGCCAGTTGCTCCTGGCGACTCAGCGAGGCAGCTTCGCCGGTGGTGGTGCAGACCATGATCCCGGCCACGCCCTTTTCCAGCAGATGGCAGACCAGGCGGCGCAAGCCGATGAAGTCGATGGCGCCGTTATGAAACGGTGTGACGACGGGAACCCAGATACCTTGAAACGATGACATGCGCTTTCTCCTGATGGTTGACCGATTTCGTCACCGTCAGAAGGGCAGAGGGAGGTAAGCAAGAGGAGGGGGCCTTCGCGCTCAATGTCCTGTCAGCTCATCTGACGGGACAGCGCGCCCCGGTCACATGAGCGACTGTTTCTTCGATTTGAGGGCGTGCGCAACGCAACCTTGCGCCTTGGCAATCAAGCCAATGACGGAAAAGTTGAAGGTCGTTGCAGACATTGAGGACACACCCTGAAGAAGACGCTCATCTTTATGGATTATTACAGGGTGTGTCAACTCGCAGAGATCAGTCGCGCTTCAGCCAGTGGCGCACAAAACGCAGCACTTCCGCCGAGAGTTCCGCATCCTCCGGTGTTCCCATGAAACCGCCGTGGGGCATGGCTTCAAAAATGTGCAGCTCCACCGGGACGTCGGCCCGTCGCAGCGCCCGATGCAGGCGCACGGCATTGGACAGGAACAGGTCCCGGGTGCCGCTTTGCACGAATGTCGGCGGGAAGCCCTGCGTGAAATCCCCGAACAGCGGCGACAGGTACGGGTGAGCCAAATCGGCGCCGGCGGCGTACAGCAGGTTGACGCTCATCAGCGGATTGGGCAGCACCAGGTCGACGGTGCGGTTGACCTGGAAACTGTCGCCCGATTCGGTCAGGTCCACTTCGGGCGACAGCAACACCAGCGCTGCCGGCAACGGCAAGCCTTCGTCGCGGGCTCGCAGCACGGTGGCGGCGGCCAGGTTGCCGCCCGCTGATCGGCCGCCGATCACGATCTTGTCCGGTGCGTGATGCGACAGTACATACCGGTAGGTCGCCATGCAGTCATCCAGTGCCGCCGGGTACGGATGATCGGGTGGCATGCGGTAGTCCACGCCGTAGCAGGTCATGCCGTGCAGGTCGGCGTGTTTGCCGGCAGCGAGACGGGCGTTTTCGCCGCCGCCGAACACCAGCGCACCGCCGTGCAGGTCGATGTAGGCGAACTCGGCCCCGTCGGCTGGCGTGGCCCGGTACACCGTGGCGCTTTCCAGCGTGAGCGTCTCTATACGGGCTCGCAGGTTCGCGGCCTGCCCCGCCTGTGACGCAGCGTACTGTTGGGCGACAGCCGCCTGCATGCGGCGCCAGCCGTCGTGGTCGTCGGCGGCGGGCAGGGTGTACAGGCTGTTCAACGGCACGCCATCTTCATTCACCAGGCGCTGCAATGCCGCCTGGGCTTCGGGGCTGATGGACTGGGGAACCGGGATGATTCGGAGGTCGATTTTTACGCCGTTACTCATGATCTGCACCGTTGGGGAAGGCGGGAGGCGCGCCGATACGCGAGCGCATTTTTGTCGTTACCGGTACTACACTGCAAGTCCAAACCTCCCTTCAGGGGAATCGTCATGATGAGCAAAAACACGATTTGCCTTTGGTACGACGGCGACGCACTGGATGCGGCGAACTTCTACGCCAGGACCTTCCCGAACAGTGCCGTAACGGCAGTTCATCACGCCCCCGGGGATTATCCGGCGGGCAAGCAGGGCGACGTTTTGACCGTGGAATTCACGGTGATGGGCATCCCGTGTCTCGGGCTGAACGGCGGCTCTGGCGTGAAGCACAACGAGGCGTTTTCGTTCCAGGTGGCCACCGACGACCAGGCGGAAACCGATCGCCTCTGGCACGCGATTGTCAGCCATGGCGGCCAGGAAAACGTCTGCGGCTGGTGCCAGGACAAATGGGGCATCTCGTGGCAGATCACCCCGAAGGTGTTGTCGGCGGCGATCACCAACCCCGACCGGGCAGCCGCCAAGCGGGCGTTTGATGCCATGATGGGGATGACCAGGATCGATATAGCAGTGATTGAAGCGACGCAGTGACTCGGCCGACTGAATCAATCGGTCGGCAGTGCATGGGCGCCCACTGCCGTGTGGTCAACCAGACGAACACTGTTGCGTCCGCCACGCTTGGATTCATACAGCGCCGCATCGCCTTGCTCAATCAACGCCGCCAGGCTCGCGGGCGGCGTGTCGAACAGGCAGGCGCCGATGCTCAGGGTCACCGCTTCGGGCGTGACGAATGCTTGGGAGGCGGCGTGGTGAAACTGTTCACGCAGGGCGCTGCCCAGCGCGACGATCCGCTCGCTCGAGGTGTTGTTCAGCAGGATCACAAACTCGTCACCGCCCAGCCTCGCCGCCAGCGCATCATCGGGCAATTGGGCACGGATCATCTCGCTCAGCGCCACCAGCAGCCGATCGCCTGCGGTATGGCCGTACAGGTCGTTAATCAGTTTGAAGTTGTCGATGTCGATCACCAGCAGCGCGCCTGGCCGGGCGTACGAAACCTCGTTCAGAAGGCTCGGTGCCCGCAGCTCCAGGGCGCGGCGATTGTACAAGGCCGTCAAGGGATCGCGGGCGGCCAGCCGTGCGATTTGCTCTTCACGCCGGTAGCGCTCGGTGCCGGTCATCGACAGTGCAATCAGCATGATCGCCATCGCACCCTCCACCAGCGACACCTGAATGATTTCGCCACGAAACGCCGTCAGGTCGATCAGCGTACCCGGCACGACCGCCGACAGCGCCTTGGCCAGATAAAACAGCCCGTGGGCCAGCAGCACATAACGCAGTTGTACCGCGCCCACACTGAGCGAGCGGCCATGGGGGCGCAGCAGGAAACTTGCGCGCAAGGTCGGCAGCGCGACCAGCAGTGAATTGGCCAGCAGCATGGCTTTGGACCACGACTGTCCTTCCGGCAACAGCAGCATGGCAAACCAGGCGACGAAGATCAGGTACCAGCCGCGAGACAGCCGCACCTGAGTGAAACGCGCGACGCCCAGCAGGAAAAACCAGTGCGCGGTGATCAGCAGCCCGTTGGCGAACCAGATGCCAATCAACAGCAGACCGCTGGCTCGCAGCAAGGCCAAGGTACTGCCCACGCTGATGATGGCGAAACCAGCGGTCCAGTACAGCAGCGAAGGCTCGCGGACATTGCGCCACTCGACCGCCAGGTACAGCGCGGCGGCGCCTGCGAGGGCGATGGTGAGGACCAGAATGGTAATGGGGTCGAGCGCCATGGATGGACTGGCCTGCCTGAGTTGCGGTGAGACGGCGATTGTAAGCGTTCGGGTGGCTTTTTCGCAGCGCTCACCGCTGGCTGTATTGATCAACTTTCGCGTTTTTTAAAGGCTCGTATCAACCTGCAACTCGCGGAATGGAATGATCGGCCTGGGCGGCGTCGATCCATCCAATGCCTTGCGCCAGTAGCCTACGTCATGCCACTGGCCATGCTTGAATCCCACCTCAGGGTACGTGCCGATATGCGTGAACCCCAGCGCCTCATGCAACGCTACGCTCCCGGCGTTCGGCTGGGCGATCCCGGCATAAGCGGCGTGGTAGCCCTGGCGCATAAGCAGGGGTAACAGCCGCTCGTACAGTGCCCGGCCGATTCCGATGCGGTGCGCCACCGGATCGATATACACCGTAACATCGACCGACCAGCGATAGGCTTCCCGAGCCCGATGCTGGCTGGCATAGGCGTAGCCCACGACCTGTCCATCCCGTTCGGCCACAAGGTAAGGGTAGAGATTCAGGGTGGTACTGATCCGCTGGGCCATCTCCTCGACGCTCGGCGCTTCCTGCTCGAAAGAGATCGCGGTGCGCTCCACCATCGGTGCGTAAATCGCCTGGATGGCTGGGGCATCTGCGGTGGCTGCTACTCTGATATTGCCTGCGAAGCTCATCGTTCATCCTCTTGTTCAGGCCCGGCGCGCCATCAGCAATACCGTCGCCGCCGCCGACAACAACCCGGCGCAGCAGCGATTGAAAATCCGCTTGCCCCGAGGCAGCGCAAACCAGCGGCGCATATGCAAACCCATGTAGGCGTAGGCGCTGATGGCGATCCACTCCAGCGCCAGGAACATCGCACCCAGCAGGGCGAATTGCGGGGTGATCGGCTGGGCCGGGTCGACGAATTGCGGCAGGAAGGCGGTGAAAATCAGGATCGCCTTGGGATTGCCGGCGGCCACCAGGAACTCCTGCCGCGCCAGTGCCCACAACCCCGCCCTGGCCACCGTCGATTCAACTTCCGCCTGCGGGTTGGCACGCCACAATTGATACGCCAGATAAAACAGATACGCCGCGCCCAGGATCTTGATCCCGTAGAACAACAACTCCGAGGTTTGCAGCACCACCGCCAGCCCGGCGGAGGCGAGGGCGATCATCCCGGCGAAGGCCAACAAACGCCCGATGCCCGCCAGGCAGGAAGTGCGGTAGCCGTAGCGGGTGGAATTGCTCACGGAAAGCAAGTTGTTCGGGCCGGGCGCCATGTTCAGGGCGAAACAGGCGGGGAGGAACAGGGTGAGAGTGGCGACGTCCATGTGGGCTCCGGCGGGCGGTGGCAGGTAATATCACGAGGATAAGGGGTTTAAGGGGGGCAGCACAATTTGAGGTGCCGGATTGCATCACGTAACCTTGCGCACCCATGGATCCGTCCCCATGAGCATGGAGTTGGCAATGCAAGGAACAGCGTTCCAGATAGTCCGAATAGATCAAATCCACGAAATAGTCTCGCCCACCGTAGAGTCCCTGTTGCAGCCGCTGGGTTTCGAGGTTCAAGGCCCGTTGACTTGGATTCGCAGCGCTGATGCCCCCATTCGCCAGGTCTTTCGCCTTGCGCAGTGGAAAGGCGGCAAGCTGGCACCGTCATGGGGGCTGTCGTTGGATTTTGTCCCGCACCTCTCCGGAAATGACTTCAAATGGCACAGAACGCCCAAGTCAGCGCGACCTGACCTGATATTCGATGTGCGAGATCGTGCGTTTGATATTTCCTACAGTTATGGACCTGAAACCATCGCGAGGTGTGCACCCGATATCCTCAGGGCGGCCATTGCAGATGCTGAGTCGTTCTGGAGCGCGGCTCGTTCGATAGCCGACTTGCCTGGCGCCTTCGAGCGGGTCAGGCAGCATCTGTCGAAAGGGGGGCTGGGTTTCTACAACTACACACAGCACCCTCTTGCATATGCCTTTGTGTTGGCCATGGATGGCAAGCCTGATGCCGCGGAGGAGGAGTTTCAACGCTATTCACTGCGCCTTTCAGCGACCGCCCAAAAGAAGCTTCGCCAGTTATTCATTGATGCTGGCGGTTACCCTGGTTAGATATAAGCCCGCAAGGTCGCGCTGCTTTCGACTCGTGCCGGAATTAAAATAAATAGAGTGTGCAAGAAGTGAAAGAGTCCCCATTTAGCAGCAAGTTTAAAAAAGCAATGGCTTTGATGATTGTACTTTTGTTGCTTGGGCTATGTTTTTTTTATATGTCCAAGGGGGCTCGCATTGCGAGACAAACAGTTTTAATGCCGTGGATTCCAGAGTTGGGTACCTATATAGCGTTCGCCTCTCTTGTTGGACTCGTGTTTGCGGGCAGAACATTCTACTCTCGCCCTGAGGGGAAAAGCCTGAAACGTCTCGCAGAGTCTTTCTTTGGTGGCTTTTGCCTTAGTTTTTTTCTTTCTCTGAATATTTATCAAGTCTGTGTTTACCTATTGCCTGGTGACCTTGTTCAGTATGAAGCGGCGTATGAGTTGAGATTTCCAGGCCCTTCCCTTGGAAGGACTAACCGTTGTGAGGCAGGTTTGGGATTTAAGGATCTAAACACCGATCGCTGGATTGTGCTGTGCACTGATAATCTGGAATTGTCGGAACGAAGAAAAAGAGGCATGAATGCCCTGTGGGTGACTGCTCACTCAAACAAACTGGGCTCTTATATCGTAAGGTATGAATTTATCTATAAATAAACTAACCCCGCTTGGCCCGTTGCTGAGTTGAAGCAGCCATACCCTGGCCCTGGTGTTGAACGGTTGCTCGAATGTTCCGGTCCCCACCCCTCCATCGCACTGAGAGGTTCCATTACGCGTTCGCCACCATCTGCTCGAACTGCCGGGTCAGCTTTTCAAACCGCAATGCATCACAGGCCGGGCAGAGGAAAGGCATTCGTCGTCCGGTGAACATCGACGTGTGGCCATCGCACTGCTTGCAGCGCAGATGTGTCGTGATAGACGCCGTAAGGGGCTCTACAAGTTGATGGTTTAACCGACTTGCAAGAAAAGCCACCTGCGCCCGATCAAACTGATTGGTCAGGCTCAAATGGCGCAAGTGCGAGCAACGAGCCAGGCTGGTGATATCGTCGAGTTCAAACTTTACAAACGCCAACGAGAGGCTGGTGAGTGTGGGTAGGCGGGATACCGGTTCGATTGAGCTGAGGTGCAGAGGTGACGACCCGCCACCCAGGTTACCCATCAAGCGCAGTTCGCTCAGCTCACCCAGCGCCTCGATGCCGTCGAGTCGACGCAGTTTCGGGAAGTCTCCCACTGACAGATCGGTCAACGCATTCAGGTTGAAAACAGGGTCCAGCACTTCGATCCTTGTCGCCCGCTCAAGCTTCAATTTGCGTGTGTGGGTCAAGGTATCGAGTCCCTCGAGCGAGGAGAGCTTGAGGTTGTAGAGGCGCAGCTCCGTGGCGGTGCACCGGGACAGCACCGTTGGCCATACCTTTGCTGAAACGTTCCGAAGGTCAAGCTCATCGTTTTCAGCGAGTTGCTGTTCGGGGAACGGTTGATCCAGGCAAACAATCATAGTGCTCCTTCTATGCAGTTTGGTCCGTGAACGAGAAACTCCTCAATCTCCCGACTACCCCGCAAGTGCACCACCGGAATCTGCGGCCCTACCGCCAGGCGCACCGCCTCGATTCCCGGCCGGTAGCTGCGATCAAACGTCCACACAAACTTCAGGAAAGTCAGGAACGCCCGGTCGATTCTATCGGTACAGCCTGCCGCCATGTCCGGGCGCGGGCGTTTCAGTGCACTGCGCAGGATCACCCGGGTAAAGCAGGTGAGCCGAGGCGTATCGAGCCAGATGATCAGGTCGGCACGGGGCAGGCGCAGGTCGAAGGTACGCCGGGCGTAGTTGCCTTCGCACACCCAGGTATCCGTTGCGACCGCTTCACGCACCCGCGTGCGGAACTGCTCGGCGTCGGGCTCGACCCAGCCGGGGGACCAGAACAGGCGGTCCAGGTGCACCACGGGCAGGCCCAGGCGTTCGCCGAGAGTGCGGGCGAGGGTTGATTTTCCGCTGCCGGCATTGCCGAGAATCACGATGCGTTGCATGAGGACGTCCTGTCGCGGTAAAGCCGGCAATTGTGCAGCTTTTAAATGACCGGTTAAAGACTTATGAGGTAGGTTTATTGCCCGGAACGGACCCTGTCGATCAAGGAAGTGCTTTATATGCAAACCGCCTTTTCCCAAATAAGCGAACGGCTGAACAATCGCCGATTTATCGTGGCGGGCAACACCCATGGGCTGTCGGGTACGGGCACTGTGTTTGAGTACCACGTCGATGCAAATGCCATCTGGGGCACGTACCAGGGCGGCCGGATCCGCATGGGTAATCAAGTCGGGCGCGCCACCGGCACGGACACCATCGAGTTGTTGTATCAGTGCCTGACCACCGAGGGCGAGATTCTGGCCGGATGGTCACGGGGCACGGTCGGCGTGGATGACGCCGGACGTACCACGTTGGCCTTCGTGTGGGGCTGGTTGTCGGGTGCGGAGGGCGGCGGGGAGTCGAGCTATGTTGAGCTGAGCAGCCATACGGCTTAACGCTTACTTGAACCGCTCAACCAGGTAATCGACAAAGCAACGCACCCGCGCCGGCGTGTGGGTGCCACCGAGGAACACGGCATGAATCTCTTCCCCGTCGCCGGGGTTGAAGGCCTCCAGCAGTGGCACCAGCCGGCCCGCCTTGATCGCGTCTTCAACGGTCTCGGCGCAGACCCGCGCGATGCCGATGCCTTCGGCCGCCAACTGGCCCTGGGTGTCGCCGTTATTGGTTTCCACATGACCCTTTATCGGCAGTGAGTAGTCGTGGCCATCCTTGCGAAACGGCCAGGTGGGCGCGGCGCGTTTGAAGTTGAACCCGATGCAGTCGTGATTCAGCAGGTCTTCCGGCACCTGCGGCGTGCCGCGCCGCGCGAGGTAGCCAGGTGAGGCGATGATGACCTTGTGGGTAGCGCCGAGCCGGCGGGAGGTCAGGGCGCTGTCGGGCAACGGGCCCAATCGCACCGCGACGTCGGCCTGGCCGGCGGCGATGTCGACCACGGTGTCGGTCAGGTTGATGTCCACCAGGATATCCGGGTAGCGCTGGATGAACTCGGCCAACAGCGGGATCACGAAGGTCCTGCCATACAGCAGCGAACTGCTCACACGCAGGCGACCACGGGGTGAACTCTGGTCGGTTATCTGCTGCTCGGTTTCCCGCAGGTCGACGAGGATGCGCCGCGCGCACGACAGGTAGGCCGCGCCCTCCGGGGTCACGGTCAGTGACCGCGTGGTTCGCAGCAAAAGGCGCACGCCAAGGCGCGCTTCCATGCGGTCGAGCACCCGGGCAATGGAGGACGGCGCAAGGTTCAGGCGACGCGCCGCCGCCGAGAAGCTCGCAGTCTCGGCCACCAGGGTGAAGATTTCCAGTTCGTCCGTTATGTCCACGGGACACTCACTTATGCGTTTGGCGCAAAGGCCTTGAGCGGTGTAATGGGGTTCACATCCGGTTTTATGGCGTCCAGTATTGCGTAAAGCAATGTAATACGGAAACTCACCGGAGAATCCCATGATCTTGCCTTACACCATCAACATCCCCGATGACCGCCTTGCTGCGATCCGCGACAAAGTCGCCACCTACGACTGGACCCAACTTCCCGATTTGGGCGGGTGGCACTCGGGCGTGGGCGTCACTGACCTCAAGCGCCTGGCGCGTTACTGGCTGGACGCCTACGACTGGCGCAAGGTGGAAAAGCACCTTAACCAACTGCCCAACTTCATCACCGAGATCGAGGGCGAGCACCTGCATTTCGTCCACGTACGGGGCGACGGTTCCAAGCCGCCGGTGTTGCTGCTGCACGGCTGGCCAGGTTCGTATCTTGAGTTTGAGGCACTGCTTGAACCGCTGGCGGCTGACGGACACGATGTGATCGTGCCATCGCTGCCGGGCTTTGCGTTCTCCAAGCCGATCACCGGGGTGATTGGCCCGCGTCGGGCTGCCGAGCTGATGCACGGGCTGATGGCTCGGTTGTTCGGGCAAACCCGTTTCATCGTCCAGGGCGGCGACTGGGGCTCCGGTATTGCGGGCTGGATGGCCCATGATCGGCCTGACGGATTACTCGGGATTCACCTGAACATGGCCGACCTGGTGGCCCAGGGCACTGTCGCTACCACGCCGCAAGAGAAAGAATTTGTGGCCCGGCGCGACGTGCTGATCGACTGGGAGACCGGCTACAACCACCTGCAGGAAACCCGCCCACAGACGTTAGGTGTTGCGCTGGCCGACAGCCCGGTAGGGGCCGCCGGCTGGATTCTGGAAAAAATCGGCACCTGGGCCGACCTGCCCAAGACCACCGACGGCAGTCCGGACCTCTGGAGCCGGTTTACCGAAGAGCAAGTGCTGACCAACATCATGCTGTATCTCGCACCGTCTTCCATGGTCACCGCAACCTGGATGTATCACGGCAAACGCCTGGAGGGCTCGTCGAAGTTTCCGGCCGGCACCCGCATCCAGGTGCCGACCGGGTTCGCCGCCTTTCGCGACCCGGTGTTCGTGCCGCCGCCGCGCTCATTGGTCGAGAAAACCTTCAACATCGTGCACTGGAGCGAAATGCCTGCCGGCGGTCACTTTGCGGCCTGGGAGCAGCCGGCGTTGATGCTGGCGGATTTTAGAGCCTTTATCGCTACTGTTTCGGCTTGAGCATCAGGTCCAGGTTTTGCACGGCAGCCCCTGCGGCGCCTTTGCCGAGGTTGTCGAAGACCGCTGCCAGCAAGACCTGGCCCGTCTCGTGGTTTTCACGCACGATCAAACGCAAGTCATCCGTGCCGTTCAGCGCTTGAGGGTCCAGGCAGGTCAGCTCGTTGGCGGCCTGCATCGACAGCACCTCGACGTGATTGGCGTCGCGGTAATGCTGCGTCAGGCAGTCATGCAACAGCACCCCATCCACCCCCGGTGCCAACAGCCGCCGTTGCAGCGGGATGGTCAGTACGATGCCCTGGCGGAACGCCCCGTAGGACGGCACAAACACGGGACGCTCCGTCAGCCCGCTTTGCCGTTGAATCTCCGGGACATGCTTGTGCGCCAACCCCAGGCCATAGACCAGGAAGGCGGGCGCCTGTGAGGCGTCGGGGCCCTCATGCTCCTGCACCCCGGCGCGGCCCTTGCCGGAATAGCCCGACACGGCATGAATCGTCGCCGGGTAATCCTTTGGCAGCAGCCCGGCTTCAAGCAAGGGGCGCAACAGCCCGATCGCACCGGTGGGATAGCAACCGGGGTTGCTGACGCGCTGCGCCGTGGCGATGCGGTGAGCCTGTTGCGGGTTCATCTCGGCAAAACCGTAGGTCCAGTCGGGATGAGTACGGTGCGCGGAACTCGCGTCGATCACCCGCACGGCAGGGTTTTCGATGCTTGCCACCGCATCCCGCGCGGCGTCATCGGGCAAGCACAGGATCGCGATGTCACAGGCGTTGATCATCTCGGCGCGATGCTGCGGGTCTTTGCGGTGTTCGGGGCTGAGGGTGACCAGTTGCAGGTCGGTGCGGTCCCGCAGGCGTTGATGGATCTGCAACCCGGTGGTGCCCTGGTCGCCGTCGATAAATACAAGAGGAGTTGCCATGGAATGCGCTCGGTAGGAAATCAGATGTCCCAATCTTCAATGAGCGGCTAGGATAGGAAAAGTTGAATTTCATAACGATGATATTCAGGTTTTCTGAATGAGGATCGACCCATGCGCGAAATCAGCCTTGACCGCCTGCGCACGTTGGTGGCGATTGCCGACCTCGGTTCCTTCGCCGAAGCGGCGCGCATGTTGAACCTGGCGCCCCCTACGGTCAGCTTGCACATTGCCGACCTGGAAGCCCGGGTAGGCGGGCAGTTATTGTCGCGTACCCGTGGGCGCGTGCAGCCTTCGGCGATTGGCGAAACCCTGGTGGAGCGCGCGCGTCGATTGTTGGCGGATGCGGAACAGGCGCTGGAGGACGTGGAGCGCCAGGTGCAGGGCCTGGCCGGGCGTGTGCGTTTGGGCGCGTCCACCGGGGCCATCGCCCAGTTGCTGCCGCAAGCCCTGGAGACCTTGAGCCAGCACCATCCCGCGATCGATGTACAGGTCGCGGTGCTCACCTCCCAGGACACCTTGAAGAAGCTCGCCGAGGGTGCTTTGGAGATCGGCCTGGTGGCGCTGCCGCAGGCACCGGTGAAGGGCTTGCGCATCGAGCCCTGGCGTCGCGACCCGGTCATGGCTTTTTTACCGGCGCGCCGGGAATGCCCGGAGGTGGTAACACCCGCCTGGCTGGCTGCCCAGCCGTTAATCCTGAATGACAACACCACCCGGCTTTCGCGCCTGACCGCCGAGTGGTTTGCCAGTGAAGGATTGCAGCCCACGCCGCGCATTCAACTGAACTACAACGATGCGATCAAAAGCCTGGTGGCCGCCGGTTATGGCGCGACGTTGTTGCCCCATGAAGCGTCCACACCGTTGACCGACAGCCGGATTGTGATGCGCCCATTGCAGCCGTTGTTGTGGCGCCAGTTGGGTATCGCGCATCGTGCCGGAGACGTCGAACGGCCGACGCAGCACGTGCTGGAGGTGTTGTGGGGGTTGAGTGCGGGGTAGGGCGACGATTGTATGCCTGGGGCAAGACGGTTAGCCTTGCGCCCCGATGTCATCAGCCATTTCAAGCAAGGAAGCGCGTGTGAAGGTTTTTCAAGGAGTGATCGGGCTATCGCTATTGAGCTTGCTGTTCGGCTGCAGCACTGGGCCGGTGCAAACGCTGAAGTTCAATGTGCCCCACGGCTTTTACGGCACCTACCTCAAGCAGAAGGTCGGGAATCACGGGCAGTTGACCTGCAACGTGACCACTGAAAAAAACAATCTCGGTGAGGAATGGGTGTCTTCGGTCATTCTCGGGGCGGGTGAAGATGATGCCCAGGACAATATCCTGTTTCTCTCCAGCTACCCGCTAGGTACTGACGATCAAAGGGCTTTCCAGCTGCGGCTGTTCAACAAGGCACAGCGGGTCACTGATAGCCTGGTGCTGACCACTGCCGATCACAACGGGGTCTACTCACTGCGCCTGGCTTGGGCCGACGATGGCTCCATCAGTTACCAGGTCGCCAGTGGTGGGCAATGGTCCGAAAAGAAAACCGTGACGCAACCCGGCTTTTCCGTGCGGCACGTCAGCGTGCAAGCCTCGGGTATGAAAGGCACCGCTGTCTGCGAACTGGGCGGCTGATCGTTGAGAATCTTCGCGTTCATCTTCGCCTTGCTCATCACCACTTCCGCCCAGGCCAAAGACGGTATCTCCTTTGCCGACGATCCGCTGGGTTGGTCATGCCTGAGGTTCTCCACCTTCACCTTGCTGACGTCGGAACTGACGACGCGCCCGGGCAGCTTTCTTTCGGCCAAGAATGACGCATTGGCGTTTGTAGGGTCCGACGGCGAGATTCGTGGCGCGTATTTCGAACAGGCGCTACTGAGTTTTCGTAGCTCGGGCGGTAACGATGATGTCAGTGATGCGCAGTTTGCCGAGGCGGTGGCGGTGATTGAGTGACCATGCTTCACCCTTACCTTAATGCTCATGGAGAGCTTATGCCATTTCGCAACCTCCTCATTTTTAGCTATCTCGCTGTAGCGTTGCTGCTTTCAGGTTGTTCAGCCCCTCAGGTTTCCCTCGCGCCGCAGGAGCCTTTTAATCTGGAACCTTTGGGCCAGCCGCTGGCGCAGACCAGCGCCCGTACGGCGCTGATTCACCAAATCCTCGCCAAGGACCCGGTGGTGATCTCATCGCAAAAGCCGGTTCTGGCGCCTTCTGATAACGACGCGCGTATCGCCAAGCTAAAAAAAGCAGACGGCGGCACGCTGCCTGAAGGTTACTGGGCGCTCTATAAGCAAAATCTTGAAGCGATGCAGTACGACCTCAATCATCAGCATGACGCCGCCCGCGAGCAGTACGTGCAGACTTATCGCGACGAGCTGACGCGGGCAGATGACCGCACGCTGCAAGTAATGGTCACGGCGCCCAAAACCCTGGATGAACAGACGCGGCGCCAGTGGAACGCTCGCATGGCCGATAGAATGTCGCAGTACATCAACACCAGTGAGCAATCGCTGCGCGCCGCCGCCGATGCGCATATCAATCGTATGGCCTTGATGGACCGGCAATACAACGTGTGCGCACGGAACCCCGAGTGCTGGGATGCGCCGGTTAAAAAGTAAAGGGAAGCCTCGTCAATGCTCGTCGTTACTGCGTTATTTGGCCTGTTCGTCATCGTGCCGGTCGTCTTGGGCTATGCCGCTAATGTCCAACGGTCACAGCAGAAGCGCGCCTGGTATCTTCGCAAGTATCGGGAGGTAAAGAGCTGGACCGTAGTTGAGTATTCATTGGCACTGTTTTTGGGCTGTACCGCAGTGCTGTATACGGTCGGCACGCTCGCGATGCTGGGGTTGAAGCTCAACCCTATTCTGTCCATATCACTGCTTTCGCTGACTTGCCTGACTGCTTTGGGTTACCTCTACTGCTATTTTGACCTTACAGGCAAAATCAAAAGATACGGGATAGCGCTCAAGTTCCTGTTGGGTGGAATAACCCTTTGTATCGCGACGGCATCGAAGATCTATTCTGACTCAGGTATTGCAGAACTCACCGGCCTGCCACCGCAGGACTTGCCGGGTGCGCAGTTGCTGCTGACCGTGCTGTTGACACCGACCTTTTGGTTAATGGCGCTGCTACCACTGGCGGGCTATCTGAGTGTTGCGCTGATGGTCATTTTGTTTGTGCGCAGTATGTATCGGGAGAGCCCGAAGCAAAGGCGCAAAGGGAAAAAGAGCTCCAGCCTTCGCGACGTCAGCGCGGTGGTGGCTATTCCTCTTTGTGTATTGATTCTGTTCGCTTTGACCGAGCTGTTACTCAGCAAACATTTCTACGAGAAACGCTTGAGACAAGCCATAGCATTTGCCTCCTTCCATTTACCTGGCACCTATTGCGGACTGCCTGAAACCAAAGGGGTTGCGATTGCCCCCGTGACGGACGGCAGGGCAGCCATCGCGATCCCCGATGAAAAGCTTGGCTACCTCTTTGAGCCTATCGAGTGCAAACCGGCGCAGCGCAGCAAGGACGACATTTCCGCATTATTGAACAAGGTGAACCTGCGATGAGTTCATACGATCAGCCTATGAATACATTCCTTAATCAGGAATTTACAGAAACCTGAATACCATTGAAATTAGCGGCTTTGAGCCGCCAATCCGGGTTTTCAGGGAGTCTTCACCATGCCATTCACCCACACGCAACTCCCCATGACCGTCGACGGCGTGCCGTTGAACATCGCCACAATCCACCGCGCCGGCACCCTGGCACCCATTGTGTTCCTGCATGGCTTCGGCTCCACCAAGGAAGACTACGCCGACATCGTCCTGCAGCCAGCGTTTGATGGTCACCCGTTTGTTGCCTACGACGCCCCCGGTTGCGGTGAAAGCCAGTGCAGCGACCTGTCGAAAATTTCCATCCCGTTCCTGCTGCAGACCGCCGTGCAGGTGCTGGAGCATTTCGGTGTCGAGCAGTTCCACCTGGTGGGCCACTCCATGGGCGGGTTGACCGCGCTGATGCTGGCGCACCGGTTTCCGGGCCGGGTGCTGAGCTTTGTCGATATCGAAGGCAATATCGCCCCGGAAGACTGCTTCCTCAGCCGGCAGATCGTCGACTACCCGGCAGAGGATCCCGAGGCATTTTTCAGCGCCTTCATCGAGCGCACCCGCCAGGCACCGGCCTACGCCAGCGCGCTGTATTCGGCGAGCCTGAGGCACAAGGTGCGCGCCGGTGCGGTGCGGGGGATTTTCCAGTCGATGGTAGAGCTGTCCGACGATGGCGACCTGATGGGTAAATTCCTCGGCCTGGAATGCCCGCGGATGTTCATGTACGGCGAGCAGAATGCTCACCTGTCGTACCTGGCGCATATCCAGGCCCATGGCGTGCGATTGGCGCCGATTGCGCAGTGCGGGCACTTCCCGATGTACTCCAACCCGATCGCGATGTGGCAACAGATTGCGGACTTTCAGCGCGGTTGATCTCCACCGCCAGCGATCGGCCAGGCCCGAAAGCACAAGACTTACGCCTCGAAACCCGGATAATGGCGGCCATATTTTGCTCGCTATTCTGGTAATCCCGCATGGAAATCAAGGTCAATTTTCTCGACAACCTTCGACTTGAAGCCAAGTTCGACGACTTCACCGTGGTGGCCGACCAGCCTATTCGCTACAAGGGCGACGGCTCGGCCCCCGGTCCGTTCGATTACTTCCTGGCGTCGTCGGCGTTGTGTGCGGCTTACTTTGTGAAGTTGTACTGCGAAACCCGCAACATCCCCACCGACAACATTCGCCTGTCCCAGAACAACATTGTCGATCCGGAAAACCGCTACAACCAGATCTTCAAGATCCAGGTCGAGTTGCCGGCGGACATCTCCGACAAGGACCGCCAGGGCATCCTGCGGTCCATCGACCGTTGCACCGTGAAAAAAGTGGTGCAGGCCGGGCCGGAGTTTGTGATCGAGGAAGTCGAAAACCTGGATGCCGATGCCCAGGCGTTGTTGATGCCGAGCGCGGCGTCCGATGCGGGCACTTACATCGCGGGCAAGGACCTGCCGCTGGAAACCACCATCGCCAACATGTCGGCCATTCTGGCGGGCCTGGGCATGAAGATCGAAATCGCGTCGTGGCGCAATATCGTGCCCAACGTGTGGTCGCTGCATATCCGCGATGCGCACTCGCCGATGTGCTTTACCAACGGTAAAGGGGCGACCAAAGAGGGCGCGCTGGCGTCGGCGTTGGGCGAGTTTATCGAGCGGCTGAACTGCAACTTCTTCTACAACGACCAGTTCTGGGGTGAAGACATCGCCAACGCGGCGTTTGTGCATTACCCGGACGAGCGCTGGTTCAAGCCCGGCCGTAAAGACGAACTGCCGCCGCAAATCCTCGACGCGCACTGCCTGCATATCTACAACCGTGACGGTGAGCTGCGTGGTTCGCACCTGTACGACACCAATTCCGGCAACGAAGAGCGCGGCATTGTTTCGCTGCCGTTCGTGCGCCAGTCCGATGGCGAGGTGGTGTATTTCCCGTCCAACCTGATCGAGAACCTGTACCTCAGCAACGGCATGAGCGCTGGCAACACCCTGGCTGAAGCCCAGGTGCAGTGCCTGTCGGAGATCTTCGAACGGGCGGTAAAACGCGAAATCATCGAGGGTGAATTCGCGCTGCCGGATGTGCCCCAGGAAGTGCTGGCGAAATTCCCTGGCATCCTGGCCGGTATCCAGGGCCTGGAAGCCCAGGGCTTCCCGGTACTGGTGAAGGATGCGTCGCTGGGCGGTGAATTCCCGGTGATGTGCGTGACCTTGATGAACCCGCGCACCGGCGGTGTATTCGCCTCGTTTGGCGCACACCCGAGCCTGGAAGTGGCGCTGGAGCGCAGCCTGACCGAGCTGCTGCAAGGCCGCAGCTTCGAGGGCCTGAACGACTTGCCGCAGCCGACGTTTGAAGGCCACGCGGTGACCGAGCCGAACAACTTTGTCGAGCACTTCATCGACTCCAGCGGTGTGGTGTCGTGGCGCTTCTTCAGTTCCCGGTCGGATTACGAGTTCGTCGAATGGGACTTCTCCGGTCAGGGCGAAAACTCCAACGCTGAAGAGGCCGCGACGTTGTTCGGCATCCTCGAAGGCATGGGCAAGGAAGTCTACATGGCGGTGTACGAACACATCGGCGCTACCGCCTGCCGTATCCTGGTGCCGGACTATTCGGAGATCTATCCGATCGACGATCTGATCTGGGACAACACCAACAAGGCGCTGTTTTTCCGCGAAGACATCCTCAACCTGCACCGCCTCGACGAAACCGAGTTGAAGGGCCTGGTTGAGCGTCTGGTGGAAAGTGAGCTGGACGACTACACCGACATCACCACATTGATCGGCATCGAGTTTGACGACAATACGGCGTGGGGGCAGTTGACCATTCTGGAGCTGAAGCTGCTGATTTATCTGGCCTTGCAGCAGTTCGAAGAAGCCAAGGAACTGGTGGAGATGTTCCAGCAGTACAACGACAACACCGTCGAGCGTGGCTTGTTCTACCAGGCCGTGAATGCGGTGCTGGAGATGGAACTGGACGAAGACCTGGAACTGGCGGACTACGAAGTGAACTTCCGCCGGATGTTCGGCAACGAGCGGATGGACGCGGCGATCGGGTCGGTGAACGGCAGTGTGCGGTTCTACGGGTTGACGCCGACGAGCATGAAGCTGGAAGGGCTGGATCGGCACCTGCGGTTGATTGACAGCTACAAGAAGCTGCATTCGGCGCGGGCCAACTCCGTCAGTTAAAAGCCAACACCGTACTTGTGGCGAGGGGGCTTGTTGTGGCGAGGGGGCTTGTCCCCCGTTGGACTGCGTAGCAGTCCCGTTTTTTGGGGCCGCTGCGCAGCCCAACGGGGGACAAGCCCCCTCGCCACAGGTTATTGGTTGCTTGCTCTAGCGTTTACAACGTCCAACCCAACCCCAGCGCCTTGTGCAACGACGCAAAGTCCTTGAGCAGCGCCGCATCCCCGGAAATCCGGCTTTCCTGCGCCTGGTACCGCGTACGCTCCGCGTCCAGCCAGTCCAGCGTACTCGCCGTGCCTGCTTTATAACGCTGGCGCGTCAGGTCCGCAGCCCGCACCGCCGACGATTCCACATTCCTCAGCAACACCACGTTCTGCCGCTGGTTGCCATACCGGGCCAATGCCACATCCGCGTCACGCAACGCACTCAGCACCACGCTTTTGTAATGGGCCAGGGCCTCGTCGCGCCCGGCTTCCGCGCCTTTGACGCTGGCCGCCACCCGGCCAAAATCCAGTGCGTTCCAGGTCAGCCGCGGCAACAACAGCCAGGTGCCGCTGTCCTTGCGTGTGAGGTGCCCGGGATCGGCCGCCGAGAATGAGAGGTCGCCCATCAGGCTGAGTTTGGGAAACCAGTCGGCGGTCTTCTCGCCGATCTGCGCGTTGCTCGACGCCAGTTGGCGCTCGGCCACGCGAATATCCGGGCGGGCTTTCAATATGGCTGCCGGGTCGGCAAACGGCACCTGGCTCGGGATAGCGGGCAGGGCGCGGGGCGTATTGAGGCTCGCATCCAGCTCGCCCGGCTCCAGGCCGCACAGCAAGTTCAGTTGATCCACGGCTTCGACAATGGAGGCTTGCAGCGGCAGACGCTGGGCACGGGTGTTTTCCGCCTGGGTCAGTACCTGTTCCAGTTGCAACTGCGAGGCCACGCCACGGCTGCGCCGCTGCTGGGTCAGGTCCAGCGCCTGCTGCTCAATGTCGACACTGGCGTCCACCAGCGCCAGTCGCGCCTGTTGGTCGCGCAGGTCGGCATAGGTCTGTACCACCTCGGCGGCCAGTTGTACCTGGGCATCGGCCAACTGCGCCTGTGACGCGTCGTTTTGCGCCTGCGCCGCCTCGATCGCACGGCGGGTGCCACCAAACACGTCGGCTTCCCAGCTGGCATCAAAGCCGGCGAGGTAAAGACTCAGTGGACCGCGTCCGCCGCCACTGCTGCCACCCAGCGCCGAGGTGTCGGGTGAGCGCAGTTTGAGCATCGCCGCATCGCCGGTGATTTTGGGCATGGTGTTGGCGTTGGCGCCACTCAGGCTGGCGCGCGATTGCTTGAGCCGGGCCTGGGCGGTCGCCATGTCCGGGCTGTTTTGCAGCGCCTGGGCCACCAGTTGGTTGAGTTGCGGGTCGCCCAGGGTTTGCCACCATTGGGCGACACCCGGCGTACTCGACTCGCTGCCGGCGTGAGGCAAGCGTCCGGCCGCCAGGGTTTTTGGCGCGGCATCCGGCGCGCCGTGGTAGTCCGGCCCCACAGTGCAGGCCGCCAGCAGGCCGACGGTGAAGAGCAGGGGAAGAGAGCGATAAATCATGTTCGTTGGCCTGCCTGCGCCGCGCGCTTTTTCAGGATGAAGATCAGGGGAAGGCACGCCACCATTGCGAGTCCCAGCACGTAGAACGCGTCGTTGTAGGCCATCACCGCCGCTTGCTGGGCGATGTCGTTGGCCAGGTGACTGAGCGACTGCAGCGATGCCGTGGAAGGGTCGCCGGTTTGCGCCAGGTAGCTGGCGGTGTCGCTCGCCATCTGGTCCTGGGTCAGTTGGGTGTTGGCCTGGATGCCTTCGCGCAGCATGTCGTCATGAAAGTGGCTGCGCCGATCCATCAGTACGCCCAGCAGCGCCAGCCCCAGGGTGCCACCGAGGTTGCGTGACATGTTGTAGAGCCCGGCCGCGTCACCGGCATCTCGCGCCTCCACCGAGCGCATGGACAGTTGGCTGAGGGGCATCATCACCAGGATCTGCCCGAAGCCCCGCAGAATCTGCGACCAGTAGAAGTCATGGCCGACACTCTGGGCGGTGAGTTGGGTGTCGAGAAAACAGCTGGCCCAATACATCAACAGACCCACGCCGACCATCATCCGCAGGTCCAGGCGGCCAAGCATTCTCGGCAGGATCGGCATCAGCAGGAACGCCGGGATGCCCGACAGAAGCATGATCGAACCCGACTGCTGCGCGTTATAGCCCGACAGGATGCCGAGGAACTGCGGCACCAGATAGGCCGTGCCGTACAACCCGGCGCCCACGGCCGTGGCAATCAGCAGCACGCTGCCGAAGCTGCGGTTGAGCACCAGTTGCAGGCGCAGGATCGGCGTACTCGACCGGACCTGCCCAACGGCAATCAGGAAGAAACCGACGACCATCGTAATGCTCAGCCAGATGATCAATTGCGAATCAAACCAGTGTTCACGCTGGCCTTCTTCCAGCACCACGGTAAGTGAACTCAGGCCCATCGCCAGGCCGAGGATGCCGAGCCAGTCGGCCTTGATGAACTGTTGAAGGTTCATGCGCTCGCTTGGCAAGCCGGTGATCAGCAGGGTGATCAAGGTAATGCTGACGGGCAGGTTGATAAAGAAACACCAGCGCCAGTTGATGTTTTCCGTGAGCCAGCCACCGATCACCGGGCCCAGCAGCGGGCCGAGAATCACCGTCATGCCGAACATCGTGGTGCCGATTGCCAGCTGGTGAGCGGGCAGGCGGGTACGCACGATGGTCTGGGCGGTCGGGATCATCGCGCCGCCGGCAAAACCCTGACCGATGCGCCCGGCGATCATCGCGCCGAGGCTTGAAGACAACCCGCAGAACATCGAGAAAAACGTGAACATCAACGCGGTGCCGATCAGGAACCGGCGTAGGCCGAACACCCGGGTCAACCAGGCGGCGAGGGGAATCATCACGATTTCCGACATCAGGTAACCGGTGGCGATCCACGTGCCTTCGGTGCCGGTTGCGCCGATCTGGCCCTGGATTTGCGGAAGCGCCGAGTTGGTGATCGAGATGTCCAGGGTCGCCAGTAACGCGCCGAGCGAGCCGGCGGCGACCGCGATCCAGTCCGTCAGCGAGGCGTTGCGCGGTTTCTCCGCGGGCACCTCGGCCAGGATTGCTTCAGCCATGGTTGGCATCTGCCTTGTGGGTACGGGTGTCGACTTCCACGGTGGCGGACAAGCCGGGCACCAGGGCCTGGCGAACGTCGTCATCCGGCAGGTCCAGGGAAATCCGCACGGGCACCCGCTGCACGATCTTGGTGAAGTTACCGGTGGCGTTCGATGGCGGCAGCAGCGCGAATTGCGCACCGGTGCCGGGTGACAGGCTGTCGATATGGCCTTGTATGTCATGGCCCGGAAGGGCGTCCACGTGCACGGTGACGGTCTGCCCGGCGCGCATCTCGCCGATCTGGGTTTCCTTGTAGTTGGCGGTCAGGTAGATCGCGCTCACCGGCACCACGGTCAGCAGGCGTGTGCCCGGCTGCACGTATTGCCCGACACGCACGCCACGGTCGGCCACGCGGCCGTCGAGGGGGCTGCGGATGACTGCGTCGTCCACATCCAGCTGGCTTTGCGCTTCGCTGGCCTTGGCCACGCCGAGTTGCGCCTGGGCCTGCTTGAGCTGGGCTTCCAGGGTGCCGTAGCGGGTCTGGCTGGAGCGCAACGCCGCCTGCTTGGCGGCCACGGTGCTGCGGGCTTGGGCCAGCTGATTGTTGAGTTGCGCGAGACGTTCTTCCGGTTCGGCCCCGGAACGCGCCAGCGGTGCATAACGCGCGACTTCGGTTTGCGCGTGTTGGGCGTCGGCCTGGGCGCCTTGCAGTTGGGCGCGGGCTTCGGCGATGGTCGAGTCCTGTTGCACGAGGTCGGCCTGGGCCTTGGCAAAGTCGGCCTCGCGGGCGGCAATCGTCGCCGAGGCTTCATCACTCACTGCCTGGTATTTGCGAGCGTCCAGGCGTACCAGCACGTCGCCGCGCTTGACGTTCTGGTTATCGGCCACCAGTACGTCGGCGACGTAACCGTTGATTTTCGGCGCCACGCTGATGCTGTCGGCTTGCAGATAGGCGTCGTCGGTGGTCTCGATAAAGCGCCCGGTGAGCCACCACCAGGCGCCCCACGCCAGCCCGGCCAACAGCGCCACGCCGGCGAGTGACAGTAGAATCCGTCGGGCTTTGCCACGTTGGCCGTTGACGGTGGTTTCAGGAATGACCTGAGAAGAGGGAGGTGCAGCAGACATCAAGTCACTCCAGTTTTATATCAGTTGGAATAAATTCGTTTTTTCGCGAATTTTTGTCAACTGGTATATTTTGGTTACGTTAAAAAATGGAGTTGCACATGGCACGACACAAACCAGCCGCCGAAGGGGGTTATCAGCGGGGCGAAGAAACCCGCGCACGTATTGTCGAGGCGGCCGTCGGGGTATTTGGCGAGCGTGGCTACGACGGCGCGTCTACCCGGGACATCGCGAACGCGGCCGGGGTCAATGCACCGGCGATCCAGTATTACTTCGATGGCAAGGAAGGCGTGTACCTGGCGTGCGTGGAGCACTTGATCACGCTGCTGTGGCGCAAAATGGCGCCCACCGTTGAAGCGGCAGAAAGCGCATTGGCCGGGGAGGGCGCTAACGATCAGGCGCTGATCGAAGCCTCATTGGGCATTCTCGGTGCGGTGGTTTCAACGATCCAGGACAGCCCGCAAACCACGGCGTGGCGGGCGTTTCTTGACCGTCACCAGGCGGGACTCTGCCCTGAAAGCGCGACCATGGCGTTCGAAGAACGCTTCAAGGCGCGCATTGCCAATGTCATCCGGCTGCTGATCGCGCGATTGTCGGGCTTTGCCGTCGAGGACGATCGCACGGTGATTCATTCGATGGCGCTGTTCACCCAAGGGCTGGCCTTTCGGGTACAGAAACCCAAGCTGCTCTCGGCCCTGAACTGGACTGAAGTGAACCAGAAGGAAATGGAACTGGTGCGCGACGTGGTGCTGACACAGGCACGGTTTACCCTGGAAGGGCTGGTCCGGCACCGGGACCGACGCTGACCTCAGCGCTTGCTGAACGCCAGACGGGCCGCAAACAGCACAAAGATCAGGCCGGTGGTGCGGTCCATCCACTGGATCACCTTTTCGCGCCGCAGCACGCCGGCCAGTGGCTGCGTGGCACCGATCAACACCAGCGCCCAGATCAGGCTGATGACCACGTGGATGCTCACCAGCCCGAATGTCCATCCCACCATAGAGTGGCCTTGGGGGATGAACTGCGGCAGGAAAGACACGTAGAAAATCCCGATCTTGGGATTCAGGACGTTGCCCAGCATGCCTTTCAGGAACCAGTTGGCGCCGGGTTTTCCGTCGGCCTCGACAGACGCTAATGAGCGGCGCGGGCGCACCAGCATGTTCAGGCCGAGCCACGCCAGGTAAGCCGCGCCGCAGTACTTCAAGACGTTGAAGGCCACCTCGGACACGGCAATCAGAGCGCCCAGCCCAAAGGCCACCGCCGCGCCCCACAGCAAACAGCCGGCGTTGATGCCCAAGGTGGCGCGCAACGCCTGTTGTTTGCCTTCGACCGTTGCGGTGCGCAACACCAGGGCCGTGTCCAGCCCGGGTGTGAGGGTTAACAGCGTGGCGGCAAAGGTGAAGGCGAGCAGGTTATCGGCGATGGACATGGGCGGGGCACGTCGAAGTGGGGACCCGCCCACGTTAACAGGCCCTCTGTCAGAAACTCCAGCGGGTGCTCAGCATCACGTTGCGCGGGTCACCGTAATACGACGAGTTATAAAAACCGATGTTGGTGTAGTAGGACTTGTCGAACACGTTGTTGACATTGAGGGTGGCCGACAGTTGGTCGGTGATCTGGTAGCGCGCCATCACGTCCACCAGCCACAACGGATCCTGGGAAAACTTTTCCTTGATGCCATTGTGTTCGAGGATCTTCCAGCCCGTGCCCTGCCAGCGCACGCCGCTGCCGAGGGTCAGCTTGTCCAGCGGCCCCGTGAGCTTATAGGTGGTGTAGAGGTTGACCTGATCCTCCGGTTCCCAGGTGGAGAGTTTGTCGCCCGCCTGATCACGCATGATCTTGTGGGTGTAGCCCGCCGCCAGTTGCCAGCCCGGCGCCACTTCCCCGGTGATCTCCGCTTCATAGCCCTTCGTCTTGGCCTTGACGCCCTTGGACGCGTAGTCAAGCCCCGGGTAGCTGTTGGCGACATAGTCCAGATCGTCCACCGGCTTGTTTTCCTCATGCACCTCGAAGTAGGCGAGGCTGGCGTTCAGGCCCCCGTCGAAGAACTCACCCTTGAGGCCGATCTCGTAGTTCTTGCCTTCGTCCGGCTTGAGCGGCTTGTCGTTGCGATCCCGGTAGTCGTCCTGGGGCAGGTAGATTTCGGTATAGCTGGCATAGGCCGAGAAATTATCGTTGAGGTCGTACACCACGCCGGCGTAGGGCACGACTTTGCCGGTGTCCTTGATCTGGCTGGTGCCGCTGACTTCGTAGTTGTTGACGCGGGCACCGAGCAGCACGGTCAGGTCGTCCGCCAGGCTGAAACGGCCGGTGGCGTAGTTGGCGCTCTGGCGAGTGGTTTCATCGTTGCGTTTGGTCTGCGGGCCCCAATCCGGTTCGGGCGCATCACCGTCCCAGCCAAAGTAGTCGTAGCTGTTGTTGAGGTTGGTGGCGTTGGTGTAGTCACGGCCCAGCCAGCGCGAGCGCGATACCGAGGTGCCCAGCACCAGTTGGTGTTCGCGGCCAAAGAGGCTGAAGGGCCCGCTGGCATACAGGTCGCCGGTGTCGCTGGTGGTCTCGCCGGTGTACTTGCGCGTCAGCATCTGCGCCTTGCCGGTGACGGCGTCAGGGTCGAGCAAGGCGGCCAGCGGCGCGTGGTAGCCGTTGATCTGGTGATTGTATTGGCCTTTGACCATCCAGCCATTGTCGAAGTTATGTTCCAGGGTCGAGAACACGGTGCGGGTGTACTGCTCCCAGCTGCTGAACTTGGCCCCGTTGTTGAACGAGCGGGAGTTGCTGATGGGTTCGCCTTTGGAATTGAACAGCGAGGCGCTGCCTGACCAACTGGAGCCCTGCGGATCACTGTCCTGATAATCGGCGCCGACGGTCAGCAAGGTGTCCGGTGCCAGGTCGAACTCCAGAATCCCGTAGTAGACACTCGTCTGGCGCTGGTAGTGGTCGATAAACGAGTGCTTGTCCTGATACGCGGCGACGGCGCGTCCGCGCACATTGCCGGTCTCGGTCAGGGGCCCGCTGACATCGATTTCCGAGCGGTAGTTGTCCCATGAGCCCGCACCCAGGTCCACGTAGCCCTTGAACTCGGCGGTGGGCTTCTTGCGCACCATGTTGATGGTGCCGCCGGGGCCGCCGGCGCCGGTCAACAATCCCGTGGCACCCTTGAGCACTTCCACCCGGTCGTAGATGACAGTGTCGGTGAGGGTATGGCCGGAGGAGTATTGCGCATCCTGGAGAATCGGAATGCCGTCGTACTGGAAGTTCTGGATCGCGAAACCACGGGAATAGTAGCTGGTGCGGTCGCTGTCATAGGTTGCCACGGTGATGCCCGGGGTATGGCGCATCACGTCGTCGATGGACTTGAGGCCGAAGTCGTCCATGGCCTGGCGCGTCACCACGGAAATCGACTGCGGCGTCTCCCGGGGTGTCAGCACCAGGCGCGTGGCGGTGGCGATAGTGCCCGGCGTGTAGGAGCCGGAGCCTTCGGTAACGGTGCCGAGCTGGTTGCTGACCACGTGGGTGGCGCCCAACTCCAGGGCACCAGTGGCCGGCAATGCCTCGAGCATCACCGCATTTTCGCCTTGCTGCTCAACCCGCAGGCGTGTACCGGCCAGCAGTTTGGCCAAGGCCTGGCGCGTGGTCATGGTGCCGTTGATGGCAGGGGACTCGATGCCGGCGGCGAGGTCCGAGGAGTAGACGATCTGCAGGCCGCTTTGCTCGCTCAACTGATCCAGCGCGTTGGCCAGGGACTGCCGGGGGATGGCCAGCGCGTAGGTTTTCGACGGGTCGTTTGCGGCGGGCGAGGTGTTGGGTTCGGCCGCCGTTGCCTGCGCGCATGCCAGGAAAACCGCGAGCGCCAGCGCGCTGCGAGCGTGCGTCGAGTGGAGAGTTGGAAAGTACATACGAGCCCCGTAACGAATAGGAATTGTTTGCAATAACAAATCCCAGACGGGTTGAGACTTTGAAACCCGTAAAACTTTTTTCATAAAACGCTACGGGCTTTCCGGCTTAGTGGATGACCAGCACTTTTCCGGGTAGTTGGGTGACGTGGGTCGCGGCGACCTTGCTCAATGCCTGGACGATGGCCAACGGATCATCCAGCCGATAATTGCCGCTGACCCGAACCTTTGCCGCCTCGGCGTCGAGCAGCCAGATCGGGGCAGGGTAGTAGCGTTTGAGGGTGTCGAGCACTTCGGCCAGCGGCGCGTCCTGAAACGACAGGCGCCCGTTGACCCAGGCCATTTGCCGCTCTGCACCTTCGGTGTGGGCGGCCTGCAGATGATCCTGCCTGAGTTGCTGCCAGCTACCCGCCAGCAACAGGGTTTGCTTGCCGCGGGTGTCGGCAACGTTGACCCGGCCTTCACGCACCGCCACGGTGACGTCCTGATCGTTCAGCGCCACACTGAATTGAGTGCCCACGACGGTGACTTTGGCACCTGCACTTTCCACCGTCATCGGGCGAGATGCGTCATGGAACGCCTCGATAAACACCTCGCCGCGCAACAGACGGATCTGTCGCTGCGGACCCTTCATGTGAGTGCTGATGGCGCTGTCGCTGCCGAGGACGATCTGCGAGCCGTCCTCCAGGGTCAGGCGCTGGACCTCGGCAACCGAGGTCATGTGGTCGGCGCGCAAGCGCATGGGCACATCGGCGATCCAGCCGCCGGTCAGCATGATCAATAACGAGGCAGCCACCGCGAAAAGCCGCGACCGCGGGCGTTTGGCAGGCGGGCGCTCCGGGATGTCCAGGCCTGTCTCAAGATTACGCAGGGCCTGTTCGAAGGCGAGGTCGTTCCACATCGTTTCGAGGGCTTGATACGCCTGTGCATGATCATTGGATGCGTTACGCCATTGCTCGAACTGATGGCGCAGCAACGGATTGCCGGCCACTTCATCGCGTCGTGCAAACCAGTCGGTGGCCTGTTGGCGCGCCGCTTCACGTGAATCAGTCATCGCACGCCTGCTCCTGAGTGGCTCTGGTACAGGCATCGAGCGCACTGCGCAGGTCTTTTTCGACGGTACTCAAGGATACGTCCAGTTGCTGTGCAATCTGCGCTTTGGAAAAGCCCCGCAGCTTATCGAGGATCAATATTTGCTGCTGGCGCTTGGGCAGGGTCGCAAGCACCTGCTCGAAGCGCTTGAGTTGCTGCTGGCTTTGCGCATGGTTGTCCGGACCCGGGGCGGATGTAGGTATCTGCGCGAGGTAGCTTTCATCCGCGACCTGGCACTCGAAGCGCCGCTTGCTGCGCTGGCTGCGCAAGTGATCAAACGCCAGGTACTGCGCGGTCTGGTACAGGAATGGACGGATATGTTCGATGGGCCTGGCGCTCAGGGCCTTGGCCACCTTGAGGTAGGTGTCCTGGGCGAGGTCTTCAGCCAGGCTGGCGCAGCCGGTGACTCGGGCGAGCATGCGAACCAGTGCAGGGCGCTGGCCGATAAATAGCGCGCTCAGTTTGTGCTGACTGTCCCCGTTATCCATAACGCCCCACACCGTCCTATGCGCGAAAGCTGGGCATTATAATGAGATTAAATATCATTACCAGCATGGTTTGGGTCTGAAAGAGTACCGCTGTTTCCTGGGTGGTTGGCCGTCAGGATGATACGTAAAGCCATCACCACGCCAAGGAGCACCGGGTAGTCGTACCATTCGAATGGCTGCCATAGCCTGAAGGTTTAGCCGCGCATTCATTACACACCTGCTTTCCCTCCTCGGCCGTGCCAGAATATGGCGCTTAGCCACTTAGGGATCTCAAGGATGAAAACGCTGTGTGCTGCTCTGTTGTTGATGGTTGTGTCCGGCCTGGCCCAGGCCGATGACGTGCAGGTCGGATTCCAGGAAATAGTAATTCCCGACGCAGAACACGGCAGGCCGTTGCAGGTGGCGGTGTGGTACCCGACCCATGCCGCCGGCACGCCACAACTGATCGCCGACAATCCGGTTTTCGTCGGTGCGCCGGCCTTGAAAGACGCCGCGCCGGCTGCCGGTGAGCATCCGTTGGTGGTGATTTCCCACGGTATCTTCGGCAACTGGATCAACCAGTCGTGGCTCGCCAGTGCGTTGGCCGGGCAGGGTTATATCGTCGCCTCGCCCAACCACCCCGGCACCACCAGCAAGGACCGCACCCAGCCCGCCGCCTCCGAGCTCTGGAAGCGGCCCCTCGATATCCATCGGGTGATTGATGCCGTGATCGCCCAGCCCAAGCGCTTTGGCGCGGTGGCCCCGCACAAGATCGCCGTAGTGGGGCACTCGCTCGGTGGCTGGACCGCACTGGAAGTCGGCGGTGCCCGTTTTGATCCGCAGCGCTTTACCGAGGACTGCAAGGTGCATTCCGAGATTGCGCCGTGCAAGGCGTATGAACTGATCGAGGCCGGCCGTACCGAGCAGGCAAAGCAACGCCTGGCCGAGGACGTGAGCGACCCGCGCGTGGCGGCCATTGTTTCCCTGGACCTGGGCTTCGCCCGCGGCTTCAGCGACGACAGCCTCGCGGCGCTGCATCGGCCCACGCTGGTGATTGCGGCGGGCACGCCGTCGCCGGAGTTGCCTGCAAAACTGGAGTCGGCTGACTTGGCCAAACGCCTGCCGCAGAAGACTTCACGCTACGTGGAAATCAGCGACGCCACCCACTTCACTTTCCTGCCCATCTGCAAGCCCGGCGCGGTGGAGCGGATTGAACAGAGCGACCCCGGCGAAGGCTTCATCTGCCTGGATGCCAAGGGCGCCCGTCCCAAACCGCAGATCCAGCAGCAGGTCCTCACGTTGATCAGTGAGTTTCTGCAGCAGTCCCTGCACTAGCCGTCAGATGTCCTTGGACAACACCAGGTTCGCGCCCTTGCGGCTCAGGAACCACAGGTAGACCAGCCCGATGACTACCCAGGCAATCCCGAGTTTCTGTGCCTGCAAGCCCATGTTGAACATGATCGCGAAGGTGATGACAAACCCCAGCACAGGCGTGATCAGGTGCCGCAACACATTGCGCGACTTCATGCGCCGCCAGAAGTAGTTGATCACCGTGATGTGCAGGATCATGAAGCCGCTGAGGGCGCCGAAGTTCACCAGCGAGGTGAGGGTGTCCACGGTGTCGATGAAGAAGTAGCAGATGATCAGCGACAGCACGCCCACCAGGTAAATGCTCAGGTACGGCGTGCTGTATGTCGGATGAACCCGGGCCAAAATCCCCGGCAGCTTGCCATCCCGGGCCATGCCGAACAGCAACCGCGAGACCGCGGCCTGTGAGGTGATGGACACCGCCACACCCCACGCCAACGCCGTGGCAATCGCCGTCAGTGACGCCAGCCAGTTGCCTCCGGCGATCGCGGCGATTTCATAGAACGCCGAGTCGGCGGAGGTGAAGCCCATGCCCGCCGCCAGGTCGGTGGCCAGCCAGGTTTGCGCCACAAAGATCGCGCCCATCACCAGCAAACTGATCAACGCCGCCCGGCCCACACTGCGCCCGGCATCGCCCTTGGTTTCTTCCGCCAGGGTGGAAATCGCATCAAAGCCCAGGAACGACAGCACCGCAATTGAAACGCCCTGCATCAGCAACCCCAGGTTGAATCCTCCGGGGTTATACAGCGGCGCCAGCGTCAGGTGGCCGTTGCCGGCACCGCCGTGCAGGGCCTTCCAGGCACACACCAGGAAAATCCCCAGCACCACCAGTTGCGCCAGCAGGAAGACAATGTTCATGCGTGCGGTGAACGTCATGCCGCGCAGGTTGACCAGCGTGGCGCTGATCAGGAACGCCAGGATAAACACCGTTTTTGGAATCTCGGGGTACAAGTGGTTCAGCGCAATCGCCGCGTAGATGTACAGCAGCGGCGGAATCAGCAAGTAGTCGAGCAACAGCAACCAGCCGGCAATAAAACCGACACCGGGATTCAACCCGCGCTGGGCATAGGAATATACCGAGCCCGCAATCGGAAACGCCCGCGCCATGCTGCCGTAGCTCAAGGCGGTGAACAGCATCGCGACCATGCCGATGATGTAGGCCAGCGGCACCATGCCGGGCGCCTCGCTGTTCACGTAGCCATACACACCGAAGGGCGCGATAGGGATCATGAAGATCATCCCGTAGATCACCAGATCCGTGAGGGACAAGCTGCGCTTCAATTCTTGTTTATAGCCAAACTCTTCAATTGCCATGATGGGGTACTTCCGTATGAAGTAAGGCGAATGCGCAGCCGCCAAAGCGGCCGAACATGTTCTTGAACCCGGCAGGTTAAAAGACGCCCAGGCGGTTTTTTTTATAGTTGTAAGACCGGTCCAGCCAACAGCAGCAGTTACAGCAGGGGTGCCAAATAGTCGGTCCATGACTCAAGTGCTTCGGGTGTGCGCAGCAAGTCGTTGCGCACCTCGAGCAGTACCGCGTCGATGCCGCGCCGGTCGCCATGGAACGGCACCGTCATGTCGCCCAGCACATCGATTTCATAAGGTTGATTGGCCGCGACGTTCAGGCCGTGAGCGGCCAGGCCATCGAGCATGCCGTGGGCGTAGGTGGCGGCCCGGGCATACAACACACCGGCTTCCAGGCGGCGTGGCTGGCCGTGGTACACCGGGGTGAAGCTGTGAACCGCGACGATGCGCACTTCGCGGCCCGCGGCCAGGCGCGCGTCGATCAGTTCATCCAGGCGCTGGTGAAAGGGCGTGAACAAGGTCTGCTGGCGGTACCGGCGAACGCTCTCGGGCAGCTCCCGGTTGCCCGGTACGTCGTAGATCTCACTGCGCGGCGGAATGCTGTCCGGGGCTTCCAGCGGGCGGTTGAGGTCGATCAAAAGCCGCGAATAGGCCGCCGAGATCAACGTTGCACCGAGGGCTTTTGACAGCCGCTCCGCCAGCTTCAGCGCGCCGATGTCCCAGGCGATGTGTTCCTTTGCCGCCTCGGGGCTCAACCCCAGGGCATTCAATTGATCCGGGATATAGGAGCTGGCGTGTTCGCACACCAGAATCACCGGGTGTACGGAATCTTCCCGGCTGACCCGGTACACGGGCTTCTTGTACAGGCCGTGTTCGGCGGTTTCAGTAGAGGCGGGCATAGTGATCACACAATTCGGCAGGCGTCAGTTTCTCGGTGGAGTTGAGCTCTTCGGCTTTCAGAGCGAAGTAGGCCTCCATCATCAAGGGCGGCAGTTGTTCCAGCAGTTGCGGGTTATTGCGCAGACTGGCCAGTGCATCGGCGAGGGTATCGGGCAGGGCGCGTATGTTGCGTGCCTGGCGTTGTGCTTCGCTCATGGACTCCGGGTCTTCATCGGCGGAACTGTCCAGCGTGAGCTTTTGCTGGATGCCGAGCCGGCCGGCGATCAGCACGGTGGCCATGCTCAGGTGCGGCGAGGCGGTTGCATCCAGCGGGCGGAATTCCAGGTTGTATTGCTTGGCCGGGGACCTGCCGCCGAGTGTGATCGTCGGGCAGATCCGCAGTGACGCTTCGCGGTTGCGCTGGCCCAGGTTGGCGTAGGACGCGCTCCAGTGATGCGGCTTCAGACGCAGATAGGAAATCGGCGTGGGCGYGCTGAAGGCGCATAACGCCGGCAGGAATTTCAACACGCCTGCGGCCCATTGCCGGCCTGTTTCGGACAGCCCGTTGCTGCTTTGCCCGTCGTACATCACCGCGTTGCCGGCCGGGTCCTGCAGGCTGATATGCAGGTGCACACCGTTGCTCACACCGTCGGCTTCCAGCTTGGGCGAGAAGCTGATATCCAGCTCCATCTGCCGGGCGATTTCCCGGGTGATCTCCCGCACATTCACCGCACGATCCGCAGCGGCCACGCCTTGAGTGGGGCGGCAGGTGACTTCGTATTGCGCCTTGCCGTATTCGGGCAAAAACATCTCCGGTTCGACACCGGCAGCTTTCAACGCACTTAACAGCCAGCCACCAAACGACGCGGCGTGATGCTGGGCCGAGAGCGAAAAGGCATGGTGCGCGTTATTCGGGTCTTTGTAGCCCAGGTTGAACTCGTGCTCGAACGCCGCCGTGACTTCAAGCCCCAGTTCGTCGCGATACCGCTGGATCTCGTTACGCAGCAATGTGCGTGGGCAGGCAGCCCATGGCTGGCCGTCGGTTTCGCAGATGTCGGCGTGGATAAAGTCCAGCGCGGGTGCTGTGGCGTCCGGGCCGTTGGGCACCTGCACGCGGGTGGTCATGTCGGGGATCAGGCGCAAATCGCCGCAGGAACCCCATGGATTATTCTCGGCCACCCGGTCTTGCGGCGTTAGTGCGCTGTTGGCCGGCACCCAGCCCACACCGGCCTGCTGATAACTCTCAAGCTCGTCAGCGGGAAACGAGCGTCCGCGCGTCACGCCAATCAGGTCGGTGGTGACGATGGTGGTCATGGGCGTTGGCTGGATCAGGCTCACGGGCGCCACTCCTGCAAACGGTTGATTACGGTTTGAGTGTCGGTGATCCAGCAATAACCCTTGATCGCTTCCAGGCAGGCGTGATGACGCTCCGGGGTGTAGGTCGCGCAGGCGTCTTCAATCAACGTCACCAGATAACCCCGGTCCGCCGCGTCACGCACCGCCATGTCGACGCATTGGTCGGTGACGATGCCGGCGATGATCAGGTGCCGGGTTTCCAGGTTGCGCAGCACGTAGTCGATGTTGGTGGAGTTGAAGACCCCGGACGACGTCTTGGGCAACACGATTTCATTTTCCACCGGCGTCAGTTCGTCAATCACGCCAGCCTGATAGCTGCCCTTGGGCAGATGCATGTCCGACAGCTTGTGGTCCAGCGAGCGATCACGGCCATCCGCCGTCAGGCTTTCGATGATGGTGTGCAGCACGTTCTGTTTGGCTTCACGCACCGCATTCAACAGCTTGACCTGATTGGGAATCACCGTGTCCCGGGCGCGGTTCAGGAAGTACGCCGCCTGCGGTCCATGCAGGTGTGGGTCGAGCGCCGGGTCGAGCCAGGCGCGTTGCATGTCCACCAGCAGCAAGGCGGTAGTGTCCCGCGTGAAGGGAATGTCGCGGGGCGAATGATGGGGGAGCGTGAACATGGTTATTTTTCCTCCAAAAGGTGAGCGGCGAATTCCGTGCGAAGGGCGTCGATCCCTTCCAGGCGGGCATCCAGGCCATTGCTGTGTTGGGTGAGGGTGGCGATCAGGGCCTCCACCTGTGCGAGGGCGGGCACCATGGTGTCGAAGGCCGACACCGACTCCACCGGAGAACTGATGATCAGGTCGGCCAATTCCCGCAGCGGCGAGGCGTAGATATCAGTGAACAACACCACCCGCGCGCCCCGGGCCTTGGCGGCGGCGGCCACGCGCAAGGCCTGGGTTTGGTAGCGGCGATAGTCGAAGAGCAGCACCAGGTCCTGGCGCTGGATGTCATGGATTCGGTCGGGCAACTGGGCGTTGTCTTCGAGGGCATGACAACCCGGGCGCAACAGGCGCAAGTGATTCACCAGATAGCCGGCGAGAAAACTGCTGAGCCGGCCGCCGAAGCCGAACACCTGATGTTTGGTATCCAGCACCCATTCGGTCAGCACCCGCACGTCTTCGGGTTGGGTCAGGGCCTGGGTGTCCTGAAGGGCGCGATTGCAGTCATCCAGGTAGGTGGTCCAGGCGTCATCCTGCGACGAGTGCGCCCGGGGTTGCAGCAGCGTGATCGGCGAGCGCAGGCGGTGGTCCATTTCGCTGAGCAGCGCGTCCTGGAATTCGGCGTAGCCTCCGAAACCGAGCTTCTTCACCAGCCGCATGATGGTCGGGTCGCTGACCCCGGCGTGTTCCGCCAAGCGCGCCATGGAACCGAGGCCGCTGCGCGGATAATGATCGAGCAGGGCACGGATCACCTTGCGCTCGGAAGGCGTAGGGCTGAGTGCGGCGTCGGTGAGTTTGTCGCGTAGGTTGGTCATATCTCGCCTTGTTGTTTTTGCTACGGCTTGGCGAGAATGAGTGTATTGGTAGTAAATGCTACATGTAAAGGCAGATTTCGGCTGTTTGTAGGAAACACTACAGGGGTATGGCTTTACCTGTGGCCAGGGATCACTTCCCCACCCGCCCCGGAATCGCTACCCGACTCGTCGCCTTCACCTCCCGCAACGCCAAACTCGACTGGATCGACGCAATCCCTAACTGCCGCCGCAATACGCTCTCCACAAAATCACTGTAAGCATCCAGATCCTCCGCCAGTACCTGCAGCAGATAATCCGCATCGCCGGTGATCTTGTGGCAGGACTGCACCTGCGGCAGTTCCTTGATCACCGCTTCAAAATCCTCCGGCGTATGGTCGGAATGCACCGTAAACCGCACATGCACAAACGCCATGATTTCCAGGCCTAGCATCTTGCGATCCAGGTTGGCCTGATAGTCCTTGATCACGCCTTCTTCCTCCAGACGTTTACGCCGACGCCAGCACGGGGTGAGGCTGAGGGACAGCCGCTCACTGAGTTCGGCGTTGGAAATACTCGCGTCTTCCTGCAGCAACGCGAGGATGGCGAGGTCGGTGTCGTCAAGTGCGACCTGTTTGGTTTTATTTTTCTTCATGGCAGCTCGTTGGGGTAAAAATGCCCGATTACGCTAGCATCGGCGCACGTAAAAGCAAAGAAAGCCCACCGCAGCCAGAACAAAATAATCACCTGTCTTTTACGGGTGGATGTCTTTCATGCTGACTGTTTTTAGCGACTCTCATCGTTTGCACCATGGCACCGAACTCAAGGATGGCGTGCTCAAGCCGTCCTTCGAACAACCCAGCCGCGCCGACACGGTGCGTGACCGGGTCAAGCACGTGGGGCTGGGCGATATCATCGTGCCGCGCACGTTCGACCGGGCTTGTTACGTCAACGCCCACAGCGAACGCTACGTGTCCTTCCTCGAAACCGCCTGGGCCGAATGGACCGCGATCGGCCGTGCCCATGATGCGTTGCCGCTGGTGTGGCCGGTGCGTGATTTGGCCAATGACCAGGTGCCGGCATTCATCGACGGCAAACTCGGCTTTTTCGCGATGGACGCCGGTTCGCCCATCACCCGCACCACCTGGGAAGCGGTGAAGACCAGCGCCGACATCGCCCTCACCGGCCTGGCGGTCATTGACGAGGGCCACAGCAGTGCTTTCGCCCTGTGCCGGCCACCGGGCCACCATGCGGCGCGGGAATACATGGGCGGTTATTGCTACCTGAATAACGCGGCCATCGCCGCGCAACAGGCGATCACCCAAGGGGCCAGGCGTGTCGCGGTGCTGGACGTAGACTTCCACCACGGCAATGGCACGCAGAACATTTTCTACGACCGCAGCGACGTGATGTTTGTCTCGCTGCATGGCGATCCGTCCGTGTCGTATCCCTACTATTCGGGCTTCAGGGACGAGCGCGGCGCCGGGGCAGGCGAGGGGTTCAACCTGAATTACCCGCTGGCGAAAAACACTGGCTGGGCCACCTATAAAGAAGCGTTGCTTGACGCCTGCAATCAACTCAGAAAGTTCTCGCCGCAAGTGCTGGTGATTTCCCTCGGTGTCGACACCTTCAAGGACGACCCCATCAGCCATTTCCTGCTCGAGAGCCGCGACTTCCTGGGCATCGGCGAGATCATCGCCAGCGTCGGTGTGCCCACCCTGTTTGTGATGGAGGGCGGCTACATGGTCGATGAAATCGGCATCAACGCCGTCAATGTGCTGCATGGTTTCGAGAACAAACACGCCTGATCCCGACGCCACTCCAACAATAAAAGCCGCCTGACTTTTTTCTGCCAAAACTCAAAAACATAACAAGAGGTTTTGTGATGAAAACAACCGCGCCCGGGCTTATTGAAAAGCCCGCTTTGCAACGCACCCTCAACAACCGACACATTCAACTGATGGCCATGGGCGGTGCGATTGGCACCGGCCTGTTCATGGGCTCGGGCAAGATCATTGCGCTGTCCGGCACCTCGATCATCCTGATCTACATGATCATCGGGCTGTTTGTGTATTTCGTGATGCGCGCCATGGGCGAGCTGCTGTTATCCAACCTGAACTTCAAAAGCTTCGCCGACTTCGCCGGTGCGTACCTGGGGCCGCGTGCGGCGTTTTTTCTAGGCTGGTCGTATTGGCTGAGCTGGAGCGTTGCGGTGGTGGGGGACGCGGTGGTGGTCGGCGGTTTTTTCCAGTACTGGTTCCCGGACGTGCCGGCCTGGATCCCGGCGATTGCGATGCTGCTGACCCTGTTTGCCTTGAATGTGCTCACGGTGCGGTTGTTTGGTGAGGTGGAGTTCTGGTTTGCGATCATCAAGATCATCGCCGTGGTGACCTTGATCGGCGTGAGCGTGGTGCTGATTGCCAGTTCGTTTGTGTCACCCACCGGCGTCACGGCCTCCCTGAACCATTTGCTGGATAAACAGGCGGCGTTTCCCAATGGGTTGTTCGGCTTCTTTGCCGGTTTCCAGATGGCGATCTTCTCGTTCGCCGGTACAGAACTGATCGGCACGGCGGCCGCAGAAACCCGCTCGCCGGAGAAGACGCTGCCCAAGGCGATCAACTCGATTCCGTTGCGGATCATCCTGTTTTACGTGCTGGCCCTGGCGTGCATCATCGCCGTGACGTCGTGGCAGCAGGTGTCGCCCAGCAAAAGTCCGTTTGTCGAGCTGTTCCTGGTGGCCGGGTTTCCCGCTGCCGCCGGGATCGTGAATTTCGTGGTGCTGACTTCGGCGGCCTCGTCGGCCAACAGCGGGGTGTTCTCGGCCAGCCGCATGTTGTTCGGCCTGGCGGACCTGGGGGATGCGCCGGGGATCTTTCGGCGACTGTCGAACAACAGCGTGCCGTTTATCAGCCTGGCGTTTACCACCTTCCTGATGCTGCTCGGCTTGTTGCTGCTCTTTATAGTCCCGGAAGTGATGACGGCCTTTACCATCGTCTCAACCGTGTCGGCAATTCTGGTGATCTTTACCTGGTCGACGATCCTGGCGTCCTACATCGCCTATCGGAAAAAGTGCCCGCAGCTACATGAAAAATCGCTCTACAAAATGCCCGGTGGTGTGCCGATGGCCTGGGTTTCACTTGGGTTCCTGGCGTTTGTACTTTGCCTACTGGCATTTCGCCCAGACACCCGCCTGGCACTTTGCGTGATGCCGGCCTGGTTTGTGTGGCTGGCAGTTGCCTACCATTTCTCGCATTTTCGCAGCCGACTCCAGCCTGATCAGCGCACGGCGACATAACAGTCGTCATACAACTCAACGGCAATCAGCCCTCAAAAAAGGCCGGCTTGTACGGCCTTTATGTGACGGTTTTTTCATCGCTACATGACAAAAATTTCACATTCTGCGCCCTAGGCCCCATGCCACAATCCGCAGCGTTTGCAGGGCCGCAACGGTATTCGCTCGAAGGACAGTAAAAAAATAATGTTCATAGGGGCGCAGTAAATGAAACTCTCTACATTAGCTTTGGCCATCACCGCGGCTGTCCTCGCACAACAAGCCTGCGCAGATGATTTTGGTCTTGGCTCACTCGGCACGGGTAACGGTCACAGTGGCTTTCTTGAAGACAGCCACTCATCGATCAGTTCGCGCACCATGTACTACAACGCCGACGTTCACTCCGGCACCGCGAATGACCTGCGCGAAGCGGCTCAAGTACTGCGTTTCGACTACAAATCCGGTTACACCCAAGGCACCGTAGGCATCGGGTTCGACGTGATGGCGTTCGGCGCCTTGCGCCTGGACGGTGGTGATGGCCACGCCGCGGGCAATGGCCTGTCGGGTAACGGCAACAGTTTCTTTCCGGTCAAGAACAACGGCACCGAGCCTGCTGACAGCTTTGGTCGCGCAGCCGGCAACGTTAAATTCCGTATTTCCCAGACTGAATTGCACGTAGGCGGTGGCCTGGCCCCGATCCTGCCGATCCTGGTGTCCAACGACAGCCGTGCCGCGCCGCAAACCTTTGACGGCGGCATCCTGACCTCCAAGGACATTCCCAACGTCACCTTCACCGGCGGCGAGTTGAACAAGGCTGAAGGGCGTGCATCGAGTAACTCCACTGGCCTGAGCGTCGCCGGCGCCACGCGTGACAGCGACAGCTTCCGGTTCGGCGGCGTTGACTACCAGCCGTTTGGTTCTTCCGACAACGCCATCGCTAAAAACCTGACGTTGCAGTACTACTACGCTGACCTGGAAGACTTCTACAAACAGAACTACTTCGGCCTGGTGCACGTACTGCCGTTGGGCAATGACCAATCGTTCAAGACCGACCTGCGCTATTTCGACAGCACCAGCGACGGCAAAAACGGTTCGGCCGGCTACGCGTTCAACAACAACGGCGGCTATGCCAAGCACGCCGGTGAAGTCGACAACAAAACCTACAGTGCTTCATTCACCTACCAGTTGGGTGGCAGCCAGTTGATGCTCGGCCACATTGGCGTGAGTGACGACGGTGGCTTCGTGTGGGTCAACCAGGGCAGCATCGCCGACCCTACTGCACAAGGCGCGGCCGGTTCCGACTTCTACCTGTTCACGGATGCGGTGGTTGGCCAGTTCTCCCGCGCGGGCGAGCAAGTCAATTTCGGTCAGTACCTGTATGACTTCAGAACCCTGGTGCCAGGCCTGAAAGCCTCCGTTGCTTACCTCAACGGCAGCGACATCAAGGCCAAGGTTGCCGGTGGCAGCGATCAGTCGGAACGCGAAACCGATTTCCGTCTTGATTACGTCGTGCAAGAAGGCCCGCTGAAAGGCTTCGGTACTACCTTCCGTACCGGTAGCTACCACGGCCACAACACCGGCACTGCCGACCAGGATCAAACCCGCCTGATCTTCAACTACACCTACGCACTGTTTTAATCAGTCGCGGGTAAATGCTCCAAATGAAGGCCGCCTGTTGGGCGGCCTTTTTTTGGGCAGGACTTTTTCAGCGGCTTGCCGGCAGAGCAGGGCGCTATAGTTGTTTTTACACAACGCTGCGTTTAATCATGCCCGGCAATTCCTAACCTACAAGTCAAGAAAAGGACCGTTCCCATGAAAGTCAGTGCACGCAACGTATTCAAAGGCCAGGTCAGCCAGGTCCAGGAAGGCGCGGTCAACGCTGAAGTCGTGTTGACCCTGCCAGGCGGCGAGCAGTTGGTAGCCGTGGTGACCCTGGAAAGCATCCGCAACCTCGGCATCGCCGTGGGCAAGGAAGCGGTCGCGCTGATCAAGGCGCCGTGGGTGATGTTGATGACTGAGTCCAGCGACATCCGCCTCTCGGCCCGCAACTGCCTGGAAGGCAAAGTGCTGAGCGTGAATGACGGCGCGGTAAATGCTGAGGTTGTGATCGAATTGGCGGGCGGCTCAAAGGTGTTTTCCATCGTGACCCGCGATGCGGTGGCCGAGTTGGGCCTGAAGCCGGGTGTGAGTGCCACGGCGGTGATCAAGGCGTCCCATATCATTTTGGGTGTGCCGGCCTGATAAGCCGCCGCGCCTCCGACTACGAACGCATCGCCAGGCGTCTTTTCGCCTTGTAGCAGTCGTTGATCTCAATCGCCTTTTGGTAATACTCCGTGCGCCTTGCGCGGTCGTAGTCTCCCAGCAGTCGATACGTTTCAGCCTGATAATCGCGACTGCTGCCCCATTGCATCGCCATGCCTTGGGGCATTTCGTTTTTGCACTCGAGCTTCACAACCGGTTGTGGAAAGTACGCCTCATACAGGGGCGCGCTGGCTTCAATCGCCAGCAGCGCAGTTTTGTACTGGGGTGTATCGGTGAATTCCCAACAAAAGGAGGATATTCCCAGTGCCGGCGGTGCGAAGCCTTGAGCCAGGCTTCTTTCCATCAGCGGGCAAGCCTTTTCCTTGATCACCTCGGTCGGCGAAAGCAAGAGGATGTAGATCATCGCGAGGCGATGCTGCGCCACCGGGTGATCAAGCGCTGCTGCTTGCTCAAGCAGGGCAACGGCTGGCTTGAGTAACTCGCCGGCTTCCTGCATCAGCACCATCGCCCGTTCTCTTTCCTGCGCACCTGCCGTGGGGAAGTTGGCAGGCACCGCCTCCATCTTGGCGTTCGCTTGTTGCAGGTACGGGAGGGCCTGTTGATACAGGCTCTCGCCGCGAGGGTCGATAGGCAGTGTGCCGGCAATACACAGCTGCGACAGCAGGCAGCCGAGGAACAGGGCGCTCCAGCGATAAACAAACATAGACGGGCTTCCATGCGGCGTAAGTGTTGAGTGGCAAGTAGATCGCGCCGCAGAATGACAGGGAAACGGTAGGCAGATCAAACCGCGTTTCCCTCGCCGCAATGGATTGCTTCAAGGCGCCAGCCGCGTGAACACATAATCATGGTTCTTCACCAACGCCTGATGGCAGGCAAAGCACGTCTCATGCTGCGCCTGGTCCGCGGGCTTGCCGTTGATGAACCGGCCAAACCCCCAGCCTCCCGTCGCTACGTACTTCTTCGAATCCTTGACCATGAACTGCACGGTGGTCGCCGCGCCGGGAATCGAGGCGGTCTTGAACTCGGGCGACTGCACATGTTTCCAGGCCAGTTTGGCCAGCACGGTGCCGTCAGGGAAGGGCAACGTGCCGTCGCGGTAAGCCTTGAGCGCGACCTGGTTGCCCAGCACCACCCGCAGTTCATTCAGCGGGTCGGCTTCCTGGGCCGGGGCGATCAGCTCCCATTGGCGGTAGCCGTCGGGAATCGTCACGCCGTAGATCGGCGAAGGCTCGCTCGTGCCACCAGGGCCGCCAAAAGCGGCCCCGGTAGCGGTGGCGACGACGGCGGCTGTCGCAGCGATGAGTGCAGCAAGGTGCAGGCGCTTCATCACAAGTGGTCCGCATCAATCACAGCCTTGGCAAAGGCTTGGGGCGCTTCCTGTGGCAGGTTGTGGCCAATGCCGCCGGTGATCAGCCGGTACTCGTACTTGCCGGTAAAGCGCTTGGCGTAGTCTTCCGCCGCCGGGTGCGGTGCGCCATTGGCGTCGCCTTCCATCGTGATGGTGGGCACGCTGATGGACGGGGCGGTGGCGAGTTTCTGTTCCAGCGCAGCGTATCTCTTCTCGCCCTGGACCAGGCCCAGGCGCCAGCGGTAGTTGAAGATCGACACGGCGACGTGGTCGGGGTTGTCCAGGCCTTTGGCGCTGCGGTCGAAGGTGGCGTCATCAAACGCCCATTTCGGTGAGGCGATCTGCCAGATCAGCTTGGCGAAGTCGTGGGTGTTTTTTGCATAACCGGCGGCGCCGCGATCGGTGGCGAAGTAGAACTGGTACCACCACTGCAACTCAGCCTTGGGTGGCAAGGGGTTCTTGCCGGCGGCCTGGTTGCCGATCAGGTAGCCGCTGACCGACACCAGCGCCTTGACCCGCTCAGGCCACAACGCCGAGACGATGTCGGCGGTGCGGGCGCCCCAGTCGTAGCCGCCGAGCACGGCCTGCTTGATGTTCAGTGCGTCCATGAAGTCGATCAGGTCGACCGCAAGTGCGGCCGGCTGGCCGTTGCGCAGGGTCTTTGCCGAGAGGAAACGGGTATCGCCGTAGCCACGGGCGTAAGGCACCAGCACGCGGTAGCCGTGGGCGGCCAGCAGCGGCGCTACCTCGGAATAGCTGTCAATGTCGTAGGGCCAGCCATGCAGCAGGATCACCACCGGGCCATCGGCCGGGCCGACTTCGGCGTAGGCCACCTCCAGCAAGCCGGCCTTCACCTGCTTCAACGGGCCGAGCGTGGCGTGGGCACTGGCGCTGGCAACCGCAGGTGCTTGCGTGTCCTGTGCATGGGCTACGCCGAAGGCACCGAACTGCAACAGCGCAAAGGCCAGCAGCGACGCGCCCATCAGGCGGCGGGGTGGGGTGTTCAACTGTGTGTGCATGGTGAGTCTCCGGCGGCGGGTTGTGTGCCTGGCTCACAGTTGAACGTAGTTGTGTATCCCGTCTGTTTCGAGAAAACGGTTGGGTTAAAGGTTTTGTATCGCAGGGGTGTTTGGACACACTGCGATACACGATTCAGAGGGGCCGGGTGGCCACGTACACCAGGCTCGGCGCCTGCCCGGGCACATCGTCCAGTTCATCAATGTGCTGCATGCCGATTTTCTCCAGCACCTTGATGGACGCTGTATGCGCCGGACGCACCACGCCGTACACCTGCGGCTGGTCCAGTTCGACAAAACCAAATTGCAACGCAGCCCTGGCAAGCTCTGTTGCAAAGCCCTGGCCCCAGGCGCTGACGGCAAAGCGGTAGCCCAGGTTGATTCGCTCAACGTCGTTGTAGGGGTACAAGGTGATGCCCCCAAAGCCGATCACGCACTCCGGCGCCTGTTGTGTAGCAATCGCCCATTGGCCAAAACCGTGTTCTGCCCAGTGTTTCAGCCAGCGATCCAGGGCGGCGCTGGCTTGACCCGGGTCGGTCAAGGGACCGGACGGGTTGTAGCGGTTGGTCTCGGGATCGCCATAGATGGCGAATACACTGGCCGCATCGTCGACCGTGACGGGCCTGAGCATCAGGCGTGGGGTGGTGATTGGGCGGGTATTCATGGATGGCGTTTGATCCTTGGGGCGAGACAAAAGGTGTTCACCTATATTTATCCTGCTTTCGGCGCTCTAGCACGCTCGATTCAGTTGTTAGGGCTACTGGCAGGATGCCACAATGGCACTTTGTCGCAGCAGTATGATCAGGCGGACCAAATGAATGGCCTTGGGCGTGGGCAGGACCAGGATTGCTTCATCGAGGAGCAGGTACGAACAGATCGATTGCATCAGCTGTTTCGCCAGTCATTTTCGGCGGTTTTCGGCAGTTATATGGCGGCCGCCATGCTGTGCTGGCTGTGCTGGGAGCGTTTTGATCACCGGGTAATGCTGGTCTGGCTGGTGGTGCTGGCGGGGACGTCACTGCTGCGGGTCTGGATGTTCATGGCCTGGTTTCGCTGCCCCAACAGTGATCGCACCCCTGCACGCTGGGAGCGGCGCTACTGGGTGACGCTGATGTTGTCTGCCGGCGTGTGGGGGCTTGGCGCACTGGCGCTGATGCCCACTGATGACCGACTCTCCCAGGCCTTGGTGATGTTGTTCACCGTAGGCATGTCGGTCAGCGCCGTCTCCTGTTATTCGGCCTATCGCTACATGACCCTGGTCTCCATGGGCCTGGTGTTGCTGCCGTGCACCGTGTGGCTGCTGTTTCAACCGTCGTCGATGCAGGTCGGCATGGCGCTGGCGGTGCTGGTGTTCTCCTCGTTTGTCGGTGGCGCCACGCGCAAGCTGTCCGACGCCCTGGAAAAGGCCTTTCGCCTGACTCGGCAAATGGAACGTGCCCACAATATCTCTACCCGCGCCGCACAAACCGACGAGCTCACCGGCCTGATGAACCGCCGGGCGTTCTTCGAGCATGCGCAGTTGCTCTACGAACAGTGCCGGCATAATCAGCAGCCGTTGTGCGCGCTGATGATGGACATGGACCACTTCAAGGACATCAATGACACCTACGGCCACCAGGCCGGGGATCAGGTGCTGCGGCAGATCGGCGGGGTGATCAGCGCGTCGTTTCGCCAGGCCGACGTGTACGGGCGGCTGGGCGGCGAGGAGTTTGCAGTGCTGTTGCCGGACACGTCCCTGGAGACCGGGCGGGACATTGCCGAGCAGTTGATCAAGGCGATTGCCGGGCTGGCCAGCGAGCCGGTCCATGGGCTCACCGCCAGCCTTGGCGTGGCCTGGGCCCGCGCGGTGGATCAAGACCTGCACGGGTTGATGAACACCGCCGACAAGGCCCTGTACCGCGCCAAAGCCCTCGGTCGCAATCAGGTGGCCGTGGCCGAGTAGGGCTCAGCCCTTGAACAACGCCTTGGCCAGCACCTGTGAAACCTGGTCGGCCGAGTAGGGTTTGGGCAGGAACACCAGGCCTTCGTAGCCGCTTTCCGCCAGTTCCTCGCTGTAGCCGGAAGTCAGCACCACCGGCAGGCCGGGCCTGCGCCGGCGCAGTTCCCTGGCCAGTGCCACGCCAGTGATGCCGGGCATCACCACATCGGAAAACACCGCGTCGAACCCCATTGCATCCGCACCGGCCAGTTCCAGCGCCTGTTCGGCGTTGGTCGCCCAGGTGGTCTGGTACCCCAGGTCCTGGAGAATCTGGTTGGCAAAGCGACCCACTTCCAGGTTGTCTTCCACCACCAGAATGTGGCGCTGAGCACTCTCTGCGACCAGCCCGCAAACCTCCTGCGCGGGGTTTTCAACGCCTTCTTCAGGCACCACCTGCGGCAGGTACAGGGTAAACACCGTGCCCTGGCCAACCGTGCTGGCCACATCGACGTTACCGCCCGATTGCTTGGCGAAGCCAAACACCTGGGACAGCCCGAGGCCCGTGCCCTTGCCGACTTCCTTGGTGGTGAAGAAGGGTTCGAAGATGCGCTCGAAAGTCTCGCCGGGAATTCCGCTGCCGGTGTCGGTGAGTGAAATTGCGATAAACGCCTGGCGCGAACCGGCGTCACCCCGGATGCTCGGCAGCGCTTGGTCGGCGACCACGCTCAGGGTCAGGGTGCCTTGGCTGTTCATGGCGTCCCGGGCGTTGAGGGCGATGTTGATCAACGCGGTTTCGAACTGGCTGGAGTCGGCGCGGATGTAACACGGCAGCCCGGGCAACTCGACCCGCACCTTGATCCGCGCGCCGGTGACGGTTTCGAGCATCTCGCCAATGTTGTTCACTCGCTGCCCGGCATCGAACACTTCCGGGTTCAGTGGCTGGCGGCGCGCAAATGCGAGCAACTGGCTGGTCAATTTGCCGGCCCGCTCCACGGTGTCGCTGACGGCGCTCATGTAGCGCTGACGACGTTCTTCGGACAACGCAGGCATGCGCAGGAAGTCGACGGAGGAGCGAATGATGGTCAGCAGGTTGTTGAAGTCGTGCGCCACGCCACCGGTCAACTGGCCGATGGCTTCGAGTTTTTGCGATTGGCGCAAGGCGGCTTCGGTCTGGGTCAACAGGGTGGTTCGTTCGTTGACGCGCTGCTCCAGGCTCGCATTCAACTCGGCCAGCCGCCGGGACAGTACGACGGTGGCGGTGGTTTCGGTCACGGTGTCGAGCATGCCGACCACGTTGCCTTGCACGTCGCGAATCGGGCTGTAGCAAAAGGTGAAGTACGCCTGCTCCGGTGCGCCGCCGCGTTCGACGCGCAACGGGAAATTTTCGATAAAGGTGGCTTCACCCGCGAAGGCGGCGTTGGCGATCGGGCTGATCTCGGGCCACGCTTCCTGCCAGATCTCGCTGAAAGGTCGCCCGAGCGCGTCGGGTTTGTCGCCAAGAATCGGGATGAAGCCGTCGTTGTACAGCGTGATCAGCGAAGGTCCCCAGACGATCGCCTGGGGGAAACTGGAGGCAAGGCACAGGGCAACAGTGGTCTTCAACACGTCCGGCCATTGATCCAGCGGCCCCAGCGGCGTAGTGGCCCAGTCGTGATACCGAACCCTTTCGCCCATTTCGCCGCCGCCTTGCAGCCAGTTTGTCATTCGGTGAACGCCTTCTTTGCCACGGTTTGCTGAGTAGGGATGCCAAGCTACAGACACCCCAGGATTCAGCCAGTTCAGCGGGATTATCCACTAGATGGCAATCTAATGTCGCCGCCAAATAATCACCCGGCAAACCTCGTTCAGACCACGGTGATTTCCACCTCGATGTTGCCGCGGGTTGCCTTGGAATACGGGCACGTCTGGTGGGCACGTTCCACCAGCGCGAGGGCCGCCGCGTGTTCGATACCCGGCAGGCTGACCCGCAGGCGGGCTTGCAGGTAATAGCCATTTTCGGGGCTGTTCACCAGGTCCACTTCGGCGCTCACGGCCGTGTCGGCTGGCAGGCGGATCTGCAGGCTTTGTGCGGCCTTGCCCATCGCGCCGATAAAGCAGGCGGACCAGCCGGCACCGAACAGTTGCTCGGGGTTGGTGCCGGGCGCCTTTGAGCCGGGCGGCGACAGCTTGATGTCCAGTTGCAGGTCATCACTGTGGGACGCGCCTTCACGCCCGCCAGTGGTGTGGGTTTTGCCGGTGTAGAGCACGGTGCTGTTCTGGGACATGACGGTTTCCTTGCAGGTGGCCCGGGATGGGCCGGTGTGCACAGGAAACCGCGCCGGCGTATCCGCAATGTGTCATCGCCAGGGGGCGTGCACCTCGCAGTGTGTCGCCGCACCGGGAAGATACGTTGGGATACAAACCGTTATTGCTGCTGCACGCCAAACAACCCCGTCCAGTAGATGCCCGCGTCACTCTTCGGGTCCATGGCGTAGGCGGCGCCTATTTCGCGGAACTGCGGGTTCATCAGGTTGGCGCAGTGCCCGGGGCTGGCCAGCCAGCCGTCGACCACCTTGCGCGGGGTATCCATGCCGGCGGCGATGTTCTCGCCGATCTGCTGGCCGATATAGCCTGCCAGTTCAGCCCGGTCGCCCGGGGTGCGGCCATCGTGGTCCAGGTGATCGAAGAAGTTGCCGTTGGCCATGTTGCGCGCGTGGCCGGCGGCGGCGGTGGCGAGCGCTTCGTTCCAGCTCAGGGGCGTGGTGGCGGCAAACGCCTGGCCGCCGCACTGATGGGGTTGCTGGCGGGCGGCGTTGATCAGGTCGAGCACCTTCTTGCCTTCGGTCTGGGTCTCACCCAGGCCGCTGGTCAGCAGCGGGCGGGCGAGCACGATGCGCCAGTCCTGGCCGCTGTTGCTCACGCCGATATCAATGAATTGCGGGTCGAGCACCACCCGGCAAAAACTTTCGCGCACGGCTTTCATCGCCGCTTCGGCGTTTTTGGGCCCGGACAGGCTGATGGCCTGGACGTTGACCATCGGGTAGGCCGCCCGCGCCAGCGCCTGTTGCAAGTCGCCGACGCTGTTGACGGGCAATACCAGCCGGGTGTCGCTGGCCAGCGGTGGCAATTCCTGGGAACCCTGGTTGCCGCAGCGTTGAACCTGGCTGCGGTATTGATTGATCGAGTCGACCAACAGGCTTTCTTCACCCGCCTGCGCCTGGGCGCTGAACACCAGGCTGGCGGCCAGCGTCGTAAGACCCATCATCAATGACAGAACGCGCATGGACGTTTCCCTTGAGCTTGAAAGTGCCCATGATGCGCGATGAAGGGGCATCCATGCACCCGTTGGTCCGAACTTTTTGCCTCAGTTCTTGAATGCCGAGTGTTTACGGCCCTGATCGCACAAGGCGAACACCACCACCAGCAGGGACGAGATCGCGAGGATTATCACAACGCCATCAGTGGAGTGGGTGGCCGACGCCGCCACCATCGACAACGCCCCTAATGGCGCCAGGCCACCTGCGATGGCGGTGCCGATTTCCCGTCCGGTACCAAAGCCTGAAGAGCGGGTTTGGGTCGGGAACTGGCGGCTCAGGAACGAGCCCTGGGGCGCAAACATCATCGGGGCGAGGATGCCGGTGCCCACGCCGATGGCGACGTAGATCATCAGGCTCTCGCCAGTATTCAGCAGCGCAAGGAACGGGTAGGCGAACAGCAGCGAGAGCAGGCCGCCGAGCATCAGCACGGTCTTGCTGCTCCACTTGTCGCACAACCAGCCGAAGCACGGCACGGCGACGATGGCGATCAGGCTGGCGATGGTCACCGACAGCGAGGTGACGTGCACATCGACGCCCTTGAACTGGGTCAGGTACGCCAGGGAAAACGTCTTGAAGATGTAGCTCAGCGCGTTGTAGCCAATCGCCACGAAGAACACCACCGCCAACCCCTTGAGGTCGTTCTTGAACAGCGCCTTGAGCGGCGAGGCCTTGGCTTTCGCGGTTTCCTTGCTCAGTTCCTTGAACTCCGGGGTTTCCGGGATGCTGTTGCGCACCCACAGGCCCACGCCCACCAGGGCGATGCTGCAAATGAACGGAATCCGCCAGCCGCCGGCCAGCAGGAACTCGTTGCCGTTGATGGTCAGCAGGTACACGGTCAGCGACGACAGCAGCAACCCCAGGTTCAAACCCAGCGCGGGCCATGCGCCCTGGCTGCCGCGCTTGCCTTCGCTGGCGTGCTCGTAGGAGGTGACTGCCGCACCGGATAGTTCCGCTCCGGCACCCAGGCCCTGGATGATGCGGATAAACACCAGCACGATTGGCGCCCAGATGCCGATGGTGGCGTAGCTGGGGATCAGCCCGATCAGCGTGGTGCACACGCCCATCATGCAGAAGGTCAGCACCAGCACTTGCTTGCGCCCGAACTTGTCGCCCAGGTAGCCGAACAGAATGCCGCCAAACGGGCGTGCGATAAAGCCGATGGCAAAGGTGGAAAACGCCATCAGCGTGGCGGCTTTCGGGTCGCTGTTATCGAAGAAGATCTTCGAGAACACAATGGCCGCCATGGTGGCGTACAGGTAAAAGTCATACCACTCCAGCATCGAGCCGAAGATCGTTGCGGCCGCGACTTTGCGCAGGCGTTTCCTGGTTTGCTCGGGGGTTTCAGAGTCCGGTGTGCGGGCTGTTGCCGTCATGCTGTTGTTCCTTCCTGGTCATTATATTTATTGTCAAAGTGCGGCGTGTCGCGGGTATCAGTGAGGCGTGAACATGCGGTCGGCGATCATCGCGCCGATGGGAATCGCGGAGGTGGCAGCGGGTGAGGGCGCATTGCACACGTGGAGCATTCGCGGGGTCTGGGCGAACAGGAAGTCGTGCACCAGGGTGCCGTCGCGCATCACGGCCTGGGCGCGGATACCGGCCTCGTAGGGCAGCAGGTCTTCGGTGTTCAGCGAGGGGCAGTACTTGCGGCACTGCTCCAGGTAGCCGGACTTGAACAGCGAGTTCTTCATCTCGACGCTGCCGGAACCGAGGTTCTGCCAGATGGTTTTCCAGAAGCCCGGGAAGCTCGCGTACTGCGCCACGTCGCGCCAGTTCACCGAGAATTTGCGGTAGTTTTCGCGGCCCAGGCCCAGTACGGCATTCGGGCCGACGGTGACGCTGCCGTCGATCATGCGGGTCAGGTGCACGCCGAGGAACGGCAGCTCCGGGTCGGGAATCGGGTAGATCAGGTGGTTGACGATGTTGTTTTTCGAGGCCGGCAGGCGGAAGTATTCGCCACGGAACGGGATGATCTGGTGGTCGATCTTGACCCCGGCCATCACCGCCAGGCGGTCCGATTGCAAGCCCGCGCACACCACCAGGTGTTTGGCCTGCCAGCTTTCGCCACGGGTGCTGACGGTGACCTTGTCGGTGTCCTCGACGATGTCGGTGACGGTGCGTTCCAGGCAGATTTCGCCGCCAGCGCGGCGGATCACCCGGGCCATGGTTTCGCAGACTTCGCGGTAATCGACGATGCCGGTGGCGTCGAGAAACAGCCCCCCCAGCCCGACGATGTTCGGTTCGCGCTGGCGTAACTGGTCGGCGTCCAGGCGTTCGACTTTCATCCCGTTGAGCTGCGAGCGGGCGTAGAGCGCTTCCATTCGCTGCACTTCCAGCGGCGTGGAGGCCACCAGCAGCTTGCCGCACACCTCGAACTTGATCCCGTGCTCGGTGCAGAACTGCTTGGTGGCTTCGGCGCCACGCTTGCACAAATCGGCCTTGAGGCTGCCCGGCGCGTAGTAGATGCCGGCATGGATCACGCCGCTGTTGTGGCCGGTCTGGTGTTTGGCCAGCAGGCTTTCCTTTTCCAGGATCACCAGGGACGCGTCGGGCTGGCGCTTGAGCAGCTCCATCGCGGTGGCCAGGCCGACGATGCCGCCGCCGATGATGCAAAAGTCATAAATCATTGTGTGGGTTACCTACGCATTTCAGTCTGCTTATCAGGTTGTCAGACTAATGGTTTTATTAAAAAAACAGCGCGCCAGCGGCACGCTTCAAATGAGCCTGGATCCGTCAGTTGATGGCCGGCAGCTCCAGGTGCAGGCGCCTTGCTGCGGCACGCAAGTGGGCCTCGGCACAGGCGGCGGCGCCTTGGGCGTCACCGTCGACAATGGCCTGGTACAGCGCGGTGTGTTCCTGGGTGGCGTCGGCCGAGCCGCTGACAAAGCGGGTGGCAGAGTTTTCCCAGGCGGTCTTGCGGGCGCTTGCCAGTTGGCTTCTGAGGAAGTCATGGAAGGCCACGAAATAGTCGTTCTTGCTGGCCTCGGCGATGGCGCGATGGAATTCCACATCAGCCAGGGCGGCGGCTTCGAAGTCGGCGCGTTTGTCGTGCATTTCCTGCAGGGCGCTTTTCATGCGCTGCAGGTCTGCAGCGTCGCGGCGTTGGGCGGCAATCGAGGCGGCCTGGGTTTCGATCCACAGGCGCACTTCGAACATTTGTGCCAGGTCCGGGCGGCGGCCGTTTTTTTCCGGAAAGCGGAACACCGTGCCGGCCGGGGTCTGGGAGATAAATGAGCCCAGGCCACGGCGGGCGGTGAGTACGCCATCGGCCTTGAGCTGGGCAATCGCTTCGCGCACCACCGAGCGGCTGACGTTCAGCTGTTCAGCCAGTTGCTGTTCGGTGGGCAGGCGCGCTTCGGGCGCCAGGTGGCCGGAATCGATTTCTGCACGAATGGCGCTGACAACGCGCATAACGAGCGAATCAGGGCGCTGGAGCTCAAGCATGGGACAACCTTGGTAATCAGGTTGTCAGACAATAGTCGTTACGATTTTACCTTGTCAAGATTCGCGGCGCCGAGCCGGGTGCGCAGTGCCAGGAAAAGGCCTACGCCAATCAGTGCCAATGCCACGCCGAACGTGGCTTGCATCCCACGTCCTACGTTGTAGGGACTGGCCGTGGCGAGGTCACCGGACACCTGCGCAAATACCGCGCCCAATGCCGAGGCGCCCGCGATCAGCCCCAGATTGCGTGACAGGTTAAGCAGGCCGGCGACCACGCCGCGACGGTCCGCCAGAACGTCGCTCATTACGGCGGTGTTGTTGGCAGCCTGAAACTGGGCGTAGCCGAGGGTGAGGATGATCAGCGGGGCGATGTACCCGGCAACCCCGAGGTTGAGCGGCGTCAGTGAGAGCAACAGGCAGCCGGTCACCATCGCCAGCAGCCCGGCGACGGTCATCGGGCCGCTGCCGAAACGGTCGGTCAAGCGGCCCGCCGGTACGCCCATCACTGCCGAAACGCAGGGGCCGACGGCCATCGTCAGGCCCATCCACGCGGGGTCGAGGCCGGCGCCGTGGGTCAGGTAGAACGGCCCGACCACCAACGTCGCCATCATCACCGCCGACACCAGTGCGCTCATGGCCAGGCCGGTGCTCAGGGATGAATCCCGCAATGTCGACCAGAAACTGAACCCGGATGACGTGGGCTGCTGTTCGCGGCGGTCGACGCGCAGAGAGCTGCGGGCGAGGGCAAAGGTCAGCAACCCCAGCGGCACGGTGATGAAGAACAGCGCGCGCCAGCCAAACCCGGCAATCAATACGCCACCCATGCTTGGCCCCAGCGCAGTGCCCATGGCTGACATCGTGCCCAGCAAACCCATGACACGGCCGGTACGTTCCCTGGCGACGGTCTCGCCCACTAGCGCCATGGTCATCGCCATCATGATCGCGGCGCCCAGGCCTTGCAGGGCGCGGGCTGCAATCAACAGGCCGAGGGACGGGGCCATACCGCACAGGGCCGAGGCAATCGTGAAGAGTAACAACCCCGCCAACAGCAGGCGGCTGCGGCCCAGCAGGTCGCCCAGTCGCCCGACGCTGACGATCACGGCGGTGATCGCCAGCAAATACGCGAGCACCACCCACTGCACCGTCTGAAAGGAGGCATCAAACGCCTGCACCAGGCTCGGCAAGCCGACATTGGCGATGCTGGTGCCCAACGACGCCAGCAGCATGGACAGTGACAGGGCGACGAGGGCGCCACGGGGTGTAGGTGATTTCATCAAGAGGCTCCTGAATTTGACCGCTGTCAGAAATCTACGCCGTCACCTAACATGGCGGAAGGCGCAGCATTTGCACTGTATACGTGCGCCAAACGCCCTATGAGGTTTGCCGTGTCGACACCTGATCTGAATTTGCTGGTCACCCTGGATGTGTTGCTCGCTGAAGGCAGCGTCGCCCGCGCCGCCCAACGCCTGCGCCTGAGCCCTTCGGCAATGAGCCGGGCCCTGGCACGACTGCGGGCAACCACGGGGGATCCGTTATTGGTGCGCGCCGGCCGTGGCCTGGTGCCAACGCCGCGCGCCTTGGAGCTGCGCGAGCAGGTCAGCCAGTTGGTGCAGGACGCCGAAGCCGTGTTGCGCCCGGCGGCGAAGCTGGACCTGAGCCAACTGGTGCGCACCTTCACCTTGCGCACCAGCGACGGTTTTGTTGAAAACTTCGGCCCGGCGTTGCTCGCACGTATCGCCCGGGAAGCGCCGGGCGTGCGGTTGCGTTTCGTGCACAAACCGGACAAGGCCAGCACGCCGCTGCGCGATGGCAGCGTCGACCTGGAAACCGGCGTGGTCGACAGCAGCGCCAGCCCCGAAGTACTGACCCAGGCGCTGTTCCGCGACCGGTTTATTGGAGTGGTGCGCAAAGGGCACCCGTTGAGTGAAGGCGAAGTCACACCGCAGCGGTTTGCCGGCGGCCAGCATCTCTACGTGTCCCGGCGCGGCCATGACCAGGGCCAGATTCATCAAGCCCTTGAAGCGCTGGGGCTGACACGGGACGTGGTGACCATCGTTGCCGGGTTCTCCACCGCCCTGGCGCTCGCTCGCAGCACCGACCTGATCGCCAGCGTACCCGAGCGCCATACCGCCAACCTGCACAGCGACCTTTACCGCTTTGCGCTGCCGTTCGCGTTCCCGGACTTCACCGTGTCGATGCTCTGGCACCCGCGCCTGGACGCCGACCTGGCCCATCGCTGGCTGCGCGGTTGCCTGCGGGAGGTGTGTGCGCAATGAACGGCGTTTGGAATGCCGGTCTTGAACGCGACGCTCTTGCTGTGGCGAGGGAGCTTGCTCCCGCTGGGCTGCGAAGCGGCCCCAAAACCTGCATCCTGTTTCTAGCTGAAAGAACGCGGTGTGTTTGATTGGGGCTGCTACGCAGCCCAGCGGGAGCAAGCTCCCTCGCCACAGCAAGCGCCTTCAACAATAGGACTGAAGCAAGTCGCTCCGGGCCCGCTGCGGCCCTTCAACAGGTACAATCCGCCCAGCCTTGACACGAAACACCAGGAATTCGAATGTTCAGCCTTACCCGTTACGAAACCCCATGCCCCGAGCCGATCAACGCGCAGATCCTGCAGATGGTGGTCGACTACCTGACCGACATCAGCATGGTCGCCATCCCCCCGAGCAACCTGCTGTACAACGTGTACCAGTATGCGATCGGCTATGAGGTGCACCTGTACCTGGAAGCGCTGGGCGGGTCGAAGGGCATTGCGGTTGAATTGATCGTCGCGCTGGATGCGCAGGAGCAGGTGATTGGCTTCCTGCTGTACCTGCCGGTGAAGGACGACCCCGAGGCGTGCGGCGTGGCCTACATGGCGGTGCACGCCAGCCATCGGCGCAAAGGCGTGGCGCGGGCGATGATGCAGGACATGCTGGCTCGCTACCCTCACGCTGAACTGACCTGCGCGGTGGAGAAGGTGCCGGCGTTCGAGTCCATGGGCTTTCAACTGCGCGGTGTGCGTGGCACTCAGGTGTTGATGAACACCCGCGACTACAGCACCGACGGCTTGATGGGGTTGCTGGATGTGGCGTCGATCTACAGCTCGCTGGAGGTGCGGCAGATCCATACCTACCTGCTGCAAAAGCACGGCAAGCGGGCGATGATCGATGCAGAGAAACAGCGTGATCGTCACTTCGACCAGATGACCCATAAAGCCCGGATGTTTGTGCACGCAAGGCTGGGATAACGCAGAACAATGTGGGTGCGGGCTGGCTGTGGTGAGGGGGCTTGTCCCCCGTCGGGTTCACCACAGATTGATGGGGCTGCTTCGCAACCCAACGCGGGGCAAGCCCGCTCGCCACAGCAAACCCGCTCCCACATTTTGATGGGTATGTCTTTTATGGCTTGGCCAGGTTCCAGTTGCCGCCAACGCCGTCACCGGTGATGTCGCCCGGCTTGCTGTCCTTGACCCAGGTGTACAGCGGCTGGCCTTTGTAAGCCCATTGCTTGCTGCCGTCGTCACGGCTGATCACGGTGTAACCGTCGGCATCCTTGGCACCTGCCGAGGCGGTCAGCGCCGGCCAGTTGGCCAGGCATTGGCCGTTGCAGGCGGATTTGCCGGCGCTGTCCTTGGCGAAGGTGTACAGGGTCATGCCCTTGCCATCCACCAGGACTTTGCCCTTGGCACTGTCAGCGATATTGGCAGGGGCGGCGAAGGCCATGGTCGAAGCACACGCAATCACGACAGCGGCAGCAAGGGAGAATTTTTTCAGCATGACGAACTCCTGGGGGTTTTTCTTGGTTTGGGTACTGGCCTTGTGCTGTATTCACAAGGCGTACTCAGGTAAACACCCGCCGCGTCGGTTTATTCCCCGCCCTTGTTTAATTCTTTTGAACGCGTGCGCGATTGACCATTGCCTTGATGCTCGCAAACAGCTCCTCCTGCGCCTCCAGCGGGCTGATTTCGCCGCTGGCGGCAGCCTGGGACAGGGCATCTGCCGCGCCCAGCATGCCGCGTAAAGCGGCCTGGCCGATCACACCGTCCAGCGCAAACGGGGCGAGGGCATCCCGGCACTTGCCGAGGAAAATCACGTCGTACTCGCGCTTGATGGCTTCCAGCTCAGGGCTGCCGGCCAGCGCCGCAATCACCCCCGGAATTTCTCGCCCCTGCAGCAACACACAGTCGACATAACACGAGGCGATCACCCAGGCGCGGTCATCCAGGGTGGGTTCGCTGGTCTCGATGGCAGTCGCAAACACCTGATTCTGACGGGCATCGAAATCTTCATACAGCGCGGCCAACAGCCCCGCGCGATCGCCGAAATGGTCATACACCACCGGCTTTGTAACGCCGGCCAACTCAGCCAGATGCCCCAGCGTCAGGGCGTCAGTGCCTTCTTCGCGCACCAGTTGCCAGGCCACGTCGAGCAACTGGCGTAGCCGGTCATCCCGGGACAGGCGACGGCGAGGGGCAGGGGATTGATCGCTTGACATGCTTATATACCAAAAGTAACTTACCAACGGTAACTTAGCTCAAGCCTACTCAATTTGCCGTCCCGTCGCCACCCCCGAAGGAGTCACTGCCATGCACGCCCTGATCGTTATTGCGCACCACGACCCGCAATCCCTGACCCACAGCCTCGCCCAACAGGCCGCCGTCGGCATTACGGCCGCCGGCCACACCGTCGAAATCGCCGACCTCGCCGCCGAAGGTTTCGACCCGCGCTACAGCGCTGCCGACCATAAAGTGCACCGCACCCGCGCCACGCCGCCGGCCGACGTACTGGCCGAGCAGGCCCGGCTCGACCGCGCCGACGCGTTGGTGCTGGTGTTCCCGATCTTCTGGTGGTCGATGCCCGCCTTGCTCAAGGGCTGGATCGACCGGGTGTTCGTCAACGGTTGGGCGATCGACTACAGCCTTGAAACCAAGGTGGTAAAAAAACTCGGCCATCTCCAGGTGCACTTGCTGGGCGTCGGCGGGGCGGATGAAGGTGTGTTTGAACGCCATGGCTATGCCGACGCGATGCGCACGCAAATCGACCATGGGATCTTTGATTACTGTGGCGCCAAGGTGCTGACCTCCGAGCTGTTACTGGACTCGGAGAGCGGCGCCGCCGAGCAGCACCTGGAGACGGTGGCGAAGTTGGGGCGACAACTGTTCGTCACCCTGGAACCTTGCGAAACCGCCTAAACCAGGCTGCTCTGTATGAGCGTTGCCAGCTGTGCTACCGCGGCGCCTGGCGCCGGATGGCTGCAATGCAGTTCATAGCCCAGGGACGGCACCGGCGGCAGCCCGTCGAGCACACGCAGGTGCGTCGGCAAACCGATCCGGGTCCGCAAGGTCACCCCCAGCCCGGCATCGACCGCCGCCCAGATCCCGCCGACGCTGGGGCTGGTCAAGGCAATGCGCCAGGCAATGCCGGCGCGGTCCAGCGCTTCGGTGGCCGCGCTGCGCAATACGCAGGGCGCCTCGAACATCACCAGTGGAAGCGGCGCATCCTCGGCGCGTGGCAGTTGCGGTTGGTCCCGGGGCCCAATCCAGTGCATCGGGGTTTGCCCCAGGCGTTTAGCGCCGGACGAGGTGTGGCCGGTTTCCCAGGTCAGGGCCAGGTCCAGGCTGGCGCTGTCGATCAGCGCCAGCAGTTCGGCGTTGCGCCCAATCCGCACCTCAAGGCTGATCATTGGGTACAGCCTGGCGAAGCGCCGCAGGATGTCACTGAGCACATGCTCGCCAAAATCCTCCTGCAAACCGAGGCGCAAGGTGCCGGCGGTCTGGGTTTCATGAAGGCTGCTGAAGACGGCGTCGTTGAGGTCCAGCAATCGCCTGGCGTGGCTGAGCAGCGTTTCGCCCACGGGTGTCAGCACCAGCCCGCGGCCGGATTTGCTCAGCACGGGCGTGCCTACCTGTTCTTCGAGTTTCTTCAATTGTGCGCTGACGGCGGAGGTCGAGCGCCCCAGACGATCCGCTGCCTTGGCGAAGCTGTTCAGTTCAACGCCGGTGACGAAGGTGCGCAATACATCCAGGTCAAAGGTCGGGCGACGCATTTAATAGTCCATAAAAGCGGGATGGTTGTCGCTGTTAAATCTGATATTCGGAATGATCCTGGCTTGCTAGTTTTCGCCCGTCAACTGAATTGTCGGAGCGAGAGCCCATGAGCAACAAATTTACCGAGCTGACCCGCGACGTGCTGTTCGACGATATCTGGGAGCGTGATGGCCTGTCGCGTCGGGAGCGCAGCCTGATCACCGTGGCGGCATTGGTGGCGATGTATCGCCTGGAGCAATTGCCGTTTCATTTGCAGCGAGCGATGGGCAACGGTGTAAGCGTCGATGAGCTGGGCGAAGTCATCACCCACCTGGCGTTTTATTCCGGCTGGCCGACGGCGGCGTCAGCGTTGAACCTGTTGGCCGCCATCGATCCTGCGGAGTAACCCCCATGCCTTACGCCCGAATCTCCCTGCATCGCGGGAAATCCCCTGAATATCTGCAAGCCCTTTCCCAGGGACTGCATGACGCCCTGGTGGAAAGCTTCAAGATTCCTGTGGCCGACCGCTTTCATGTGATCCACCAGCACGAAGTGGGCGAGATGATCATCGACCCCAACTACCTCGGCGGCCCACGGAGCCACGACTATGTACTGATCGCGATCACCGGCGGCAAACCCCGGGATACCGAGACCAAACGACGGTTTTACCAGGTGTTGGTGGAGCGGCTGGAGGCCGCTATTGGGCTGAGCCCTGAGGACGTGATGGTGGTGATTACCACGACGGCGGCGGATGAGTGGTCGTTTGCGGGTGGCAGAGGGAACTGACTCAACCCTCGCGAAACAAGTCATGGGCATCCAGCAACCGATACGCAATCTCCGGCCGTTTCTCCATGCCCTTGCGAATCGCTGCCGGAATCGACTGCCGGGTCTTGCGACACAACCCCGGCAAGTCATCGATAACGATCTGGATCCCGCGCATGCTTTTGACTTCCGTATGACCGGGCGCGATGTGCACGCGGATGCCCAGTTGCTGGTGCATCAGTTGTTGCATGCGCTCAAGGTCAGGCAGGCTTTGCAGGTTTTCGAGGCGTTCGAGCAGGCGTTTTTCTTCCTGGCGCGTCAGGTGCAGGATGCGTGCATCGGCGCCGGGAAGGTCGAGCAGTTGCTCACGCTTGCAGTCGCAGGCGCCGGGTGGGCAGGGTTGGCGAATCGTCATGAATACTCCCTCCCGTTACCGGCGCCGACGGCTTACCAGGTCAGATGAACCCCAAGGCTTTCCAGCGCGTTCCAGTACTCAGGATAGGTCTTGCCGACGCAGTCCGGGTCCTGAATCCTGATCCCCGACACCTTCAGGCCTGCCAGGGCAAAGCACATGGCGATGCGGTGGTCGGCGTGGGTGTCGATCAGCGCGTTGCACGAGGTGCCCGCCAGGGCCGGATCGCTGGCCACCAGCAGATCATCGCCTTCAATGGTCGCCAAACCCGCACGGATTTCATTCAGGCCGTCATGCAGGGCCTGCACCCGGTCACATTCCTTGACCCGCAGGTTGGCCAATTCCGTGAAGCGTACCGGCGTGTTGTTGAACGCGGCCAGTACGGCGAGGGTCGGAATCGCATCCTGCATTTGCGAGCCGATGACCACTGGCTGCATGTGCGGGAATTGTGCGATCACTGCCTGGGCTTTTGCGTCGGGCTGGGTGAAATCCTGCGGGGCGACACCGAGGTCGATGCGGCCACCGGTCAGCACTTCGGCGGCCCACAAATAGGTGGCGGCGGAAGCGTCGGGCTCGATCAGGTAGTCATGGGCGGTATAGCCGGTGGGGGCCACGCGCCAGGTGCTTTCGTCGACGATGTCCACCTGGGCACCGAAGGCGCGCATGCAGTCCAGGGTCAGGTCGACATAGCCACGGGCGCCGATGTCCTTGCCGGTCAGGGCCACTTCAATCGGGGCTTCGCCGCATGCTGCCAGCATCAACAGTGCCGACACGTACTGGCTCGACAGGCCGCCGTCGATCTCGAAACGCTTGGCCTGCACACGGCCGGTGCCGTGCACGGTCACCGGCGGGCAACCGGTTGGGCTGTCGACCTTGATGCCATTCTGGCCGAGGGTCGCGAGCAGCGGGCCGATCGGGCGTTTTTGCATGTAGGCGTCGCCGTCCAGCACCACGGTGCCTTGAACGGTGGCCACGGCGGCGGTGAGGAAGCGCATAGCGGTGCCGGCGTTGCCGAGGAACAGCGGTTGCGCCGGCAGTTGCAGTTTGCCAACGCTGGTGACGACGAACGTGGTGTCGTCCGGTTCATCAATTTCCACGCCCATCTGCCGCAGGGCCACCGACATGTGGCGGGTGTCATCGCTTTTCAACGCGCCGCTCAAACGGCTGGTGCCCTTGGCCAGGGCGGCCAGCAGCAGGGCACGGTTGGTAATGGATTTGGAGCCGGGGGGCGCTACCTTGCCGTTCAGTGGAAAGTTGGGCGGTGTAACGGTCACGGTTTTCTGCGAACTCAAGGTACAAGGCTCCTGCTTCAGGGCGGGTGGCGTTTGGCGGACACGAATAATCGGCCAAACACGCTACCGTTGTCGAGCGGGGATCTACGCCTCCATCCCGGCCAGCGGCTTCCAGCCCGCCAACGGTGTCAGAAAGTGCAGCTCAAAGCGGCGCTCGCCGAACGCCCAGCGCCCTTGTCGGCGTTCGAAATGGTCGTGATACAGGCCGCTGATTTGCACCTGTCCCAGTTCGTTATGGGTGCACAGGCAATCCACGGCAACCCTGGCGCTGGCGCTGTCGCCGCTGATGTCGATCAGCGGGTTGGCCATCCAGTGATGCATATGGGGCATGATTGCCCAGTTGAGGTGGGCCGAAGCAATGATTGCCGCGACACCATCATGGCAGCCGAACGCAGCGCCAAGGTCCAGCCGCGCGTCTTCGTGCCAGATACTGCGCAGCAACGTTTCGTCGCGGGAGTCGAAGGCGTGCGCGTATTCACTGATCAGGCGCTCAAGGGTGAAGCGGGTTTCCAGGTGTTCCACGCGGGTGATGAGGTCGGTCATGGCAAGGGCCTTTATTGAGGAAAGTCGGTGGAGGTGGACAGCGAGCGCCAGCGCTCCAGGTCAACGCGGACCTGGTCCAGCTTGGCTTCGACGACATTGACGGCATCGCTGCCGGCGATAAAACGCAAGGGCGGCGCTTCCAGTGCCGCTAGTTGCACGACGGCCAGGCCGAGCCGGCCGGGGTCACCGATTTGCTGGAGGTTACGGGCCTCGAAAACCGCCAGGGTGCGGGCCCGAAACTCCGCGTAATCGTGCAGCGCCCGGGTGCCGAGTTTGAGTGCGCGGCTGTCAAGAAAGTCGGTACGAAACGCCCCAGGCTCCAGTAGTGTCACGTGGATACCGAACTCGGCCACTTCTTCCGCCAGTGCTTCGGAAAACCCTTCAATTGCAAACTTGGACGCTGAATACATCGAGGCCCCACGAACGCCCTTGAATCCGCCATTGGACGACATCATCACCAGATGCCCGCTGCGCTGGCGGCGCATCACCGGCAGCACGGCACGGGTGACGTTGAAGGTGCCGAACACGTTGGTGGCGAACTGGCGTTCGACGGCTTCAGGCTCGACCTCCTCGAAGGGCCCGAACTGACCGTAGCCGGCGTTATTGACCAGCACGTCGATGTGTCCGAAACGCGCCAGCGCAGCTGCTACCACCGCTTGGGCCTGTTGCTCGTCGCGGATATCCAGGCTAGCGGTCATTACGCGGTCGCCGTTGTACGTTTGATCCAGACGCGCCAGGTCCAGGTCGGTGGCCACCACCTGATCGCCATTGTCCAGCGCCGCGCGAGCGATCCCCGCCCCAAGGCCACCGGCACTGCCGGTAATCATCCAGACCCGACTCATAGCGGCATCTCACTGCCGATCCAGTCCAGGATCGAACTGTGGCGCGGCGCCCAGCCCAATTGCGCGCGAGCACGCTTGGCCTTGACCCGGCTATTGGTGCCGAAGGTGTAATGTACGTGCGTCGGGTCCCAGTGTTGCTCGGCTTCCTCGGCCGGCCATGACTGCACCGCACCCAGGTTCATGCGTTTGGCCAACGCAGTGGCCATGTCAATAAAGGACGCTTCACCGTTTTCCAGAAAGTAAAACGCACCCGCCGGGGCTTTTTCCACGGCCAGCAGGAACAGCTGTGCGACGTCATCTATGTGCACGTTGGACCAGCGATTAACGCCAGCCCCGACGATACGCATCACTCCGGTTTCCCGGGCACGAGCCATCAGGAACGGCAACTGAAAGCTGTGATCCGTCAGGCCATGGCCCACACCGTAGATATTGCTCGGGCAGATCACCACGCTACGAATACCCAGCTCGGCGGCGGCCATCATGCGCAGGTCAATGTCGTAGCGGGCCTGCTTGGGGGGCTCGATGATGAAGGGTGTGTCTTCGTCAAAGACGTGTTCAGACAGCGTATTACCCGACGCATCATCGCCGATGATGCTGGAGCCGCTGGTGTGGATCAGCAGTTTGCCGGAGCCACGTAGCGCCTCGATAAACGTGTCGACGGCGCCGGCGTGGTCGCTGTTGGCGGCATCGATCACGGCATCCGCCTGACGTGCTTCGTCGATTAGCAGCTGACGATCATCCAGGCTGCCGATCACCGGGGTAATGCCCAAGGCTTGCAGGCGTTCGGCTTTCTGCGGGTCGCGCAGCAGGCCGCGCACGCTGTGCCCTTGGGCGATCAAGTGATGGGCAACGCTGCCGCCGACGAAACCATTGGCACCGGTAAGGAAAATCTTCATGGGAAAAGCCTGTGGCTGGGGAACGAGCCACCACCATAGGCTTGAACAATTAGCGGAAAAACAGGCTTGAGTTCTGTTTAGAATGGACTCTAGAGTCCTTAATGGGTGCGCGTATGGAAAGCCTGAATGCCATCGGCGTGTTCGTCGCGGCGGCAGAAGCTCGCAGCTTTGTCGGTGCTGGCAGGACGCTGGGCATCTCGGCGTCGGCGGTGAGCAAGAGCATCGCCCGGCTGGAAGCAAAGTTTGGTGTGCGGCTGTTTCATCGCAGCACCCGCAGCATCACCCTCACGGCCCAGGGCACGCAATTTGTCGAGCGCTGCCGGCGGGTGCTGGCGGAACTGGAAGTGGCGGGTGAAGAGCTGTCGCAAACCCTTGTCGCGCCCCAGGGGCCGCTGCGGGTTGGCCTGCCGATGATTGCCCGGCCGTTCCTGGCGATGTTCGGCGAGTTCCAGGCGCTGTACCCGCAGATCGAGCTGGACCTGGATTTCAACGACCGCTTGGCCGACGTGATTGCTGAGGGTTTCGACGCGGTGATCCGCAGCGGTGCGCCGAAGGATTCGGGATTGTCGGCACGCCCACTGGGTCTTTATCGAATGTTGATCGTCGGCTCTCCGGATTACCTTGCCTGGAACGGCACGCCGCGCTGTCCGGAAGACCTGTACGGGCATCGCTGCATCCATTTCCGTTTTCCCGCCTCCGGCAAACTCCAGGCCTGGCAGATGCGCCGAGACGAGCGCGCGCTGGAGCTTGAGCTGCCACGATCGATGATCTGCAGTTCGGTGGAAGGGCGCATGGAACTGGCGGTGCAAGGCCAGGGCCTGACCTACGCCGCCGACTTCGTGGTGCGCGATGCGCTGGCGGACGGACGTCTGGTGGAGGTGCTCGGGGATTACACGTGGGAGGGCGGCCAGTTCAACCTGCTGTGGCCGTCGGGGCGGCAGGTGCCGCCCAAGCTGCGGGTGTTTATTGAGTTTATCGTCAGCAATATGCCACTGGTGCGTGGGGCGCCTGAACCCACCATCGCAATCGGTAAAACACCACTGGTCGACATTTCCCCCGGTGATGTCGATTGCGCGCCTGATTGATCGACTACAGGCACAACAACCCGTCGCATCAGGAGAATGACCATGTCTTACGTAGATGGCTGTGTGATCGCGGTACCCACCGCAAACCGCGAACAATTCATCAAGCACGCCAAGGCCGCGGCCGTGGTGTTCAAGGAGCACGGTGCGCTGAATATCGTCGAGTGCTGGGGCGACGATGTGCCCCAGGGGCAGGTGACGTCGCTGCCCATGGCGGTGAAGCTCAAGGACGATGAAACCGTGGTGTTTTCCTGGATCGTGTGGCCGTCACGGCAGGTGCGTGATGCCGGGATGCGCAAGGTGATGGAGGACCCGCGCCTGAAGGCGGACGCCAACCCGATGCCGTTTGATGGGCAACGCATGATTTATGGCGGCTTTGAGATGATCCTCAACACCTGAAGCAGGGTGTTCACGGACACCAGCTGTAGTCCGATCGCCTGTTACAGGGTAGGACCAACGACAAGTCCGGCGCAGGACTGCTGCGAAAACCCCGCAAAACAAGGATATGGCGCGATTTGTCTGACAGAACCGTCGGGTAGACAACCCGGCGGGGTGGGCTAAGTTCAAGGCGCTTCCCATGACGGGAAGTCTTCAATCAAGGAGTGACTGAAATGAACAAACCCCAGACTCAACTCAGGCATGGTCGCGTCGTGACCCCGGCCAGTCGTGGCTCGGTGGCGGTAGAACGCGGCCTGCTGGAGAACTGGCAAGTCAACGAAATGGAAGGCGGCAAGAACTTCCCGGCCCTCGGCGCCGGGCCGTTTCCGGCGCCTTATGAAACCGATGATCAAAGCGTCACGCCGCCCGCCGATGGGTACATCCTCAGCGGCGGCAAGACCGATGCCCGGGACTGCGTGAACTTCACCGACGAGGAAATGAGCAAGAAGCTCAACACCCCGTTTAACTGGCCGTTGCTGAATGTTGAAGCCGGCCAGGTGTTCAAGGTGCAGTGGGACTACACTGCTGCGCACGTGACCCGTGGTTATCGCTGGTTGATCACCCGGGACGGCTGGGACCCCAAGCAACGCATCAGCCGTGCTCAACTGGAGCCCAAGCCGTTCTTCGAGGACTTCTACACCCAGGTGCCGTACTACCAGCACTCGGCTGAACTGAAGGCCAAGGTAGAGCATCAAGTGACATTGCCCAAGGGCAAGAAGGGCCGGCATGTGCTGGTGTTGATGTGGATCGTGGCCAACACCGGCAATGCGTTCTATCAGGCGTTTGACGTCGATTTCAAATAGCGGCAACTGAACCTGGAGGCAAAACATAATGTGGCGAGGGAGCAAGCTCCCTCGCCACAGGTGTTGCGTTTAATCAGCGCTGGGCCAACCAGTAATCGTGCAACGCACGGGCCGCCGGTTCAATCGCGGCGACCCGTTGCTGATGGGCATTTACATCCAGGTCTGCCGGCAGTTCAAAGTTGTCCTGCTCGGCACACCAGGAAATTTTCTCAAACTGCCCGGCCTGTTCGGCAGGCAGCTCTGGCCAGTTGCCGATCGCGGCGCCACGGATATAACCAAAGCACCATTCTTCCGCCAGGGTCAGTGGCTGGCCCTGATGCTCGGTTTCTTCGAAACGTGCCTTGAAGCCTTCTGCATGGGTCGCCAGTTGCGTGGCGATAGCGTTCATATGGCGCACGCTCAGTTCAAGAAACCGCTTGGCTTCTTCCGGGCTTTCCCAATCCGGGTTCTGCCCACCAAAGATGCCGGGGAACCATTCGGCCACATCCACCTGCGCGGGGCTTGAGACCAGGGCGGTGAAGTAGCCGTCCAGCTCGGCCAGGTTCAGCACCGAATGGTCGTCGCCGTACTTGAGCAGGGTTTCGTCGATGAACTCGAAATCGGCGGGAGCAAGGGGTTGGTCGTGCATGGGGATATCCTTTGTGCGTAGAACGCCGCTGATGGGGCGGCTTAAAGCGCGGAGGATGGCGCTTGCCGGGTTTTTAATCCAGCCTGTTCAGCGTTTTTCCCACACGACGCACAGCTTGCTCATGCACATCGAACCCGCCACGGCGAGGATGATCGGCACCAGGAAGTCGTGGTCGATGCGGGTAAATTCCGCCACCAGCACAATCGCCGTCAGCGGCATGCTCATGCTCGACGCCAGGAATGCCGCCGCGCCAATGATCGCGAACGCCCCCAGCGGCACGCCGGGCCACAGCAGGCTCCAGGCGCCGCCGAGGATGATCGCCAACAAGGCGCCGTTGGCCAGCGCCGGGGTCAACAGGCCGCCTTCGGCACCGGCCCGCAGGCTGCTGGCGGTGATCAGCACCTTGACCACCAGCAGCACGGCGGCGAGGCCGATGGTCAGCTCATTGTCGAAGCCCAACTGCGCCGGGCCCTTGCCGTTGCCGAGGATTTGCGGCAGGAAAATCGCCAGGCCACCGATGATGGTGAAGTTGATCAGCGACAGCACCGGCAGGCGCCAGCCCCGGGCGGCATGGTTGCGGGCAGTGCCGGTCAGGCGGGTGAAGCCGTAGGCAGCCAGGCCAAACACCGGCCCGCAGATCAGCGCCCAGGCGATCAACCCGGGGCTGAGCACAAAGTGCGGCACCACGTATTGCGACTCCGCCCCCAGGCCGATCCAGGCTACCGAGGCGCCGATGGCCGAGGTGGCCAACGCAATTACCGCGGCCGGCCAACTGAACACACCCACCAGCACTTCGAGCACAAACACCGCGCCCCCCAGCGGCACGTTGTACACCGCCGCCAACCCGGCACCTGCGCCGCAGGCAACGATCAACCGGTGCATGTCCGGCGCCAGGCGTGCGCGCTGTGACAACCAGGTGGCGGCCAGCGCGCCGACTTCCCGGGGCGCCACTTCACGGCCCAGGGGCGAGCCGAGGGCCACGGTGATGATTTGCAGCACGGCGTGGGCGAGGGTGGTCTTGGATGGCATGATCGGCGCGTCCGCCGAAACCGCTTGCTTGATGCTCACCAACGGGCGGCCGTAGCGGTAGATCAGCCACCAGCCCACGCCCGCCACCAGGCCGCAGGTGATCAGCACCCACACCCGGCGTTCAGGCGAGGCGGCGGTGACGCCGAGCAAAAAGGTTTCATGGCTGATCAGGCTGTCGAGGCTGTAACCGTACGCCAGGTGCTGGATGCCGTGCAGCAGCAAGGCCAGGAGCATGCCGCCCAGGCCGGCACCGATGCCGGTGAAGATGACGACGAGGGCGAGAATCAGCAGCGAACGGGTCTTTGAGGGCATGGAGGGTCCAGTGAGCCGGGTTTTCGACGCCGATTCTATAGCGCAATGATGACGTTATAGCCCCGAGGTGTAATGCAAATACGCGAACGGGCGTTTCACAACATTGCATTACGTTCAGATTACTTTAACGGCCCGGCCGATTGCCTGAATCGGACCTGTCGGCTTGCCGGTTTTCGATCCGCCGGGGTTTTCCAGGGTCAGCTCAAACAGTTGGTTTGGGGCCAGCGGCGGCAGTTTGTCGAGGGGCACCGACAGCGATTGTCCCGGCTTGACCAACCCCAGCGACACCGGGCCTTGCCAGTCTTCGCCCTTGGTCCAGAACTGCAAGGTCTTGTCTGCCGGTACTTCCATGATGCCCAGGGGAATCAGCTGGATTGCCTGATCATGACTCGCCTGAATCACCCAGCCCGGTGCCTGGTTTTGCGGGGCGACCAGCACCACCACATAGGCGGTCGGGTTGATGGCCGCCGTACGGGTGAGCAGCAGCGTCGCCAGAACAAGGCTCGCCGCGATGCCTGCCCCTGCCAGCCCACGCCACAGGGCCAGCCTGTTCCACCACGAGACTGTCGAGTCCTGAAGGGCTGAATGCCCCAGGCTGCGCTCGATGCGTCGCCATAAATACACCGAAGGCGTCTCGGGCTCGACCTGTTCGGTCAACGGCAGCAGACACTGTTCCCAGGCGTCCACCGCGCTGCGCAACGCGGCGTCGGTGGCCAGGCGCTGTTCCACCTCGGCGCGTTGCTTGGCGGGCAGGGTGCCCAGCACGTATTCGCTGGCCAGTTCGTCGATGCTGTTCATGCCATGCACTCACGCAATGCCGCGAGGCTGCGTTTGATCCACGCTTTCACGGTGCCCAGCGGGGTGCCGAGTCTGTGCGCGATTTCGCTGTGGGAATAACCGTCTACATACGCATGCAGGATGCAGTTGCGGCGGGCCGGGTCCAGTTGTTCGAGGCAGCTGTAGATTCGCCCCGAGCGTGCCTGATACTCGAAGGTGTCGGTGTGCTCGCCCGTTTCATGTTCTTCGCCAAGGGGCACTTCGCGGCCATTACTGCGCACGGCGTTAAGCGCCAGGTGCCGGGTCACGCTGTACACCCAGCCACGGGCCGAGCCTTTTTGCGGGTCAAAACCGGCAGCACCGTTCCAGATCTTGATAAAGGCGTCATGCACGATGTCTTCGGCCACGGCCTTGTCGCGCACGATGCGCAACGCGACCCCGAGCAGCCGACTGCTTTCCTGCTGATACAGGCGGCGCAAGGCCGGTTGTTCGCCCCGGGCGCAGGCCAGCAGGCAGGTTTCATAGTCAAAAACGGCGTCAGGCAAGGACAAGGCTTCCAGGTCGATGCCCCGGTGGTGAGCCCGGGGCGCTTTCGCAGCAGCGTAGACGACTTTGGTCAGTTGGCCGCCCAGAAGATGTAGTCGGCCTGGTACTTCACCACTTCCTGCTTGCCCTTGTTGGCCGTCGTGCATTCGGTGCTCGGCGCCACGCCGCCCTTGAGGGCTACCCGTTGAATGTACGCGACACCACTCATCGCGCCCTTGCCTTCGGCGGGGTTGGCCTTGACCAGTTGATAGGGCAGGTTGCCGGGGCTGGACGGCGCAACGGCCAACTGCGTACCGGTGACTGTCGAACCGTCCTTGGCCTGCCAGGTGGCGGGCGGGCCGAAGTAGCTGCCGACCTGCTGGCCGCTGCGGTCATTGAGCACGGCCTTGGGCCCGACAAAGAACCATTCGGTCTGGCCGGCTGCGTTGGCCTTGTCCCGGCATTCATAGGTGATTTCGCCGACTCCGGTGGTTTCCATTGCCACCTTGTGACCGTCCGGCACTTTGATGCTGTCGGGTAAACCGGTCTGGGCAAAGGCGCCCGGTGCAGCGGCGAACAGGCAGGTCACGCAGAACAAGGCTTTGGCGTTCATGGGCGTCTCTCCATAAGGGCAGCAAGGCGCTGCTACCGGTACTACCCGCGACACGCGCAAACGGATGCAGCGATTAGAAAATAAATCGGCAAGGGCGCACACTGTGGCCCCCGCACTACCAGAGGAGAGATTGGCGATGACCGGTGTTCACAAGTCTGCTCAACAGGGATTCTCTACCCAGGCCGTCACGTACGCCCAAGGCCGGCCTGACTACCCACGACAACTCACGGGCTGGCTCACCGACGCCCTGCAGATCAACCCGCACTCCACGGTCATCGACCTGGGCGCCGGCACCGGCAAGTTCACTCGGCTGCTCAGCAGCGTGGCGCCGACGTTGATCGCGGTCGAGCCGGTAGAGGCGATGGGCGCGCAGTTGAAGAAACAGCTGCCCGATGTGCGCCTGCTGTCAGGCACCGCCGAGGCCATTCCTCTTGAAGCGGCCACTGCCGATGCGCTGGTGTGCGCCCAGGCGTTTCACTGGTTCTCCACGCACGCCGCGCTGGCGGAAATTCACCGGGTGCTGAAGCCGGACGGCCGCCTGGGTTTGATCTGGAACGTGCGGGACGAATCCGTGGACTGGGTCGCGGCGATCACCGAAATCATCACGCCCTACGAGGGCGACACCCCGCGTTTTCACACCGGGCGTTGGCGCGAGGCGTTCACTGGCGAGTATTTTTCCGCCCCCGAAATGACCTGCTTCCCTTACAGCCATGTCGGCAGCCCCCAGGAAGTGATCATGGATCGCTTCCTTTCGGTGAGTTTTATCGCCGCATTGCCGCCGGCGGAAAAGGCGCTTGTCACTGAACAGTTGCAGTCGCTGATCAACACGCATCCGGCGTTGCGCGGCCGTGAGACGGTGGCGTTCCCGTACCAGACTCAGGCCTATCGCAGCCAGCGACTGGCAAAAAATGCATAAAGTCAGATCGTTTTGATATAAGTGGTTATAAGAAAAATCGCTATGCTGCGGCCAGAATTTTATAAGGCCGCAGGTAGTGGTAATGGATGTAGGTAATTTTGGTTTCTCGATTGCTGGCCTGATTGTTGGATTTATCGTGGGAATGACCGGTGTAGGCGGTGGCTCGTTGATGACGCCGATCCTGCTGTGGTTCGGCATCAACCCGGCCACCGCCGTGGGCACCGACCTGTTGTACGCCGCCATCACCAAGTCCGGTGGGGTGCTGGTTCACAGCAAGAATCGCAACATCGACTGGACCATCACCGGCTGGCTGACCTTGGGCAGTGTGCCTGCCGTGTTGCTGACCTTGTGGTTCCTCAAGAGCCTGGACACTGATCCCGCCGCGTTGAACGCGGTGATCAAGCAGTCCCTGGGCGTGGTGTTGCTGCTGACGGCCACGGCAATCCTGTTCAAGAACAAGCTGCTGGCTTTCGCCCAGCGGCATGCCGGCGACGACTACAAGATGGCGCCGCGCAACCTCAATGCACTGACCATCATCACCGGCGCGATCCTCGGGACCATGGTGGCCCTGACCTCCATCGGCGCCGGCGCCCTCGGCACCGTGGCGCTGTTTATCCTGTACCCGTTCCTGGCCACCAAGCGCCTGGTGGGCACGGAGATCGCCCACGCCGTACCGCTGACCCTGGTCGCGGGCCTCGGCCACGCGAGCATGGGCAACATGGACTGGACGCTGCTGGGCTTCCTGTTGCTGGGATCGCTGCCGGGGATTTACGTCGGCAGCCACATGGCCGGCAAGGTTCCGGACGGGATACTGCGTCCTTGCCTGGCGTTCATGCTGGTGATGATTGGCTTCAAGCTGGCGTTTTAACGCGCCGGGCCATTGCCGATCTGCCACACAAACGGCGGCTCGGTGCCGTTGATCACCCAGTCGCCAACGATTCGCGCCTTGTAGATCACCGGGTTGTGGGACGACACCGTGCGGGCGTTGCGCCAGTGCCGGTCGAGGGCTTTGCCCTGGCGCACATCTGAGGCGCCCAGCGCGTTGAACAGCTCAGTGGTGGCGCGCTGGATCAGTTCCGAGACCACCACCTGCGCCGTGGCTGATTCGATTTCAGCGGCCACATTGGCTTCGTGCTCCACGGCATCATCCCCGCCGAACCTTGCCACGTAAGCCCGTTGCGCCGGGAGGGTAGCCTTCAGTGCACTGGCTTCGGCGGCATACACCAGCGCCGCGACTTCACCCACCACCTGCTGAATCTGCGAGTCCTGGCTCACATGGGCCGCGTTGCCGTGGCTGTAGATGCGCTTGCGGCTGCGTACCTGATGCGCCACATCCTTGAGGGCCGCGCGGCCGATGCCGGCCAGGGTGGCAAGCAGCACCAGTTGGTAGAACGCGGTCTGGTATTTGAAGCGGGTGGCAAAGTCGATGACGTTTTCAGCCTCCACGACCGCGTCGGTAAAGCGTGAGGTGCCGCTGCCGGTGGTGCGCTGGCCAAAGCCGTCCCAGTCATCGCTTTGCACCACGCCTGGCTGATGGGTGCGGGTGGCAGCAATCACGTCGCCGCCGGTGTCGCTGCGTTGGGCGTACACGTCGATCCAGTCGGAAAACAGGCTGCCGGTGCTGTAGAACTTTTCACCGTTGAGTTTCCATTTATCGCCGTCCGGAGTGACCTTGGTGACGACATCGCCGATGGCCACGCTGCCGATTTCGGTCCAGGCACAGCCGACGATGTCGCCGTCGACAAAGCGCTTGAACCAGATGTCCCGCGCCGCACCCGGTGCGGCGTTCAGGCGGTCTTCGGCAAACGCGAAATGCCCGCGCAGGGCCTGGGGCACGTTGGAGTCGGCTTCGGCCAGTTCGATCAGCAGTTCAAACAACTGCGGCAGCGAGGCGCCGCCGCCACCGTATTCCACCGGCACACGCACGGCGCCGAAGCCGGCCTGCTTGAGCCACCGGATGGGCTCATGGGGCAGGACGCGGGTGTGTTCGCGCTCTACGGCACCCTCGGCGATGCGCTGGAAAATCGGCCGGAAGCGTTCGGCCAAGGCTTGATAATCGACGCCGGTGGACAGCGGATTGATCACGTGATGTTCGGTCATGGGGACGGTTCCTGGGCAGTGAGATAGGTGAGCTATTGCACGGTCCATGCCGGGCGCGAAGGCGCGTATTTACGGGGTGGGTGCCGATTCAACTGTTGGCCCTGCAACAGCAAATCGACAAACCGCTGCAATCGGTGACAGCTCGGAGCAGGCTGCTTTTCGTCTGTTTCCGCGCTCGAAGGCCTGTCGCGCGGGCCTCTCACGGTCACTGGCACACTTGCTGCTCCACACCTCGTACATGCCAATCCGCGAGGTACAGTCCAATGAGTCAGCAAGCCGTCAAATTTGCCTACTGGGTGCCCAACGTCAGCGGAGGGCTGGTGGTCAGCAAGATCGAACAGCGCACCCATTGGGGCATCGACTACAACCGCAAGCTGGCGCAACTGGCCGAAGAAGCCGGCTTTGAATACGCCCTCACGCAGATTCGTTTCACTGCCGGTTACGGCGCCGAATACCAGCATGAGTCCGTCGCGTTCAGCCATGCGTTGCTGGCGGCCACCACCAAACTCAAGGTGATTGCGGCGATCCTGCCTGGGCCATGGCAACCGGCCCTGGCGGCCAAGCAATTGGCAACCATCGACCAACTCACCAATGGCCGCGTTGCGGTGAATATCGTCAGCGGCTGGTTCAAGGGCGAGTTCCAGGCCATCGGCGAACACTGGCTGGAGCACGACGAGCGTTATCGGCGCTCCGAGGAATTCATCCGCGCCCTGAAAGGCATCTGGACCCAGGACAATTTCACCTTCAAGGGCGACTTCTACCGGTTCAACAACTACAGCCTCAAACCGAAACCTCTGGGCGAACCGCACCCGGAAATCTTCCAGGGCGGCAGTTCGAGGGCGGCGCGGGACATGGCGGCGCGGGTGTCGGATTGGTACTTCACCAATGGCAACACCCCGGAAGGCATCAAGGCCCAGGTCGATGATATTCGTGCCAAGGCGGCAGCCAACAATCACTCGGTGAAAGTCGGCGTCAACGCGTTTGTGATCGCCCGTGACACCGAGGAAGAAGCTCGCGCCGTGCTCGCGCAAATCATCGAGCAGGCCGACCCGGAAGCCGTGAATGCGTTTGGCGACGCCGCAAAACAGGCAGGCAAGGCTTCACCGGAAGGCGAGGGCAACTGGGCCAAGTCCACCTTTGAAGACCTGGTGCAATACAACGACGGCTTCAAGACCAACCTGATCGGCACCCCGCAACAGATCGCCGAGCGCATCGTCGCCTTGAAGGCCGTGGGCGTGGACCTGGTACTGGCCGGCTTCCTGCACTTCCAGGAAGAAGTCGAGTACTTCGGCCAGCGCGTGCTGCCGCTGGTGCGCGAACTGGAAGCCAAGGCCGGGATCAGGCAAGTCGCCTGAACACCACCACCGCCGCGCGCAATTTGCTGTTGCCGAAGCGGCACATTCGCTCGAACTCCCCGTGGCTGACCGGCAAATGCTGGCAGTCCATGGGGTGGCGATGCTGGCTGTGGTCGACGTCCGGGTCGTGCAGGTACACAAAGTCTTCGTCGCAGTCGGTGACGATCACCCAGTGGGGCGACTTGGAGCGGGTCAGCCGGTAGCTGCTGATCAGCACCAGCGGTTGCCCGCCGTCGCGCAGCACCTGGGGCAAATCCAGCGGGCCGCCGAGCACTTGCTCAACATCACTCAATGCCAACTCTTCCTCGAAGGCCTCATGCACCAGGCGCATGACGTCTTTTTTATGCTGGTCGCGAACACCATCGAGAAATAATGGCCCGCGCACATTCACCTGCATGCGCACCCTAAAGCCCCGGCGCCAGGCGGCCAGTGCCAGGCCTTGTGGGCTGCAACCGCCATGGCCGGCCGTCATGAATACGGTGGTTGCCTCGCGCCAGATCTGCAGTTCTTCGCGGCGCTGGGCCACACGCGCAGGTTCCAGGGCGCCCATGGCCATCAGCAGGCTTGCGGCGCCACAGGTGAAGTCGGTGGTCTGCTGGTAATAGGGCACACTCAAGGCCCGCGCGTCCTGGTGCTGGAGGATGCGTTTTTCCAGGCGCAGGGCAGGGGCGTGGTCTTCGTAATAGTCGTTGATCAAGGCAAAGCGCCGGTAGCCATTGCGCTCGTACAGTGCAATGGCGCCGGGGTTGTCGGTGCGCACTTCCAGGCGCAGGTAGGCGCAGTCATGTTCCACGGCGCAGACTTCGATGCGCGTCAGCAATTGCTTGCCCAACCCCAGGCCGCGTGAGGACTCGGCGATGGCGATGGAATACAGGCGCGCCAGGGAGGTGCCCCGGTGGAACAGCACCAGAGCGTAGCCGAGCAAATCGCCGCCGTTTTCTGCCACCAACAGGTGCCCGTGGGCGCGGCTGACCATCCACTGGAAGCTGCGGGTGGAGAGCCGGTCCGTGGTGAAACAGTGCTGTTCCAATGCCACCAATGCAGGCACGTCATCGGGTGTTGCAACGCGAAAGGAAAGAGCCATGTGACCGCCGTAAAAGTTGCGTAACGAAACGGGACTTCTCTAAAAGATCGTGCTTAATAGAAAAGGTCTAGTTCTCTAAAGCGGATCAATCAATATGTCAGCGGTACAAGGTCATTGGCGTGAAGTATCCGAGCAAACAGTGGCGGCGACAATAACTTCCAGCGGTTATTTTTCCAGCCCTCCCAAGAGTGCAAGTCAAGTCGTGATCATTGTCGAACGCAAGGAAGACTGGGCGTCGTACTTCCCCAGCGAAGACATCGTCACCGCCCAGGAATACCTTGAGCAAACCCGGGAGAACGAGACGGGCAAACGGGTGCAGGTGATCAACCTGTGCCGCAGCTATAAGTACCTGGGCCACGGCTACTACTGCTCGCTGCTGGCCGAGGCGCGGGGGCACAAGGTGATTCCGTCGGTGCGCACCATCAGCGAACTGACCAGGAAATCCCTCTACGGCCTGGCCCTTGATGACCTGGATAAAACCCTCGATAAAGCCTTGAGTCATCATCTCTACAGCAACACCGAAGGCTTTACCCTGACACTTTATTTTGGCCGAACCAATATTGAACCCTTGCAGGATTTGGCCCGCCAGTTGTTTGAAGCGTTTCCCTGTCCGATCCTGTTAGTTGAGTTCCGCAAGAATAACGGCTGGCACATCGAAGGCATCAAGTCGGGCGTATTGCACAAGTTACGTGATGACCAGGAAGATCAATTTGCGAATGCGCTGGATAACTTCAGCCGCAAGATCTGGCGTCAACCGCGCTCCCGACGGTTGGCCCGCTATGACCTGGCAATCCTGCACGATCCGCAGGAACAATTGCCGCCGTCCAACGCCCGCGCCCTGGAAAATTTCGTGCGGGTTGGCAAGGGGCTGGGCATCGATGTGGAACTGATCGAGCGCAAGGACTACGCCCGCCTGGCCGAATACGACGCCTTGCTGATCCGCGAGACCACCAGCGTTGACAACCACACCTACCGCTTCGCCAAAAAGGCCGAGAGCGAAGGGCTGGTGGTGATGGACGACCCGGCGTCGATCCTGCGCTGCACCAACAAGGTCTACCTCACCGACCTGCTGAAAAGCCACCAACTGGGCATGCCCGCCACCGAAATTCTCTACAAGGAGCGACCCGAAGATTTCGAACGGGTGGGCGAGCGCCTTGGCTTCCCGCTGGTGCTGAAGATCCCCGACGGGTGTTTCTCCCGCGGCGTAATCAAGGTCGAAAGCCAGCAAGCGCTGCTGACCGCCACCGCCGAACTGTTTGAGCATTCTGTGTTGTTGCTGGCCCAGGAATTTTTCTACACCGAGTACGACTGGCGCATTGGCGTTCTCAACCGCAAACCGATCTTTGCCTGCCAATACTTCATGTCCAAGGGCCATTGGCAGATCTACAACCACAAGGCCATCGGCCAGGACATCAACGGCGAGTGCCGCACCCTGGCGGTCCACGAGGCGCCCAAGGCCGTGGTGGAACTGGCGGTCAAAACCGCCAATCTGATCGGCGACGGCCTGTACGGCGTGGACCTCAAGCAATCCGGCGACAAAGTGGTGGTGATCGAGGTCAACGACAACCCCAACATGGACGCCGGCATCGAAGACGCCTACCTGCAAGACGATTTGTATTCCCTGGTACTGGAGGAGTTCGTGCGACGCCTGGAGCTGAAGCGTCAAGGCCAGGTGTGGTGACGCGCGATGATGCAGCGCTTTGAATTAGCCGATGGCAAGTTGTACAACAGCCTGGGGGACGACGCGAACGTACTGCTGTTCAGCAATCCGGACCCCCACGAGCGCAAGTACCTGCGCGACTGCTACAAGCTCGATGAACATGCCCTGGCCTCGGCGCTGGACCCGGACGAAGTATCCCGCATCGAGTTCCACCCCGATAACCTGTTCCTGATCTGGAAGCGCCCGGAGAACTACTCCGGCGGCGGCAACCTGGTGTTTGAAGTGTCGTCCTGCGGCTTGCTGTTTTCCGGGGACCAGTTGCTGGTGATCGCCACCGACGACAGCCAGCTTTCCGGGCTGGGGGCACGCCGGCCATTGCGCACGCCGCTGGATGTGTTGCTGGACCTGCTGCTCAACAACATCCACCACTACCTGGGCCACCTCAAGGTGATCAAGATGGTCGCCCGGGAATTGCAGCAGCAGTTCAACGCGTCGATGAGCAACCGCCACCTGATGCAGATGTTCAACCTCAGCGAAAGCCTGATCTATTACATCAACGCCCTGCACAGCAACGGCGCGGTACTGACGCGCCTGCGCAACCATGGGGAGAAGGAACATTTCAGCGCTGAAACACTGGGCCTGATCGATGACCTGATCATCGAGAACAACCAGTGCTACAAGCAGGCGGAGATTTACTCCAACGTGTTCTCCGGGCTGATCGATGCCCGGGGCAACCTGATGAACAACAGCATGAACAACCTGTTGCGCAAGCTGACGTTGATCAACGTGGTGTTCCTGCCGTTGAACCTGATCGCCAGCGTGGGCGGGATGTCGGAGTTCAGCATGATGACGGCGGGCACGCCGTGGTGGATTTCGTATCCGCTGTTTATGGCGGCGATGGGCTTGGGGGCGGGGTTGATGGTGTTGGGGTTGAAGCGGATTGCGGGAGGAGGGGATAAGGCAGTTTAGTGCGTAACGGAAATACTACATTTCATTTTTATTCCGCCTCCATGGCCACTACAATGCCTCCCCGCGAAGGACCTAGCCATGGAAAGTTAGAATGCAATTCCGAAAAAATATAAATGCTCTGCGTGCAATCGCTGTGATATCGGTTGTGCTGTTCCATTTCAAGGTGAGTGGATTCCAGGGGGGCTTTGTCGGGGTTGACATTTTTTTTGTTATTTCCGGGTTCCTCATGACCGGGATTATTTTTAACGGTCTGCTACAACAGAGTTTCTCGCTGCTGGGCTTTTACGCCTCAAGGGCCCGGCGCATTTTTCCTGCACTATTGGCACTGTGTGTGGGGTTGCTGATCTTCGGTTTTGTCTACCTGCCTCTGGATGACTACCGAGAGCTGATCAGGACGATCAAAAGCAGCCTGTTCTTCAGCTCCAACTTTATGTTTGCCAAGGGCGGTAATTACTTCGCTGCGCCGTTACATGAAAACTGGCTGTTGCATACCTGGTCGCTGTCGGTCGAGTGGCAGTTCTACATGATCTATCCAGTGCTGCTGATGGCACTGCACAAGTTGCTCGGGATGCAAAAAACCAAAGTAGCCCTCGTGGTGCTGGCGTTGGGCTCCCTGGCGGCGTCGGTTTATCTGACCGATAACAATCCGGTCGTTGCGTTCTACATGCTGCCTACCCGTGCCTGGGAATTGATTGTTGGTGGGATGGTATTCCTATTTCCGCTGCAACTCGGCAAGCGCATGGGCCTGGCGTTCGAAGGCGCAGGGCTTGCCGCGATCCTGGTAAGTATTTTCTGCTTTTCGGAACAAGACCTCTGGCCCGGATACCTCGCACTGTTGCCGGTACTTGGCACTGCACTCGTAATTGCTGCCAATAGCCAGTCGCTATTCAGCACCAACAGAGCCTTGCAGTTATCGGGCAGCCTTTCATATTCCGTGTACCTGTGGCACTGGCCGCTGGTGGTTTTCCTTTACACGTGCGGGTTGCTGGGCAGCTGGCCATACGTGGCGGCAGGGATCGTGCTTTCGTTTGCGCTGGGAGCGCTGTCTTATCACTTCGTTGAGTCAAAGACCCGCAAAGTGAGCACGGCACCGCGGGCCATTTTCAAATATGCGTCATACGTGGTTGCAGTGGTTGGGTTGTCAGCGATCACCTCGTCGGTGGTCAAGGATCATCCGGGAGTCCGGTTTGCTTACGTTGATCTAGGCCGCCCTGAATACTCAAGCAAGTTATTCTCGCAAGAGTGTTTCCCCAATGCATTTGGTGCCGCTGATTGCAAGTTAGGCAGCGGGGAAGTATCGGTCATCCTCTTCGGAGACAGCCACGCCCAGTCAACAGCCGCCGCGGTACAGATTGAAAACAAACAGGCGGCTCTATCCTGGGCGCGTGGCGGTTGCCCGACGCTGCAGGACTTTGAGATGTACGACAAAGAGCTGGCCAGCAATTGCAAGGGATTTAACAGCGAAAAACTGAAGGTATTGAAAACGTCTTACCAAGGCATCCCGGTGATCCTGTTCAGCCGGGCATCGCTGTACTCGGATTTGAGCCGAGGCAATTCCTATCGCATTTACTTCCCAGGCAAGGAGCATCTTGAAGACCAGGCATTTGTCGACACCTACACCGCCGAGTACACCAAAACCGTGTGCTCAATTGCTGAGAACCATCCGGTGTACATCGTCAAGCCGATTCCGGAGATGCCGTTCAGTGTCTACAAAGGCCTGAATCTGCATAAGCGCATTTTCCAGAGCGCCTCGGATATCTCGATTTCACTGGACAGCTATCAGACGCGTAATCGCATCGCCATGCGTGCCATTGAGGTGGCGGCGCAGCAATGCAATGTCAAGGTTATCGACCCAACACCCTACTTGTGCCCGAATGGTCGGTGCATGGGGTCCAAGGGTGGTGTGCCGCTTTATTACGATGACAACCATCTGGTGGACTCCGGCAATGAGCAGCTCAAAGGATTGTTCAAACAGGTCATTAGCCCCATATAAGCCAAGTGCTCTTGGCAGCAGGAACGAGTGATCTTGTTCCTGTTCAAGGCTGCAACGTCAACACCTCAAACCCGTCCCGCGTCACCGCCACGGTATGCTCCCACTGCGCCGACAAGCTGTTATCCCGCGTCACTACCGTCCAGCCATCTTTCAAGCTGCGCACCTTGGCGCTGCCCTGGTTGAGCATCGGCTCAATGGTAAACACCATGCCTTCGCGCAGTTCCATCCCGGTACCGGGGCGGCCGAAGTGCAGGATCTGCGGGTCTTCGTGCATCTCGCGGCCAATGCCGTGCCCGCAATATTCACGCACCACGCTGTAACCGTTGCTCTGGGCATGGCTCTGGATGGCGTAGCCGATATCCCCCAGGCGTGCGCCGGGCTTGACCTGGCGGATGCCGGCCCACATGGCGTCAAAGGTCATTTCCACCAGGCGCCGGGCCTTGGGCGCGACGTTGCCAATCATGTACATCTTGCTGGAGTCGGCGATATAGCCGCCTTTCTCCAGGGTGATGTCGATGTTGACGATATCGCCGTCCTTGAGCACGTCCTTGGCACTCGGCATGCCGTGGCACACCACCTCGTTGATCGAGGTGTTGATGCAGAAGGGGTAGTCGTACTGGCCCAGACTCGCGGGCCGCGACTGCAGGTCGTTACGGATGAAGGCTTCCACGGCGCTGTCGATCTCAAGCGTCGACTGGCCGGCGGCGACATAGCCATCGAGCCGGGTGAATACCTTGGCCAACAGGCGGCCGGCTTCGCGCATGAGCACGAGTTGGTCGGCGGTCTTGATCATTGGCTGCGCCCCCGGATGAGGTCTGGCTTGTCCAGCAGCAGTTTGTTGATCAGGTCGTTATAGGCCAGGTGCGGATTGAGTTCCGCGAGCAGGCCGATCTTGATCCAGAACTCGGCCTGGGCGTTGATGGAACGGTCCATGGTGGCGCTGGCCAGGCGGAGTTGTTCGTGCAATTGGTCGGTGATCTTGACGATGCCCATGAGCTTCACTGTGCAGGGTTGATATACAAAGCGTATACGTTTCGTATGCTCCGAGTAAAGCCTGGCGTTTCGCCATTGACTTGCCCGGTGGCCCCGGTTAATTTTGATTCATGACATTTCAAACCTTTCGTTGCCAGCCAAGCATTATTACCGCCATTCCTCATTTGGCGGGATAGCGCACGGCTGTACCCAAACCCGCCCTAGAGGCGGGTTTTGTTTTTCCGTCTCCAGGGCCCTGTAAACACCCAGGAGACATCCATGAGTACCCGTCCGGCGCGCCACACCCACGATTCGGGGCTGCTTGAGCACTACGTGAAAAAGATCCTTGCTGCCCCGGTCTACGACCTGGCGGTGCGCACGCCGTTGCAGGCGGCGCCAGCGCTATCGGCGCTGCTGGGCAATCAGATCCTGCTCAAGCGTGAGGACCTGCAACCGACCTTTTCCTTCAAGATTCGCGGCGCCTACAACAAGCTGGTGCAGCTCAGCGCCGAGCAGAAAGCCCGGGGCGTGGTCACCGCCTCGGCAGGCAATCATGCCCAGGGCGTGGCGCTGGCCGCTCGGGAACTGGGGATCAAGGCGACCATCGTCATGCCGTGCAGCACCCCGGAGCTGAAAGTACTGGGTGTGCGTTCCCGAGGCGGCGAGGCGGTGTTGCACGGGGAAAGTTTTCCCTTTGCGCTGGCCCATGCGTTGCAGTTGGCTGAGGCCACGGGCAGCACCTTTGTCTCGCCGTTTGACGACCCTGAGGTGATTGCCGGGCAGGGCACCGTGGCCATGGAAATATTGCGCCAGCAGCAGGGCGCGCTGGACGCGATCTTTGTTCCGGTGGGCGGTGGCGGCCTGATTGCGGGCATCGCCGCCTACGTCAAATACCTGCGCCCGGAAGTGCGCATCATCGGTGTCGAGCCCGAAGGCTCCAGTTGCCTGCTGGCGGCCTTGCGTGCCGGCGAGCGCGTGGTGTTGCCGAGTGTCGACAGCTTTGCCGATGGCACCGCCGTCGCCCAGATCGGCGCCTACGGTTTTGAAATCTGTCGGCACCACGTTGATGAGGTGATCACCGTCAGCAATGACGAACTGTGCAGCGCCATCAAGCTGATCTACGACGATACTCGCTCGATCACCGAGCCTTCCGGCGCGCTGGCCGTGGCCGGCATCTGCAAGCAAGTCGCGAAGACCGGTATCCAGGGCCAAACATGGGTGGCGATCAATTCGGGAGCCAATATCAACTTCGATAGTTTGCGACATGTTGCAGAACGAGTGGCGGCGCAGGCGGGTTAAACGTTTAACCTAACGAATGTTTAATTGAGTGCTGGTCACTCGTTTGGATAGCCCTTTAAAAGGCGGGCAAAAGTGCGGTGCAGGCACTTATAAGTCGCAGCCTTTCAATTTGCATGAAGCCCAATGGAGCTTCTTGCAGGATGCATGAAACGGCGGGATGTTTTTTGTCCGCAAGCCGTGATTTTACTGGGACGCAACCGGGTGCGCCCGGCGGCATGTTTAATGCTTGATAAGATCTTGTTACAACTCTGAATGAGCAACACATACGGCCACTGACACCTCGAACGGATGGGTTAATGGCGGTCTGCCACGTAACTTATATAAGTAACGCTGTCGCTTATGAGGAAAGGATCCAACGCGTTTCGAACGAGCCTAGTAGGCTGGGTAAGTGAAGCCGCCTTCTAGGGCTGGTAAGGCGCAAAAGGCAAACGTGTCACCGCGGACGCCGGCAGTAGGAATATTGATAACAATCGATTGGCAATCTCATAAAAGGAGAGGTCGGCCATGCTTTCGGATCTGGAACTACGCGGCATTATTGAAGGAAGTTTCCTGCCTAAACGTTGTGAAGTCACCAAGGCCTCAGACGCCTCGTTGACGGTCAAGGTTTATCACGAGATCGACCATGACCGGGTAGACCTGGTGGTCACCGGCATTTGCGCCAACAAACTCGACAGCAGTCGGGCGATCTGCAACTTGATTACCGAGTTGCGCGAAGACCTCAAGCACACCCATACCCCGGCACTCAAGAGAGCCGGAGCGCGTCCCTTCTATTAAATAAACGCACGGCCGAGTTTCAGTCAGTGAAGACTTGCGGGCCTGGATAAACGCCAGGCCCACTATTGGCTGCCTCTGGATCAGTTCTGGAAGTCACAGGCTTCCGACATTTTGCGATAGCTCACGTCCTGGACTTTCCCGGCACTGTCCAGGTACTTGATATCGGCGTTGATCACTTTGCAGACATTGGTATCGGTTTCGTGCATGGCAAGTACCTTCTTCACATCCATCTTCTCGCCGTAGTGATAGGGCGTGATGACAGGGGCTGTATCAGCCTGCGCCATCCCCGTTACAGCTGTCAGGGCAAAGGCGCCACCGAGCATTAACGTACGCAGTTTCATGGTGTTTCTCCGCAAGTCGTTCGCGGGCCTATCAACGTGATAAGCCGCGGCCGCCCTGGGCAACGGCCGGAGCCGTGCGAGTGCGGTCGATTCAACTCTCGTCCCGGCGGATTAACCATGGATTAATTGGGGCTTTACTGACAAAAGCTTCATCTTGCCTCTCAATTGGGCAGTAGGGTAGGCGATGTATATGAGTCTGCTGCGACGGGAAATAAGTCGGCCTTAAGCAGCACATCGTCAAAAACATGCGTATCAAATGTAAAAGCGGTGGACTCAAAGGGAACAAGCCCGAGTGGGGCCTCAGTATCAAGGTGCTCGCCATGTACCGCAGATGTCGCCAGCGCCATGCCCCACACTAACCAGACCATTGCATTTTTCACGGAAGACTCCTATCGGGTTATGACGAGTCAACGGCTGCTTGCGTCCCATCCAGCGCGATTTCGGCTACGCATTTGCTGCTCGCGACATTGCCGTGATCGCTCGAAGTCAACCAATTACGCCTTTTTTTCTCGTCGCACAACCTGTCAACTTTGACAGTTGTTGGCCCTGGAATCTATGCCATAACTTAGGTGCCCCGGCGCTTGAAAAGTGTCATTCGCCGGCCATGAAATTCGGCCCCAGGGAAAGAACAGCCATGAACAAGTTGATCAAAAGTACGCTTGCCCTCTCTATGGTGGGCGCTATCGCCCATACGGGGCTGGTCAGCGCGGCCACATTTGTCGGGGAAGGAACGGCCGCCGGGGCGCAATGTGTTTCCCAGGGTGTCAATAATTCGGGCGTTGTGGTAGGCACCTGCACACCGGGCAATTCTTCCGGGCCATCGGTGGCGTGGGTCGCGATCACTGCCGGCACTGAAGTCCCGTTGCAGCCGCTGGTAAGCGGCCAAGGCTGTACTGCCTTGGCTATCGACAATAATGGACAAATAGCCGGGACCTGCAAAATGGCGGACAACCGGTCCACCGCTGTAATTTGGAACAGCTCAACACCAAGTGCTGCACCTGCCGCATTGCAAGCGGTCTCGGTACTCGGCACAGGATTGCTGCCCGAAGTCCGCACTGCCATCACCGCCTTCAACCAGAGCGATGTGTTAGGGGGGGCGAGTTTAAGTGGTACTAATGTTGCGACAGCAGTCCTGTGGTTCTCGGGGAGCACGGCGCCGCTTCAAGTATCCGCGCTGCATGACAACTGCATTGTCGCCGACGTTAACAACACACCTATAAATGGAGTGCCTAGCGTTGCTCTCAACTGCCCGAATCCTGGGTCCAGTAACGCCGTCGCCAAAGTCGTGCAAAAAACCGGACTGCTCGGCACGCTGGTTACTACGACGTTGCCCATACCGGCCGGCAGCACGGGTTGCAGCGTAAGTAGCGTCAATGATGTTGTGCAGTTTGTCGGCACCTGTCACTTCTCGGCTCCGGATGTGCCCCATGCCGTTTACTGGGCAAGCCCAAGCGCCACTCCGGTTCAACTGAGCAGTATCAGCGGCGTGCCGGGTACACCTCGAATCGCCGGGCGTCGGTTGAACAATAACGGGAATGCCGTTGTGTCTTACCAAGACAGTAATGGCCACGGCCAATTGGCTTTTTGGACCCCCTCGACGGGTATCGCCCAATTGATCCCGGTGCTTGCGGGCGGTACGCACATAGGCTTTGTGGGCTTGAGTGATAACAACACGGTCGCACTCACCAGCGAAAACGCCGGTGAGCATGCTCAGGCCGCTACCTGGACTTCTACGACTGGCACCGTGGCTATTCCACAATTCAGCGGCGGTCAGGAAAGCCGGCTGACGGCGATATCGTCGAATGGCACCTACGCGGCGGGAGGTGCTGAGGATAGCGTTGGTACCGACGACGCTGTTGTTGCAACGCTGCCATAGACACTAAGCTTTCCTGTTAACCAGATAAGTCTGATACAGGCGGGGTAATCCCTCTTGCTACCGTCGCCACCGGGTCCATCAATCGGATGGCGTTGGTATCAGGTGGAGTTGGGTTTGCAAAAGAAAATCGCAGCAGAGTTTTTGGGGACGTTCTGGCTGACGTTCGGTGGCTGTGGCAGCGCGATACTTGCCGCGGCGTTTCCGGAGTTGGGTATTGGTTTTGCCGGTGTTGCCCTGGCCTTTGGCCTTACGGTGCTGACCATGGCATACGCGGTGGGCGGCATTTCGGGCGCGCACTTCAACCCGGCGGTGACCATCGGCCTGTGGGTCGGCCGCCGCGTGCCGGGCGTCGATGTGGTGCCGTACATCATTGCCCAGGTCGCGGGGGCAATTGTCGCTGCCGCCGTGTTGGCGCTGATTGCCAGCGGTCGGCCAGGCTTTGAAATGGGCGCTTTCGCCGCCAACGGTTATGGCGAGTTGAGCCCGGGGCAATACAGCTTGCTGGCTGCGCTGGTGGTTGAGGCGGTGGCGACGTTCTTTTTTGTGTTCATCATCATGCGCGTCACCGGTCCCGGTTCGGCTGCGGGGTTTGCGCCGATTGCGATTGGCCTGACCCTGACCCTGATCCACCTGGTGGCCATTCCCGTGACCAACACCTCGGTCAACCCGGCACGCAGCACCGGGCCGGCGCTATTTGCGGGAGGGGAATACCTGATGCAACTGTGGGCGTTCTGGCTGGCACCGATGGTCGGTGCGGTGGTGGGAGCTGTGGTGGCGAGGGCGGTGACCTGTCCAAAGGAAGCGTAAGTCGACGAGAGGGGGGGCACGTGGATGTTGCTTGCCGACTCCCTCCGTTTCGGGCCAGGGACGGCAAGCCAAGCGGGATCTTCAGGGCAGTGAGAATTGAAGGAGCGCGCCTCCGAGGGTTTCGGTCCCGTTGGTTCCCTGCAAAAACAAAGCGCTCTCGCTGTTGTCTCCGGTACTGAGAGCGCCCCAATCGACAACAATAATATTGCTGTTGGTACTGATACCACCCAGACGAAAAGCCCCGAATGTATTTTGAGCGGCGCCTAGATTGAGCGGCTGCGCCAAAACGCCCCCACAAGCAAACAGTGTAGCTATAACCGTTATTGCAAAGACCGTTCTACTACCCGGCCTGGAATCTGTTGGTTGAGTGCGCCGACTGTTGGGTTGCATGGCGGATAACATATTCGCTCCTCCTTTCTCATGCCTGAGTTATGGCACAAAAAAAAGAAATGACAACTGTCAGAGTTGACAGGTTGTGGCGGCAGTAAAAAGAGAGTAGCCGGCCTGTAAGAGCCATCCCTACCAACTGACCCGCACCCCGGCATTGCCGCTGACGCCTTCAAACGCATTGCTGTCCAGTTGGGTGTTGTAGTCCGCCGCCAGGTACACGCTGACGGTGGACGACAACTTGGCGACAACCCCTACGCCCAGGTCGGCAGTGGATGACTTGTGATCGGTTTTAATCCGGTCGACATCGTCGTAGGTCACCGTGTCGCTGCCGCCAAAGGTGCGCCAGGCGTTGACTCGCACATACGGTTCTATGGGAGTGTTCTGCACCAGGTAACGCCCCTTCAGGCGTGCACCCAGGCGGCCGGTCCAGTAGTCCTGGGAATCGAACGAGACCTTGGAAATGCCGTCGTTCTGGCTGTCCATATCTATGTGTTGGTTGATCACCTGCACCTGCGGTTCCACCACCCAGTGATCGGACACGGCAATGGGATAACCGGCCTCGGCCGACAACGCCAGTGCATGGCCCTTGTTGTCGATCTTCACGTCACGCTCGGATTTGCTGTCACCGTCAAAGCGCGTGCCCATGGCGACCAGGTCCACGTACCAGCCTTTGGGGTCTGTCAGGTTCCAGTAGGCACCGAAGTTATCGCCATCCAGCTTCACTCGCCCGGAGCGGGTGTCCTCAAACCCCATCGCAAAACCTTTGATGTCACCTTGCAGGCGGCTTTGCCCGATGAACAGGCCGAAGCGTTGAGTCTGGCCGCCGCTGGTCTCGGAGGCGTAGAGGTCATGGCCCACCTGATAGCCTTTGATGGAGCCGTCGAAACTCGGCGACACCGTGCCGGTCCAGCTTTTGTTGAAGTCACTGCCATAGGCGCGGCCCCAGCCTGCCGGCACGGCTCCGGTCTCGCCGAGCAGGCTCTGTTCGCCCTGGCGGTCATGGAAGGTGCCCAGGGCTTGCAGCGTCATTAATTGCGCGGCCGGGACGACGACCGAGTACACCGGCACTTCGAGGCGATACAGCGGGATCGCCTCGGCACCGGCGATGGCGGTTGGCAACACCGGATTGCTCGCCGCCGACTCGGGCGAGTTGGCCGCCGCGACCTGGCTGGGCGGTGGAGCAGGGGGCTCGACCGGCGCAACAGGCTGTGACGTCGGCGGTTCCACGGGTGGTTCATCCGGGGCAACCACCGGCGGCACGGGCGGGATAGGGGGCACCGGCACCACCACCGGAGGCGTTGGCGGTACCGGCGGAACCGCCGGTGGTTGCACGGCGACCACTGACGAGCGCAGGTACCAGTTGTTTTCCGTGCCTGCGGTGACGCCGCCCTTGAACAGCAGGTATTCGTAGGCCCCGGCCGACACCGAGCCTTTCAGGGCGAAGGCGTCGGTGCTGCTGGTGGCGCCGTTGAGGGCCTGCACCACCTCGATCCCGTTGTTTTGCGTGAGGCCGCCCAGGCCGCCCAGGTTGCTCACGGTCATTTGCGTATGGCCGCTGATGGTCCCGTCGGACACCACCAGCTTGTCGCTGGCGGAGCTGTCGTCACCGAGCACCGACTGCAGCCACAGCTGGCCATTGTTGCCGACGTAATTGCCATACACCGTCAACGTATCCGTGGCGCTGTTGCTGCGGCTGGTCATGTCGAGGGTGCCAGCGTTATTGAGGGTCGCCAGCGCGCCTGCGGTGTAGGGGCGGATGCTGCCTTGGGTCACACCCAGCGTGCTGCTGCCGTCGATATTGAAGGTGCCGGTGTTGCTGGCGCTGTCACCAAGGAAAAAGTCCCCGGCGAGGTCAAACCGCGAGTTGTTGTTGAGGTTCACCGTCTCCCAACCGATATAACGCGCGGCGGTGCTGGAGGTGGTGTTGTCGAGGGTCAACTGGTCGTTGCCCAGGCCGCCGTCAATCGAAGGCGTGGTGCCGAGCAGGGTTTCGTTGAGGCCACTGAGCAGGGCGTTGTCGTTGCCATCGCCCATCAACACGGCCGATTTGATCTGGCCGCCATTGACCCAATTGAAGGTGTCATTGCCGACACTGGCGCGGATCTCGCCATTGATCACGCCGCCACTCACGCTAATGCTGTCATCACCGCCGCTGGTGCTGATATTGCCCCCAATGGAGCCGCCGGAAACGATGATGGTATCGGTGCCGAAACCGGTCACCAGGTTGCCGAGGATCGCCCCGCCGGACATGTCATAAATGTTGTTGTCCAGCTTCATGTCGACCCGGCCGATGGTGCCACCGGTCTGTTGCGCGACGTCGCCGTCTTCAAACGCGCCGACGAGGGTGCCGCCACTCATGAAAAAGGTGTCGCGGCCGTCGCCCTGGGCAAGGGACTGGATCTGCCCGCCACTCATCACGAAGTCGTCGATGCCGGCGCCCTGCTGGACCGCGCCGGTAATCAGCCCCGAGCGGATTTGCACCGCGTCCCGGCCTGCGCCAAAGGTGACGCCGCCATTGATGGTGCCGGAACCGCCTGCCGGCAGAATCAGGGTGTTGTTGCCCAGCAGGTCGGTGAGGCCGGCGCTGCTGCCGCTGTCGCAGGTATAGGTGTCGTTGCCCGGGCCCGGGGTGAGCACGCAAGCCGCGTGGGCTTGTTGGGGCGTGATGTAATGCAGTGAGAGGATGCCGACAGTCAAAACGGCGCGATTGCGAAAGGTCCGTCTATTGCCCATGGATCTGTCCTGCTTTTGTTATAAAAACTGCACGTGCCTTTCGGTCTAGTACAGTTTTTGACACAGTGCAGATTTTTTGGACCGGTGGCAGCAGGGCTGAAAGCCACGTAATACGTGGCTTTCATGATGGCACATTGGTTTTTTGTGGGACGCTTTTCAGTCCAGCTGATGACGGTAGGGCAAGTCCGGGCCGGTCTTGCTGCAGGTCAGCGCCGCCGCGCGGATGGCGAAGGTGAGCATGCCGCTGATCTGCTCGCGGGACAGCTGTTGCAGGCCCTCGACGGAGTCCAGTTGGTGTTCCGTGAGCCAGGCAATCAAGGCAGCCTGGAAAGTGTCCCCGGCCCCTACGGTATCGGCCATCACCACCTTGACGGCGGGCGCGGACCAACTGCTATGCTGACGGCTGAACACGGTTGCGCCGTCGCCGCCACGGGTCAGGAACACCAACTGGCAACGGTGCTGCAACCAGCCTTGCAGAATGCTTTCCGGTGCCTGGCCAGGGTAGAGCAGGTGCAGGTCTTCATCGCTGACCTTGATCAGGTCGGCGTGCTTGACCAACTCGGCCACCCGCTCGCGCCACAGCTCAATGTTCGGCTGCGGGTTAAGGCGCACGTTGGGGTCGAGGCTGATCAGGCGCTTGCCACTTTCCCGGCGGACCAGGGCCAGCAAGGTGTCGCCAATCGGCTGCACCACCAGTGAGAACGATCCGATGTGCACGCCACGCACCTCGTCGCCCAAAACCGGCAGGTGTTCAAGTTGCAGCTGGCGGTCGGCGCAATCCTCACCGCGAAAGCTGTACTGGGGTGAGCCATTGGCCCCCACGGCGACCATTGCCAGGGTGGTGGGCGCGGCGAACTCCAGCAGGAAATCCTCGCGCACGCCTTCGTCCTTGAGCACCTGCAACAAGCGCCGGCCCAGGTAGTCGTCGGAGATCCCGGCGAAAAAGCCCGCATCGATTCCCAGGCGACGCAAACCGACGGCAACGTTGAACGGCGAGCCGCCAGCGATTGCCTTGTAATTGACCCTCGACGCCTTGCCGCTGGCATCGTCCTCGCTGAAAAAATCAAACAGCGCTTCGCCACATACCAAATACATATTCGTTCGCTCTTAAAGGGATGCCACGTGCTGTTGATAACGCTCATAAGCTTGCTGGTAGGCGCTGACACTGCCGGCATCCGGCAGCGTACGGCTGGCCGCGTCGACGCTGACGCAACGCTCGCACAGCTGCGCCAGGCTCTCACCCGACTGGCACCACGCCGCCTGGATCGCCGCGCCCAGGGCAGCGGCTTCGCTCTGTTCGGTGCAGATGACTTCGGTGTTCATGATATCGGCAACCATCTGGCGCCACACCGGGCTTTTCGAGCCGCCGCCGATCAGCCGGATGCTCTGGCTTTGCAGGCCGGTCTGGCGCAGCAGGTCCAGGCCGTAGCGCAGGCCGAAGGTGGTGCCTTCGACCACCGCGCGGCACAGGTTGGCGCGGGTCAGGTTGGTCATGGTCAGACCGTGCAGGCTGCCGGTGGCGTGGGGCAGGGCGGGCACCCGTTCGCCGTTGAGGAACGGCAGCATGCTCACGCCGTCGGCGCCAATCGGGGCCTCGGCCACCAGGGCGTTGAAAGCCGCCAGGTCGAGGTCGAACAGTTCGCGGATGACCCCGGTGGCATTGGTCAGGTTCATGGTGCAGATCAACGGCAGCCAGCCGCCGCTGGACGAGCAGAACGTTGCCACCGACGCCTGGGGGCTGACGTTGGCCTGATCGGCAAAGGCATACACGGTGCCGGATGAACCCAGGCTCATGGTGATCACGCCGGGGGCGATATTGCCGGTGCCGATGGCGCCCATCATGTTGTCGCCGCCGCCACTGGACACCTGCGCATTTGGGTTGATGCCCAGGCGCTCGGCGATGGCTGGCAGGATGATGCCCACTGTCTGGTTGGCCTCGATCAACTCGGGCAGCGCGGCTTCGAGGCGCCCTTCGGGGTCGATGTGGCGCAACAGCGCCAGGTCCCATTCCCGGGTGCGCACGTTGAAATAACCGGTGCCCGAGGCATCGCCGTACTCGGCGCAGGCGCGGCCGGTGAGCCAGTAGTTGAGGTAATCGTGGGGCAGCAGGACATGGGCGATGCGCGCGAAAATTTCCGGGTGCTGTTCGCGGGTCCACAACAGCTTGGACACGGTATAGCCGGGTGCGATGGCCACGCCGAGGCGCTCCAGGGAGCCGCTTTCTCCGCCCAGATGCTGCAGCAGGCGATCGTTTTCCGGCGTGGTTTCGGTGTCGCACCACAGCTTGGCCGGGCGCAATACCTGGCCCTGGTCATCCAGCAGCACCAGGCCATGTTGCTGGCCGGAGACGCCGATGGCGAGGATGTCCTGGCCGTCCACACCGGCCTGTTGCAAGGCGCGGTGGGTGGCTTCGGTGAACGCGTCCAGCCATTCCTGGGTGTGCTGTTCGCGGCGCCCGTTGGCGCCGCTGATCAGGGTGTGGCTGGCAGCGCCCAGGCCCAGGACTTTGCCGCTGGTAGCGTCGAGGACGATCGCCTTGGTGCCCTGGGTGCCGCAGTCGATGCCGAGGTAGAGGTTTTGCTGGGTCATGAGGATTTGCTCAGCATTATTGTTGGCTTGGTAACCCGCTCAAATGTGGGAGCGGGCTTGCTCGCGAATGCAGTGTGTCAGTTAAGAATGTATCGACTGAATCACCGCCTTCGCGAGCAAGCCCGCTCCCACATTTTGATTCGGTTCTGTCAGTTGAGATTGGCGAGCAGCCGCTCCAGCGTTTTACTCACACCCACATCCTGCAGGCTCTCGAAACACCGCTCAAACGCTGCCACAAACGCAGGTGAGTTGGGAATAGCCGTACCAAAAATCTCTTCCACCCCCAGCAGTCGCTGGCTGATCAGCGCATCATCCGTCACCAGCCCCTGGCAAAAGTCGGCACGGGGATCCGGAATCCGGTAGATCACGCCATTCTCATCCACGCCTTTCAAGTACAACGCCCACGCCGCCACCACCAGCGCAGCGCGCTCGGTCTCGCGGCCATCGGCAATCAGGCGGTTGATGGTGGGTACGGTGAACTTGGGAAACTTCGAGGAGCCATCGGAACACACGCGCTCCAGCTGGTCGGCAATCGCCTGGTTGGAGAAGCGGTCCACCAGGGTCTGCTTGTACTCGGTCAGGTCGATGCCCGGCACCGGCGCCAGATTTGGCGTGACGTCCAGGTCCATGTAGGCGCGCATATACGCCACGAACAGCGGATCGTTCATGGTCTCGTGGACGAAGCGATAACCCTTCAGAAAGCCCAGGTACGTCAGCGCCAGGTGGCTGCCGTTGAGCAGGCCGATCTTCATTTCTTCGTACGGTGTGACGTCATCGGTGAATTGCACGCCCACCGTCTCCCAGGCCGGGCGGCCGTTGACGAACTTGTCTTCCAGCACCCATTGCACAAACGGTTCGCAAACCACCGGCCAGGCGTCGTCGATGCCGTGCTCGTCGTGCAGTTGCAGGCGGTGCGCGGTGCTGGTCATCGGCGTGATGCGGTCGACCATGGCATTCGGAAAGCTCACGTTGGCCTTGATCCACTCATGCAGGTCAGGGTTATGCAGCGCGGCAAAGGCCAGCAAGGCCTTGCGGGTCACGGCGCCGTTGTGGGGCAGGTTATCGCAGGACATTACGGTAAAGGCCGCAACCCCGGCGGCACGGCGCTGGGTCAACGCGGCGCAGATAAACCCGAACACGGTTTTCGGCGAGCCCGGGTTGGCCAGGTCGTACTGGATCTGCGGCAGGTTGGCCATGAACTCGCCGTTGCTGTCGTCGATGCAGTAGCCGCCTTCGGTGATGGTCAGCGAGACGATGCGAATTTCCGGGCTGGCCAGCTTGTCGATCAGCGCCTGGGCACCGTCTTCGGCCAGCAGCATGTCGCTGATGGAACCGATAACCCGCACTTCGGTGTCGTCGGTGTCGCCCAGTTCATACAGGGTGAACAGATAGTCCTGGCCGGCCAGGTCGTCCCGGGCCTTGCGGTCTTCGGCACGCAGGCCGACCCCGCAAATGCTCCAGTCCAGGCCGGTGCCAGTGTTCATCAGTGCATCGGTGTAATACGCCTGGTGGGCGCGGTGGAACCCGCCGACGCCAATGTGCGCAATGCCCTGGCGGGTATCGGCGATCGCATAGGTTGGCAACTGCACTTCAGGGGCCAGTTGCGTGAGGTTTTGCTTGTTCAGTTTCATGGGTAAGTCTCGCGAAATCAGGCGGCGGCGCGCAGGGGGCGGGCCACGGCAACGCCGTCAGCGTCGAACAGATGGCATTGGGTCGGGTCCAGGTACAGCTGCAGGGTTTCGCCGTATTGGCTGGCCATGTCGCCCCGGATACGCAGGGTCAGCGGCTCTTTGCTGGCGGTGATGACGTGGCAGAAGGTGTCGCTGCCCAGGCGCTCGCCGACGTCGGCGGTAACGGTCAGGGTGGCTTGCCCCGGCGAGGCGATTTCCAGGTGTTCTGGACGAATGCCCAGGGTCACTGCACTGCCGACACTCAAGGTCGCGCTGCTCAGGGGCAGGCTGATGCGGCCGCCGGCATCCAGCTCGACTTCGCAACCCTGCGCGTCAACGCGGGTGACCTTGCCTTTGAGGAAACCCATTTTCGGCGTACCCAGAAAGCCTGCGACAAACAGGTTGGCCGGCTGGTGATACAGCTCCAGCGGCGAGCCCACCTGTTCCACGCGGCCGCTGTTCAGCACAACCACCTTGTCGGCCAGGGTCATGGCTTCGACCTGGTCGTGGGTCACGTAGATCATGGTGGCTTGCAGCTCTTTGTGCAGGCGCGACAGCTCCAGGCGCATTTGCACGCGCAGGGCGGCATCGAGGTTGGACAGCGGCTCGTCGAACAGGAAAATCTTCGGGTTGCGCACAATCGCACGGCCGATCGCGACACGCTGACGCTGGCCGCCGGACAACTGCTTGGGCTTGCGCTCCAGCAACGGGCCCAGCTCCAGGATGCGCGCCGCTTCGTTGACCTTGCTCTCGACAATCTTCTTGTCGACGCCTGCCAGGTCCAGGGCAAACGACATGTTCTTGCGCACGCTCATGTGCGGGTACAGGGCGTAGGTCTGGAACACCATCGCCAGGTCGCGCTTGGCCGGGGTGACTTCGGTGATGTCGCGGCCATCCAGCTCGATGGTACCTTCAGTGACTTCTTCCAGGCCCGCAATCAAGCGCAACAGGGTGGATTTGCCGCAGCCCGACGGGCCGACGAACACCACGAATTCCTTGTCGTTCACCTCAAGGTCGATGCCCTTGATGATGGAGAAACCTTCGAAGCCTTTTTGCAGATTCTTGATTTTCAGGTTGGCCATGATGGGCCTCCGCTTCTAAATTCGTTGTTGTTTGAAGGTGCCGTTATTTCACGGCGCCGAAGGACAAACCGCGGACCAGCTGTTTCTGGCTGATCCAGCCAAAGATCAGGATCGGCGCACAGGCCAGGGTCGACACGGCAGACAATTTGGCCCAGAACAAGCCTTCGGGGCTGGAGTACGAGGCGATCAAAGCGGTCAGCGGCGCGGCGTTGGACGAGGTCAGGTTCAGTGACCAGAACGCTTCGTTCCAGCACAGGATCAGCGACAGCAACACCGTGGAAGCCAGGCCACCCTTGGCGATCGGCAGCAGTACCCGGACCATTTCCTGCCACAGGGTGGCACCGTCCAGGCGGGCGGCTTCGAGGATATCTTTCGGGATGTCCTTGAAGTAGGTGTAAACCATCCAGACCACGATCGGCAGGTTGATCAGGGTGTAGATGATGATCAGCGCAATGCGCGTGTCCAGCAGGCCGAAGCTCTTGGCCAGCAGGTAGATCGGCATCAGCACGCCCACCGGCGGCAGCATCTTGGTAGAGAGCATCCACAGCAGCGTGCCCTTGGTGCGCTTGGTCTCGTAGAAGGCCATGGAGTAGGCGGCCGGCACCGAGATCAGCAGGCACAGGGCGGTGGCGCTGAAGGAAATCAACACCGAGTTCCAGGCGTAGCTGAAGTAGTTGCTGCGCTCGTTGATGTGCAGGTAGTTCTCCAGCGTCGGCGTGAAGATGAACTGCGGCGGGGTGGCGAACGCATCGATTTCGGTCTTGAAGCTGGTCAGCACCATCCAGAAGATCGGGAAGAAAATCAGGATCGCGATGGCCCAGGCCAGGGTGCCGAGCAACACGCTTTGCAGGCGGCGGGATTGTTGGAGCGTCATGGCGCGGCCCTCAAGGCTTGTCAGTCAGGTTTTTGCCGATCATCCGCACCAGGATGATCGCCGCGATATTGGCGATGACCACGGCAATCAAGCCGCCGGCCGAGGCCATGCCCACATCGAACTGCACCAGCGCCTGGTTGTAGATCAGGTAGGCGAGGTTGGTCGACGCGTAGCCGGGGCCACCGTTGGTGGTGGTGAAGATTTCCGCGAACACCGAGAGCAGGAAGATGGTTTCGATCATCACCACCACGGCAATCGGGCGTGCCAGGTGCGGCAGGGTCAGGTGCCAGAAGATCGCGATGGCGCCGGCACCGTCCAGGCGGGCGGCTTCCTTTTGTTCCTGGTCGAGGGACTGCATGGCGGTCATCAGCAGCAGGATCGCGAAGGGCAACCACTGCCACGACACGATGATGATGATCGACAGCAACGGGTAATGGGCCAGCCAGTCCACGGGCTGGGCGCCGAACAGCTTCCACACGTAGGCGAGAATCCCCGACACCGGATGGAAAATCAGGTTCTTCCAGATCAGCGCACCGACGGTGGGCATGATGAAGAACGGTGAAATCAGCAACACCCGCACCAGCCCGCGACCGAAAAACTCGCTGGCCTCCAGCAGGGCGCTGATCAGTACACCAAACACCACGCTGATCAGCAGCACGCTGCCCACCAGCAACAGGGTGTTGGTGGCACCGGGCAGGAAGCCCGAGTCGGTGATGAAGTAGGTGAAGTTTTCCAGGCCCACGAATTGGTTTTCGCCGGGGTAGAGCAGGTTGTAGCGAATCAGCGAGAAGTACAGGGTCATGCCCAGCGGCACGATCATCCACAGCAGCAACAGGGCCACCGAGGGGCTGACGAGGAACCAGCCGGGGTTGATCAAGCGGCTTTTGCGCGGCTTGTCCGGCGTAGCGGTTTGCACTTGGGCAGTGGTGGTATTCATGGTGATCAGGACCAGTCAGGTACATGCGTGTGGGAGCGGGCTATGGGGTGAGGGGGCTTGTCCCCCTCCGGGTTCACCACAGATTGATGGGGCTGCTTCGCAGCCCAGCGCGGGGCAAGCCCGCTCACCACATAGCCAGCGCCTACAGGTATTGGGGGTTACTTGGGATAACCGGCCCGCTTCATTTCGCGTTCGGTGAAGGTCTGTGCATCCGCCAGGGCTTTTTCGGCGGTCGAGCCACCGGTCAGTGCACTGGAGAAGAACTTGCCGACCTGGGTACCAATTGCCTGGAATTCAGGAATGGTCACCAACTGGATGCCCACATACGGCACCGGCTTGGCCGACGGGTCTTTCGGGTCGGCGACTTTCAGCGATTCCAGCGTCACCTTGGCAAACGGTGCCGCCTTCATGTATTCGTCGCTGTAGGTCGACTTGCGGGTACCTGGCGGTACGTTGGCAATCCCGTCGGTCTTGGCGACCAACTGGCTGTATTCCTTGGAAGTGGCCCAGGTGGTGAAGACCTTGGCGGCGTCCTTGGCTTTGGAGCTGGTCGGAATCCCCAGGGACCACGAGTACAGCCACGACGTACCTTTGTCGGTTTTCTCATGGGGCGCAAAGGTGAAGCCGACGTGGTCAGCCACTTTGCTTTGGGTCTTGTCGGTCACGAACGAGCCGGCGACGCTGGCGTCGACCCAGATCGCGCACTTGCCGCTGTTGAACAGCGCCAGGTTTTCGTTGAAACCGTTGCTGGAGGCGCCCGGCGGGCCGGATTTTTTCATGTTGTCGACGTAGAAATTCAGCGCGTCTTTCCACTCGGGACCGTTGAATTCCGGCTGCCACTTCTCATCGAACCAGCGTGCCCCGTAACCGTTGGCCAGGGTGGTGATCAGCGCCATGTTCTCGCCCCAACCGGCTTTGCCGCGCAGGCACAGGCCGTACTGTTCCTTGTCCTTGTTGGTGAGCTTGGCGGCGAATTCGCCGATCTGCGTCCAGGTCGGGTGCTCGGGCATGGTCAGCCCGGCGTCCTTGAACAGGTCGGTGCGGTAGTAGGTGATGGAGCTTTCGGCGTAGAACGGCAGGGCGTACAGCGAGCCCTTGACGGAAAGGCCGTCACGCACGGAAGGGAAAACGTCGTCCAGGTCGTAGGAAGCAGGCAGGTCCTTCATCGGTTCCAGCCAGCCCTTGGCGCCCCAGAGTGCAGCTTCGTACATGCCGATGGTCAACACGTCGAACTGTCCGCCCTGGGTGGCGATGTCGGTGGTGAGACGTTGGCGCAGGACGTTTTCTTCCAGTACCACCCAGTTCAGCTTTATCTCCGGATGCTCGGTCTCGAAGGTTTTCGAGAGCTTTTGCATGCGAATCATGTCGCTGTTGTTGACGGTGGCAATGGTCAGGGTTTGCGCGCCAAGACTGACGGCGCTCAGGGTCATGCAGGTGCAGGCAAGCAGAGCTTTAGCTGTGAACTTCATCGCGCACTCCATTTCTGCGCCCAGGGGCTACAGAAGGACAGTTATTGTTGTTGTGTCTTCCACGACAGCTGGAAAAGTGTGCGTTGATTACAGCCTTCAATTGGCGTGGTGACAAATCCTTGGGAGCACTTCTACTGATACTTTTTTGCACTCCATCGGAAAGGCGCTGAAATGATTAAGCTAAATTCTGCTCGGTCAAACGTTGCACTGCCAAACGCCGGTAGTGCGACGGCGTCATGCCCTTGAGCTGCTGGAACCGGCGGTTGAAGTTGGAAATATTGTTGAAGCCCGACTCGAAGCATACATCGGTCACGGCTTTGTCACCGTCGGCCAGCAGCTCGCAGGATTTGCTGATGCGCAGGCGATTGACGAATTCAATGAAGGTGCGCCCGGTGGCCTGTTTAAACACACGGGAGAAGTAAGTGGGCTTCATGCCGAGGTATTCGGCGACTTCTTCCAGGGACAGTTCCCGCGCGTAGTGGGCAAAAATGTAGTCCACCGCCCGGTTGGTGCGGTCGATGCTGTGTTCGTCCGCCAGTTGCGGGGTGGTCACGCCGGACAGCAGTTGGTAGTCCTCGCAGGCACTGAGCACCTCCATCAGGATGAAGAAGTGCCCCAGGCGCGCCATGCCGTGGGCGTCCTCGATACGTTGCATCAGGGTCATCGCCTGGGCGATGGTCTTTTTGCAGCGAAATTCGATGCCGTATTGCGCCCGTTCCAGCAACGGCGCAAGGGTCTTGAGTTCGGCGAACACATGACTGCCGCCTTCGAACAGCTCATCGGTGAAGTTCACCAGCATGTCGCGCTTGGGCACCACTTCGTCCTCGGCCACCTGGCTGATCCAGTTGTGGGGCAGGTTGGGGCCGGTGAGGAACAGGCTTTCCGGGTAGAAGTTGCCAATGTAGTCGCCGATGAACACCTTGCCGGAGCTGGCGACGATCAGGTGCAGCTCGTATTCCTTGTGGAAATGCCAGCGCACCAAAGGGCACGGGAAGCCGTGTTGGCGATAGATGATGGACAGACCGTTGTGATCGTCCATCAGCTCGTAGGAAGGGTCGGTGATTCTCGCTGCTCGGGTCATGCTGCAGTCGCTTTATTGTGGTTGCGAAAAGGATAATGCCCCCTTGCGCGCCACCTCGCCAGCGCCGCTGTTTAAAGGTTGCGGTTTTTCGCCTCGATCCACTGCGCCATGTACTGGGTACTTTTGTGCAGGTGATGGCGCAGCATGCTGCCGGTGAAATTGCGCCGGCGGTGCTCGGCCAGTTCGCTGCGGCACTGCTCCAGGCGCGCCACCAGTGCCGGGCCGTGAGTGCCTTGGGCATAACGGCTGGCCAGCAATGCGCGTCCCGCTTCCTGGGCGTGGACCCAACGCTCGCGGTCCTGGTACAGGGCCACGGCTGCGTTGGCCAGGGCGCTGGCGCTGTGCTCGACCGCGCCGGGCCACGGTTCACCCATGGCCTCGGCGCCAATCGGTGTGGTGACGCTCGGTGTGCCACAGAGCATTGCGTCGGCCAGCTTGCCCTTGATGCCGGCGCCAAACCGCAACGGCGCCAGGCAGATACGCGCCGCCGTCATGACCTGTAAGGCGTCTTCGGCCCAGTTCATCACATGAAAGCCCTGGGCCGGGTTGTGCAGGGCGGTGGCCTTGGGCGGCGTGTAGGCGCCATACACGTGAAGTTGAGCGCCGGGCAGTTGCTGGCGGATCAGCGGCCACACGCTGTTCTTCATCCACAACACCGCATCCCAGTTGGGCGCGTGGCGAAAGTTGCCGATGCTCAGGAAGTGCGCGCGGTCTTCAAACGGCGCAAACGCTTCGGTGGGCGGCGTCAGCATCAATGGGCACCAGTGGAGCAGGGCGGCGGGCACTTTGAAGTGCTCGGTCAGCAAGCGGCTTTCCACGTCGGAGATCATCAGGCTGATGTCGCAACGGTAGATCGCCGCCATCTCGCGCTTGGCCACGTCGGTGTCAGCCATGTCATCGAATTCGGCGGCCAGGTCCGCATTGAACAGAGGGCTGAAGTCGTCAGCGCCGGGTTCAGCCTTCAGGACATCCTTGAGGCGCTGGTGGCGGGCGTCCCGCAGGCTTTGCAGGTCGCAGGTTTCCAGGACGCGCAGGGCACCCGGGCAGGCTTTTTCCACACGCCAGCCGAACTGCTCTTCCATCATGAAGCGGTCGAACAGCACGATATCAGGGGACAGTTGCTGGATAAATTCGTCGAAACTGCTGTTGTTCAGCTCGATCGCACATTCGCGAATGCCCAGGGCGGGCAAGTCGGCCTTGTGTTCGCCGGTGACGGCCGGGCTGCTGAAGGTGATGTCCCAGCCCTGGGCCAGAAAACTCTCCAGAATCTGCATCATGTGCCCGCCGGCCGCTGAAGAGCGGGGCTCGGGCCAGACGTAACCAATGACCAGGACTTTGGTGGCGGACGGGTTCATGAGCAGGGCGTTCCTGTGGGCAAAAAAACGGCGCGATTAAACCACAATTGGCCTGGTATCGCGCCGCCGTGATGGCGTATCGGCGGATCAGGCGCTCAAGGCCTGCTCGACGTACCCATAGCTATTCGGGCTTTTCGGTAAATTGAACAGGGTATTCGTCCAGTTGTTATCGAGGGGGCTCATGTTGGGGTTCTTGCCCTCCCTGATCTTCCATCCCAAGGCATCCCATCGTTTCATTGTCGCCTCCAGCTCGGCATTGTATTGCCGGGCGGGGCAGGCTATTTCGGCCCACGGATCAACGATCCAGGCATCAGCCCATTCGGCTTGCGAGAAGTCGACGGTATCGCCAGGCAATATCGATGGACCGCCAACGACGGTGAACGCGTGAGCGTCGCCCGCGCCCCAGGTATAGGCCTGGCCCCCGCTTTTCGTGATGATATCCCTGGCGAGCAGGCTCATTTCGCCACAGTTTCCGGCGCCGCTTTTCAGGGCCTGAGCCCCGAGGTCATGGGTCCCTGGATTCGCGGTTTTGCGCAACCATCCAATGGTTTGGCTGGCAGCATCGGCTCGTTTTATATCGGCGATTGAATGTACCTGGTTGCTGGGGCCCAGCCCGGTGGCTTTCATCGCACGGTCCACCGTCTCTTTTGCCTTCTGCGCATAAAACCGGTTTTTTTGTGCCTCGGTCAGCCCGGCGAAGTTATCGGGTGTTGTCAGGGCCGATATCTTGTTTGGCATCATGGAAATAGTGGCGCTGCCAAGCGCGCCTCGTGTTTGTAGCTGGAACACCACCTCACGCTGCTGCTCGACAGTCATCGTGGCGACCTTGTTTTTGAGTTCAGCGATGTCCGCTTTTGAGTAGCCATTTCTCTCCAGTGACTTGTAAGCATCCTTCAATTTAGGCAAGGCAATGAAGTTGGCGTCATTCGGATGGGCCGAATTGCCCTGGCGTATGTAAAATTTTGATCGATATTCTTTTGCCAGCTCCAAGTCAAATTCTGTCGCGCCGCATTTGATGAATGTCACCTCCGTTGCCGGCGGCGTGCTGAGCTTCACGTAATAGAATTCAGCGGTATCTGCCTCAACTACCAGGAACTGGGAGGGGTCACCTGCTCTGGAGCTGGGCACCACAATACCGCGCTTCTCGCGCTGATCGTTGACGCCATGGCTGATGCTGCCGAGCTTCACCACGCGTGTTTCTGCTTCAAGGAACGTGTTGGTGGTTTCAGAAGGGAGGCCGAAGTGTGGATCGTCGATTATTTTTCCGTCGATAAGTGTTTTGTATTCGATAGGCTTTTGGGTGGGAAGCGGTACGAGCTTGGTGCCCATTTCAGTATCGACCATCTTGTGCAGGCGTCTTTCCCGCACCACGTACCGGTCACTGTTGAACAGTTTGCGCGGGGAAGGCAGCAGGCGCTCGTGCTCCAGCGCCTGTAACTCCAACTGCAGCTCGTCGCCAGTGTTGACGATGATTCTGGAGAAGCACTCATCGTTGGCGCCGCGTTTCACTCTCCCGACCGGCGCTGCGGGCACCGGGCAAAAGGCTTCGTAGTTCTCCAGCTCCGCCTCGCGCCCGGCAGACTCCAGGTCCGTCAGTTGGCCGGGTTGTCTGGCGTTGTAGCGATAGACCTTCTCGCCATCCACCACGTCAAAGCCGTCCGAGCGTGGGATGACATAGGCATCTTCTGCCAATGATTGCCCGGTGACCAACGCCTGGGTGCCGTCAAAGAAGGTTTCACTTTGCAGTGGGAGCGTTGATGGGGCTCGGGCGGCTGGCAGGATGAAGGGATCTTCAGGAACGCTGCTCGCACCCACGGAAAACAGGGCGTTGAGGGCGCCATCCGCAGCTTTGAGTGCGCCATCACTGCGCTCGGCCAAGGTGTCACCTGAAACCGATTTTTCTACGCCAAGGGCTGTTTCAGCGATCGCGGCGGCCGTAGCCACCCCGGTGGCGATGATGCCCGTGGGGGCCAACTTTGCCAGCAGTCCTGTCCCAACGGTGATGTCGTTAAGCCAAGCGTCGCGAATGGCCTCGCTGTTTGATTTGATCGCCAAGTCCGCATCACTGCTCGTGCGTTTTTTGGTGACCTGCGTGATGTGCTGGAAGACATCGCCGTGAATACTGATGTTGGCACGATCAATGGTGATGCCTTCCTCAAGATCCCACTGCTTTGTCCCGAGCATGGCCAGCGAAGTCTCGACGCCGTAATAGCTGATACCGTCCTGCCGGTCGTACACAGAGAAGTGCGACGCCAGGTCCTTGCGCTTCTTCGGATCCCGGGCCTGGTCGACGATCCACTGGTCCATTTTTTCCAGGGAGTCGAAGCGAACAAAATCCGGGTCGCCTCCCGGCACGTAAAGCACCTGTCTGCCATCACGCCGGCCATTGGAGTAGAGGTATTGCCCATCGTCCTGGGCGGTGAAACGCACAATATCGGAACCATAGCCATTGATATCCAGGGGGTGGGCCCGGACAACGCCGCGTGTCGATGTGGATGCCTGCAACTGCGCTACGGTGATCGGGGCACGCTCATTCACAGAAACATTCGACGTCGCCCCCATGACCAGCAGGTAGTCCTCGCGTGTGAATTTATGCTCATCGGCAAGCGCTGCCTGCTCTGTCGGGGAAAGCGCTTCGTAGGCCTGCAGTTGCTGGCGGGCCTGGGCAATGAACCGGCCCTTGAGGATCGAGCGAAAATCGTCACGGTGCTGATCCCAGAAGTTATCCAGCTTGGTAGTCATGATCGTCTGGAGATCCGTTTTCCAGCTTTCGTTCATCACCTCTGAGGGGGCAAGTGCAAACTTGTGGTGTTCTCCATAACCCTCAGGGTCGGTGTACAGGCCCGAGGTGGCGTCGAGCATGCCAGGAACCCAGTCGGCCTCACTGAAGTTCTTCAATAAGGCATCCGGCAAGCGCAGTGAGCTTTTGATCCGCCGGTGGGACAGTTCTTCGGACGTGCGGGCCGTGTCAAACCGGTTGTGGTAAATCGTGTCGGCATCCACCGTCTTACCCGTGAGGTTAAAAATGATCGCCTCGGCAGATTTCTTCGCCTCAGCACGTGCGTTGGGCAGTGCCGCGGCGGTGGTGCTGGCAATGTTTTCAAACTTGCTTTTTTCAGCCATGGCGCGGGCAAGGTTGTCGTAATAGGTATCCGCTTGCTGCTTATGCGTTTCAAGGGACGGGATCGAATGCTCCGCAGTTGCCGGCGAGGAATCGAAAGCCCCTGTATGTTCAAGATAGTCGGCCCGCTCCCGGGCTTGAACGGCAGTGTCAGTGGGCGGCTCATTGTAAAAGCCGGCGACCATGCTCAATGGCACGTCGATAAACTGGCTCAAGCGCGGCATCTGTAACGACTGTTCAGAACCTGGTGCGATGAGTTTGCCTATTGCCAGGAGTGGGCCGGCGATCTGTGCCCAGCCTGAATCGTCTGATGGCTCAAAGGTTTTCAGCGCGCCGTTCACCGTGGCTGTCGCTTGCCCGGTCGCGGGAATAACCGTGAACGTACCTGGATCAACGTTTTGCCGGACCAGCCATGTCTGGATCACCTCGTGGTCGAGCAAGCCGCGGTAAAGTTCGAGCCAGCGGCCCAGCAGCGAGTGGCGTGGCACTGTGACGAGCCCCTCTGATTGACCTTCGGCGGCTTGTCTCAGTGCGCTGGAATAGGCCATCGTCAGGATTGTCTCTTCGGAAAAGAGATCGGCGTTACCGGTGAGGAAGGTGACAAGCTGGTCGACTTGCTCCCGGCTTTCCGGCAGTGGCTTGCCCAGGGTTTTCAGGAAGCTCGCGAGGTTGGCAGAGCCTCCTGGCTCGGTTGCGTGCAGTTGGCTGTAGGTTGAGCCCGTCTGGATATCTACCTGGGTGTTGGCCAATACATGCGGGAGCGTTGTCGGCGTCATTCGGCCCGCGCCCAGGCGGGCACTGATGAACTTCAGTTCCTGCGCGAGGTTATCTCTATCATAGATATCGCCAACGATTTGGCGATGAATTGCCAGCGTCTGTGGACCGCGCGCTTTCTCCGATTTGAGGATGGATTTGAAACTATCGTCGTAGAACGCTTTTACCATCGAGGCGTTTAGCGCACCGCTCATTACCTCAGCGTAGGACAGGGGCGTTGGCAGCCCGCTGCCGATGACGACAGCTTCTGCGATTGCCAGGTTCCGGATCGCGTTATTCGAAGCACCTTCGCTTTCGATTGAGACCCTCACCAATCTCCCGTTGATCATGCCGTTGAGGCTCGACATAGAAGGCAGAAACTTAATGCTGGATGCATCAAAGCCGGTTTCTTGGATAAAAGCCTGAAATGCAGGGCTGTTCAGTGCAGTGCGCAATTGGGTTAACCATTGTCCAAGGGTCGACAAGGGCGGCACGTGAAGAGGTGCGGTCTGCTGATCGTCCGTTTGCGCCAGGGTTTGCGCCACCTGCGCGTCGGCCTCGGCGCGGGTTGATGTGTTCGGATCACCGCTGACGCTGGACTCTGAAAGACTGTGTTGCCTGGTGAATGGCATTGACGGCGCAGAGGCTGGTGCGTCTTCCAATGCCTGGCGCACCAGCCCGAACCCCGAGCGTTTAGGAGGCGGCGCGACTTCTTTGTCACCCGGTTCGGGCGGCGCATCACGGGGGGGCGTGGTGAGTGGCTGCAGCGTGTCGGGTGAGCCGAGGGGCCGGATGCCGGTGCTATCGTCCGCCGGCATCTGTCTGGTGGAAGCAGGGAAATGGGATTCGACACTTCTCATGGAAGCTCCTTGAACTAGGGAGGCCGGATCAGGAATGACCGAACTTACCCGCCTGTGTCGAGTCGCGCGCCGTAGGCGTTCCGAGAAATAACCGAGGGAGTTTGGCGGGGTATTTCAAGGAGAAACACCCAAAAGCGGTAAGGTGCCCGTTGGCCTGGCCTCTGCAGGCGCAACGGGTGAGTATATTTATGGCGTTATTTTACCGGCGTTGGCAGTGTCACCAGCCCGACATAGCCGTCCCAGAACTTCTTCTGGTCCACGGCGAACACCACCTTGGCCTTCTGCGTGCCCACCGGCGCACCTTTCTTGTAGCCCAGTGCCCGGCCGTAGTCGGCGCCGAAGGTGGCGTCCACGTCCACCCATAGTTCGCGGGATTCGGTGACGATGTCGGGGCTTACCAGAAACAGCGCAGGCAGGCTGTCCCAGGTGAAGCTGTGGTAGGCCGGATCTTTGTCGAACAGTGGCCCGAACTCGTGCTTGTAAAGGTCGGCAATCGGGCCTTTATGGGCGATCACCCGCTGGTACACCGACTTGTCGAAGGTGACTTTCTCACAGACATCATTGGGGAAAATCACGTGTTCGATCGGCGAGCGCAATACGATTTTTGCGGCCTCCGGGTCGAACCACCAGTTGAACTCCGCTGCCGGCGTGGTATTGCCCGGAATCTCCAGGGCGCCGCCCATGTACACGATGCGCTTGATCAGCGGCACGATGTCCGGCGCCGAGCGAATCGCCAGGGCGATGTTGGTCAGCGGGCCTACCGCCAGAATCGTCACCTGGTGGGGATTGGCCCGCACGCTGTCGACGATGAACTGGGCGGCGGTTTCCTTGCGCAGCGTGGTGTGGGTCGCCAGGCCATCCGGGGGTGCTACCAGTTGTGATGCATTCGTTGGGCGCGGGTGCTTGAACGCACCCGGCCAGCCGGAGCCGAACAGGGCTTTTTCGGCCTCATAAGTGGCGTAGTCATGCAGCAGCGGGTAGGCGGCGCCGGAATAGACACCGACTTCCCTTTCCACCCCCATGCGTTCCACGGCCTTGAGGGCGTCCACCTGTTCCTGGTCGACCCAGGCGTTGCCGCTGACCAGGGTCATGCCCAGCAGGTCGATGCGTTTTTGCGCATGCAACTGGGCGAGCATGATAAAGGCCTGGCCGTCATCGTTGAGCACGTTGAAGTCGGTGTCGAAGATGACCTTTTCTGCGGCCTGCGCCGTACCGGCACACAGGCCGACGGCGACAAGCAGGGTACAGCGCTTGATGAAACCTTGCATGGAGACTCACCCGAAGAGTTGTTGTTATTAACGGTTCACCAGTTTCGCCGGCAAGGCGATGACCAGGAAGCTGCTGAGAATCAGGCAGCCGGCAAAAAACCACAAGGCTCCGGCACTGCTGCCTGTGACGTCAATCGCAACCCCCATCAACGAGTTGCTCACCAGGCCTGCGATGTTCGCCAGTGAACAGGCCAGGGCAAAGCCGGTGGCCGCCGCGGTACCTTTGAGAAAGGTCGCCGGCAGGCTGAAAAACACCGGCACCGCCCCGATGATCGCGGCTGACGCAATCGCAAACAGGGCCACGGTGGCGACCACGTTATGGGTGAAGAAGGTGCTCGTGGCCATCGCTGCCGCGCCGATGAAAAACGGCACGATGATGTGCCAGCGGCGTTCACGGTGTTTGTCGGAGCTGGCGCCGATCAGCAGCATGCCCAGCAACGCCGCCACGCTGGGCAAGGCAGTGAGGATGCCGATGTGGAACGTGTCGGTGATGCCTGCGTTGCGGATAAACGTCGGCATCCAGAAGCCCATGGCGTAGGCGCTGAGCAGGATCGAGAAGTCGATACCGCCGAGCATCCACACCTTGAGGTTGAAGAAGCCGTCGCGGAAGCTGTGCTTGCTGCCGGCACCGTCGGCGTCGTCCTTGCGCAGTTCGCTTTCCAGCAGGGTCTTTTCTTCAGGGGACAGCCACTTGGCTTGCTGATAGGTATTGGGCAGTGCCCAGAAGGTCCACACACCCAGCAGCACGCTGGGCACCGCTTCGATCAGGAACAGCCACTGCCAGCCGCGCAGGCCGGCCATGTTGTCGAAGTGGCCCATGATCCAGCCGGACAACGGGCCGCCGATCACGCTGGACAGCGGCAGGCCGATCATGAACAGGGCGCTGATCCGCCCCCGGCGATGGGTGGGAAACCAGGTGGTCAGGTAATACAGCACGCCCGGCAGGAACCCGGCCTCGGCGGCGCCCAGCAGGAACCGCAGGATGTAGAACTGGGTGGTGGAGGTGACCAGCATGGTGCAGGCCGAGAGCAGGCCCCAGGTGATCATGATGCGGGCGATCCAGATCTTCGCGCCGACCTTTTCCAGGATCAGGTTGCTGGGTACTTCAAAAATGATATAGCCGACAAAAAACAGCCCGGCGCCGAGGCCGAACGCGGTTTCGCTGAAGTGCAACTGGTCGAGCATCTGCAATTTGGCGAAGCCGATATTGATGCGATCCAGGTAGGCGGCGAGGTAGCAGAAACACAGGAACGGAATCAGCTTCCAGGTGATCTTGTGGTAGAGCGTGTGGACCGGATCGGCGACCGTAGTCGCGGGCGCTGCATTCGCAATGGGCATTGGGTGTCTCCTGGCGGTGACTTATGGTTTTTATACAGCCGCTTTTTTTCCAGCACTTCGGAGTGCTGTAGAAGCGACGTCCAAAGGCAGTGTCAGAAGAGTGCAAGACCGCGCTCTGTGGCGCGGTTCTTAATGAAACCTTATTGCTCCTTGAACTTGCTCATGGCCTCCCGCTTGCTGACCACGTCGCCGTACTTGCTGTCGATATCAAACAAGTTGGCTTCGTGGGGCGCCGGGTGGCGGTCGCCGACGCATTCGCGCACGACGATGGTGCGAAACCCGTGTTGCACCGCATCCACTGCGGTGGCGCGGATGCAGCCACTGGTGGAGCAGCCGGCGAGCACCACGGTGTCGACGCCCATGGCGTGCAGCATCGGGGCCAGGCTGCTGCCGAAAAACGCGCTGGCGTATTGTTTGGTGATCACCACTTCATTGGCCAGGGGCAGGACCTCGGTGCAGAACGCGGCCAGGGGGTTACCCTCGACCATGTCTTTCATCACCGGGGCTTTTTTTACCCAGATACCGCCGTCGGCGAAATGGCCCGGATGGTAACGGATATTGGTGTGCACCACGCTGATCCCGTGATGCCGAGCGCTGGCCAGCAGCTCAATGCTTTCGGCGACGGCACTGACCACGCCCGGTGCAAACAACGGGGCGCCTTCGGTGGTGTAGCCTTGCATGAAATCGATCATCAGCAGGGCGGATTTTTTGCCGAAGCCGATGCGGTTGCCCCAGACGCCCTGGTAGTTGGCGTCGGCGGATTGTTCGCTCATCTTTCAATTCTCGCTAATGGACAGTGCGCATACCTTGTGGTGAGGGAGCAAGCTCCCTCGCCACAAAAGCGTTTTTAGTAGGCGCCGGAGAGCAGGGCGCCGGCGCCGGGGACGATGGGTTCCAGGTCCAGGGCCTTGAGCATGGCGTAGGTGGTAGCGATCGCAGCGGTGAGCACCGGCAGGCCGGTTTGCGCTTCGACCTTGGCCACCACGGGCAGCGACTGCATTTGCACGCAGGCCGACAGCACGATCACGTCGACGCCTTCCAGGTTCATTCCGGCGACGATGGCCGGCAGGTTGGCCGGGTCGTGGCGGGCCACTTCGAGGTTGTCGGGGATTTCCAGGGCGCGCCAGTCCACTACGTCAAAGCCTTCTTCGCGGATGTAGTTCACCACCAGTTCGGTCAGCGGTTTCATGTAGGGCGCGACGATGGCGATGCGCTTGGCGCCCATCACTTTCAGGCCTTCGATCAAGGCGCCGGCACTGGTGATCACCGGGGCGTTGGCGTCGTTGTCGGCGGTGGCCTTGCGCAGGCGCTGTTCGGAATTGCGGTGGTAACCCAGCCCCATGGCCATGATCGCCACCAGGCAGGCGTAGCCCAGCACGTCGACCTTGGCGTCGGACAGCTCGATGGCGCAACGGTCGGACTCGCCGTCCATCGCCGCCAGTTCTTCCTTGCGCACTTGCTTCATGCGCATGCGGCTGGAGTGAAAGGTGAAACGTTCCGGACGAATTGCCTGGCGCGCGTTGAGCATCGCAGGGATCTCGGTTTCCATGGTGGTGTTGGAGCTCGGCACGATCTGGCCGATGCGGTAAGGCTTGAGCATGGTGGTCTCCGTTAGGCAGTCAGGGGCTGGCCGAGGAAGTCGCCGAAGGCTGTGAAAAAGCCTTCAAGGTCGTCCCAAGGGATCATGTGTCCGGCATTCGGCACGTGGGCCACCTGCAGGCTTGGCTGTAACTGTCGGACTTGCGCGACATCTTCGGGCTGAATTACACCGCCGCGTCCGGCAACAATCAGCAGGGCAGGCGCCTCCAGGTGCGGCAGGTCCTGATGGAAGTCCACGGTGTGGAAGTCATTGAACGCGCGCACGATCGCCGGCTCGTAACAGGTGTGCAGCCATTCGGCGCGCAGTTGCAGCTGCTCGTCGGTCCAGGTGGCACAGAACGCGCGCATGGCCTCAGCGTCCATGCCCACCAGCGATTGGCGAATCGAGTCGACGTACCACGGCAGTTTGCTCGGGTATTCACGGCGACCGGGGCCGGACACCGGCGGGTCGATCAACACCACGCGGTTGACGCCCCGGGGATGGCGCACCGCACTGCGCACGGCGAACCGCGCGCCCATGGAATGGCCCACCAGGTGATAGCTGTCGAGCTTCAGCGCGTCGGCAAACGCGCCAATGTCATCGGCGCAGGTGTCGGTGCTGTAGTCCAGTTCCGGGCCGGTGGACGACAGGCCGCGACCGCGCACATCCAGCACATACGTGTCGAAATGCAGGCCCAGGCGTTCCGCGACAAAACCCCAGGTAATCGCCGGGCTGGTGATGCCGGGAATCAGGATCAGTGCCGGGCCTTTGCCACCGTAGCGCAGGTAATGCTGGCGAATGCCGTTGGCCTGGACGTTGCCGCCATAGAGAAAGCTGCTCACGCGGCCACCCCCGATTTCAGTTGCTGGGCGTAGAGGTCATAGCCGTAGACCCAGTCCGGATCTTCCTGGGTACGCAGCCAGGTGTTGGCGTTGGACACCGCCTGGACCCGGGAGGCGCGCTCCTTGCGGTTGGCCTCATACAGTTCGAAGGCGGTGCGGTAGTCGCTGATGCCGGTTTCCTGCAGGCAGCGGGTCAGCATCGCCGCGTCTTCGATGGCCATGCCGGCACCCTGGGCCATGTGCGGCTTCATCGGGTGGCAGGCATCGCCCAGCAACACCAGGCGGCCACGGCTCCACAACGGCAGCGGGTTGCGGTTGCGCAACGGCCATTTGGTCACGCTTTCGGTGGATTCGATCAGGGCCTGGACGGTGGGGTGGTAGCCCTTGAAGGCGTCGAACATCTCTTCGCGGCTGCTGTCGACGAAGGCGCCCTGGAAGTCCCATTCCGGGTGCGGCACACCGGTGACGTAGTAGTACTCGTCGCGCTTGCCGGTGGTGTAGTAGACCATCATGTGCCGGTCCTCGGTCCACCACTTGATGCAGTCTTCGAACTTCAGGTCGTACTTGGCCAGTTGATCGCCCCGGATCAGCGCACGGTGGGCGACCCAGCCGCTGTACAGCGGTTTTTCCGCACCCAGCAGCTCTTCACGAATGCGCGAGTTGATGCCGTCGGCACCGATCACGATGTCGGCGTAGGTCACTTCACCGTCGGCGAAGGTCAGGCGTACCTGGGTGTCGGTTTCTTCGAGGGTTTCCAGGCGCTTGTTGAAGTGCAGGGTGCCGGGCTTGAGGGTGGACATCTGCAGCGCGTGCAGGTCGCCGCGGTGCACGGTGATGTAGGACGCGCCATAGCCGGTCAGGGGGATGCGTGACAGGTAATCGCCGGTTTCGCCGTCGCGGCTGAACCAGTGCTCGGGGTGCGACCCCATCAGGTCCAGCTGCTTTTCGATGCCCATGCGCCGGAAGATTTTCATGATGTTGGGGCCCATGTGGATCCCGGCACCCAGGCGGGAGAATTCCGGCGCCTGCTCGTAGATGTCCACGTCAAACCCGGCCTGTTGCAGCAGGGTGGCAGCGGCGGCACCGCCAAGGCCGGCGCCGACGATTGCGATTTTTTGTGTGCTTCCCATGGGGCGTGGTCCTCTTTTTCGAATGATGGCCGGCAGTGTCTGGCCGCAAGGTTTTTAAAGTGTATACGCTCATTTTTTCAAATGAAAAGCCCGTGCCTTAAAAATTGTTTTTTTGGCCATATCGATCCCCTGTAACCGACTATCTCCATATTTCATTGGTTCTGTGTGGATTGGTAACGTTTTGGCGTGGCGCTTGCAGTCCATGCGCAAATCAGTTCTTATCGTTATTAAATGGCGTATACGCTATAAAAACGCACTAGAGTGAAGCGCACTGCCAGATCTTGGTGCAGCCGCTGAGGAGACAGGAAATGCCGGTAAGTGATTGCGAACTGACCCAGATGTTTGAACACGTGTTGAAGCTATCGAAGGTCGATCCGACCCAGAGCGTCGCCGTGCTCAAGAGCCATTACTCCGACCCGCGCACTGTGCGTGCCGCGATGGACGCTGCGCAGCGCCTGGGGGCCAAGGTGTACGCGGTGGAATTGCCGTCGTTCAACCACCCCCGGGCGATGGGCAATGACATGACCGCCTACTGCGGCGACACCGCGCTGACCGGCAATATTGCGGCCCAGCGGGCGCTGGAGGCGGCGGACCTGATCGTCGACACCATGATGCTGTTGCACTCGCCGGAGCAGGAACAGATCCTCAAGACCGGCACGCGCATCCTGCTGGCGGTGGAGCCACCTGAAGTGCTGGCGCGCATGCTGCCGACCGAGGAAGACAAGGTGCGCGTGCTGGCGGCCGAAGAGTTGTTGAAAAAGGCTCGCTCGATCCACGTCAAATCCCGCGCCGGCAGTGATTTTCGCGCCGCGCTGGGGCAATACCCGTCCGTCACCGAGTACGGTTTTGCCGATGAGCCCGGGCGCTGGGACCACTGGCCCAGCGGCTTCCTGTTCTCCTGGCCCAACGAAGAAACCGCCGAGGGCGTGCTGGTGCTGGATATCGGCGACATTTTGCTGCCGTTCAAGACCTACACCCGGGAGAAAATCACCCTGGAGATCGAGAAGGGCTTCATCACCCGGATTCACGGTGGTTTCGAGGCCGAATACCTGCGCGACTACATGAAATACTTCAACGACCCCGAGGTCTACGGCATCTCCCACATCGGATGGGGCCTGCAGCCGCGGGCGCAATGGACGGCGATGGGCCTGCACGACAAGAACGACGGCATGTGCATGGATGCCCGCGCGTTCTACGGCAACTTCCTGTTCTCCACCGGCCCGAATACCGAAGTCGGCGGCACCCGCAAGACGCCGTGCCACATGGACATCCCGCTGCGAAACTGCGACGTCTACCTCGATGATGAGGCCGTAGTCATCGCCGGCGACGTGGTAGCCCCTCAAGCCTCCCTGGCACGCTAAACATCCCCTGTAGGAGCTGGCTTGCCTGCGATAGCGGAGTGTCAGACAACAGAGAGCTGGCTGATCCACCGCAATCGCAGGCAAGCCAGCTCCCACATTCGATTTGATTCCTTCAGTGGCTGATGCTTGAGTCCAACCCACAACCCCGCCATCATGCCACCCCATCGACCGCCGCCTTTCCGAGCCCGCCGTGCCTGATTCCTACGTTTTCTCCGAGCAAGTTGGCCACCTGCTGCGCAAGGCCTACCAGCGCCACCTGGCGATCTTCCAGCAGAACGTGGGCGACTCCCAACTCACCGCCGTGCAGTTCGTCACCCTGTGTGCCCTGCGCGATCACGGTGCAAGCTCGCTCACCGAACTGGTCAAGGCCACCGCCGTCGACCAGGCGACCATCCGCGGCATCGTCGAACGCCTCAAGGCCCGCGAACTGATCACCCTGGAACCCGACCCCCAGGACAAACGCAAAGTGGTGGTCAACCTGTCCGCATCCGGCGCCGCCCTGGTGCAGCAAACCGTACCCTGCGCCGCGACCATCACCGAGCTGACCCTGAGCAACCTCAACCCCGCCGAACGCGTGGCGGTGCTGTTCCTGCTACGCAAAATGATCGACGACCCCCAAGCCTGATCCCCCGACTTCCAAGGCTGATAATCCAACTCCCAAGGCTGACAACCCAACTTCCAAGGCTGATAACCCAACTTCCAAGGCTGATAACCCAACTTTCAAGGCTGATAACCCAACCCCTTTGTGGTGAGGGGGCTTGCCCCCCGTTGGGCTGCGAAGCGGCCCCAAAAAAGCGCGCGCGCTGCGCACTCCAACGGGGTGCTAGCCCCCTCACCACAAGTAGAGAATCCATCTTCTGGCACCGTTTTTGCTCTGCATTCGTGTAGTAACCACTTCACCCGTCAAGTGTGTCGCGAGACCCCAGGTACGCGACGCTTTTTTTTGACTGTTTGATGTAGTGGACACTTCACCAAAGCCAACGGGCGAAGCGAATGATCAGCCAGCACATCACGGTAACGCTTGAGGTCAACGGCCACACCACGGAAGTCAGCGCAATGGCGGACACACCGCTATTGCTGATCCTGCGCAATGACCTGCAACTCAACGGCCCCAAGTACGGCTGCGGCCTGGGGGAGTGTGGTGCGTGCACAGTGATCATCGACGGCGTGGCCGCAAGGGCCTGCGTATTCCCGCTGTCGGGAGCCGTGGGCCGCGACATCGTCACCCTCGAAGGCCTCGGCACCCGCGAAACCCCGCACCGCGTGCAACAAGCCTTTATCGACGAGCAGGCCGCCCAGTGCGGCTACTGTCTCAACGGCATGATCATGACCGCCAAGGCCTTGCTCGACCGCAATCCCAACCCCAGCGAAGCCGAGGTGCGCACCGAACTGTCGGGCAACCTGTGCCGCTGCGGCACCCATATCGAAATCCTCCGCGCGGTGCTGCGTGCCGCCCGCCAAACGCCTTGAACGTGGATCGATGACCATGACTGACGCAATCCCTTCCCGTGACCAATGGCTGGCCAAGGCCGGCGTCCTGCTGATCGTCGATGACGTGCTGCCGCCTTCGGGGCCGGTGGCCAAGGGCGGCACGCCGACGGTCAAGCCCAAGGAGCTGGGGCTGTTTATCGCCGTGAACGATGACGGGTTGGTGTACGCCTTCAACGGGCACGTGGACCTGGGCACCGGCATTCGCACCTCGCTGGCGCAGATCGTGGCCGAAGAGCTGGACCTGACCATGGAGCAGGTGCGCATGGTGCTGGGTGATACGGAGCGCGTGCCGAACCAGGGCGCGACCATCGCCAGTGCGACCTTGCAGATCTCCGCGATCCCGCTGCGCAACGCCGCCGCCGAAGCCCGGCGTTTCCTGCTGGCGCGGGCGGCGCAACGCTGGTCGGTCGATGCACACAGCCTGAAGGTCGACGCAGGGGTTATCAGCGCCGAAGACGGACGCACCACCACCTACGGCGAGCTGGTCACGGGCGAGCATGACCAACTGCGGATCAGCGGCGATGCACCGCTGAAGGCGGCCGCCGATTACCGCCTGGTGGGCAAGGGCGCTGCCCGGGTGGATATCCCCGGCAAGGCCACTGGCGAGCTGACTTACGTCCACGACATGCGCGTGCCGGACATGCTCCACGGCCGGGTGATTCGCCCGCCGTATGCGGGCCTGGATTGTGGTGACTTTGTCGGCAATAGCCTGTTGAAGGTGGATGAATCCTCCATCGCCCACATTCCGGGCATTGTCGCGGTGGTGGTGATCCGTGACTTTGTCGGCGTGGTCGCCTTGCGCGAAGAACAGGCGATCAAGGCCGCCCAGGAACTGCAGGTTCACTGGAACCCCTGGAACCACCCGTTGCCGGACATGAGCGATGTGGAGCAGGCGATTCGTGATAACCCCCGAGTACGGCGCACGGTGCTCGACCAGGGCAACGTCGACGAAGCCCTGGCCGCCGCCAGCCAGCGCATGCCGCGCACCTACCTGTGGCCGTACCAGATGCATGGCTCCATTGGCCCGTCCTGCGGCGTGGCGGATTATCAGCCCGGGGTCAGCCGGGTCTGGTCGGGCAGCCAGAACCCGCACCTGCTGCGGGCGGATCTCGCCTGGCTGCTGGAGTGCGCAGAAGACGCCATCGACGTGATCCGTATGGAAGCCGCCGGCTGTTATGGCCGCAATTGCGCCGACGATGTGTGCGCCGATGCCTTGCTGTTGTCCCGCGCCGTGGGCAAGCCGGTGCGGGTGCAACTGACCCGCGAACAGGAACACCTGTGGGAGCCCAAGGGCACCGCACAGCTGATGGATGTGGATGGCGGCCTGAACGCCGACGGCAGCATCGCCGCCTATGACTTTGAAACCAGCTACCCGTCCAACGGCGCTCCCACCCTGGCGCTGCTGCTGACCGGGCGGGTCGAGCCGGTGGCGGCGATGTTCGAGATGGGCGACCGCACCTCGATTCCGCCTTACGACATCGAGAATATGCGGGTCACCATCAACGACATGGCGCCCATCGTGCGCGCCTCGTGGATGCGCGGCGTGTCGGCACTGCCCAACACCTTCGCCCATGAGTCCTATATCGACGAGCTGGCGTTCGCCGCCGGGGTCGATCCGGTGGAATACCGCCTGCGGTACCTCAAGGACGAACGCGCCATCGACCTGGTGAAGTCCACCGCCGAACGGGCCAGCTGGGCACCGCGCACCGCGCCGATGCAAACCGCGAATGAGGACCACCTGCTGCGAGGCCGAGGCTTTGCCTACGCGCGCTACATCCACAGCAAGTTCCCCGGCTTCGGCGCGGCGTGGGCGGCCTGGGTGGCGGACGTGGCCATCGACAAACACACCGGTGATGTCTCGGTGACCCGCGTGGTGATCGGGCATGACTCGGGGATGATGATCAACCCGGCGGGGGTGCAGCATCAGATCCACGGCAATGTGATCCAGTCCACCAGCCGCGTGCTCAAGGAACGCGTGACCTTTGAAGAGTCGACCGTGGCGAGCAAGGAGTGGGGCGGTTATCCGATCCTGACCTTCCCTGAAGTGCCGCAGATCGATGTGCTGATGATGCCGCGCCAGGACCAGCCACCAATGGGCGCCGGCGAGTCTGCCTCGGTGCCCAGTGCGGCAGCGATTGCCAACGCGATCTATGACGCCACCGGCATTCGTTTTCGCGAATTGCCGATTACCCCCGAGCGCGTGCTGGCGGCGCTGAATGCGGGCACATTGGGCGAGCCGGAAAAGTCCCCGCAGAAGCGTCGCAAATGGCTATTCGGCTCATTGTTCGCTGCTTTGGGTGCGGTGCTGGGGATGGCGGCTACGGCCTGGCCGTTCCACGGTGAAATCGCCCCGATTGCGCCGCCCAGCGCCGGCACCTGGTCCAAGGCCACGCTGGAGCGCGGGCGTTTGTTGGCGGCGGCAGGGGATTGCGCGGTGTGCCACACAGCACCGGGCGGGGCGACCAACGCCGGCGGGCTGGCGATGCACACGCCGTTCGGCACGCTGTACAGCAGCAACATCACCCCGGATGAGAAGACCGGGATTGGCAACTGGTCCTACCCGGCGTTCGAGCGGGCGATGCGTGACGGCATTGGCCGCGACGGGCGCAACCTGTACCCGGCGTTTCCCTATACCGCGTTTCGCAATATCAACGATGCCGACATGCAGGCGTTGTATGCCTACCTGATGTCCCAGGCCCCGGTGAGCCAGGCACCCGTGCCGAATGCCATGAGTTTTCCGTTCAATTTCCGGCCGTTGATGGCCGGCTGGAATGCGCTGTTTTTGCGCCGGGGGGAAATCACCGTGCAACCCCAGCGCAGCGAGCAATGGAATCGCGGGGCCTACCTGGTCAATGGCCTGGGGCACTGCGCGGCGTGCCACTCACCGCGTAACTTGATGGGGGCGGAGAAGGGCGGCAAGGCGTTCCTTTCAGGCGGCACGGTGGACGGCTGGGAGGCGCCGGCGTTGAATGGTTTGTCCAAGGCGCCGACGCCGTGGACCGAAGACCAACTGTTCACCTATTTGAGCACCGGCTATTCCGACGCCCACGGCGTGGCGACAGGACCGATGGGACCGGTCGTGACTGAGCTGGCGAAACTGCCCAAGACCGACATCCGCGCGATGGCGGTGTACCTGGCCTCACTGAACGACAGCAGCGCCGCCGAAGCGCAGGTGGTAGCCGCCGCGACGCTGCCCAATGCGAATGGACGGCGTGTATTCGAAGGTTCATGCAAGGCCTGCCATGCCGACGGGCAGGGGCCGAAGCTGTTCGGCGTCAGCCCGTCACTGGCGACCAATACCAATGTGCACAGCGACCAGCCGGACAACCTGATCAAGGTAATCCTGCAAGGCATCAGCACCCCGGCGACCAAGGACCTGGGCTATATGCCAGCGTTCAAGGACAGCCTGTCCAACACCCAGGTGGCGGAGCTGGCGTCATACCTGCGCAGCCGCTTTGCACCCGATGCACCGCAGTGGAATAGCTTGGAGCAAAAGGTTGCCCATCTACGAGCCAACCCCGGCACTCACTGACAAATTCAAGCCATATGGAGATCAAATGTGGGAGCTGGCTTGCCTGCGATAGCGGTGCGTCAGTCACTGAATTATTAGCTGATCCACCGCAATCGCAGGCAAGCCAGCTCCCACATTTTGATTCGGTTTCTACCGTACACCACGCAACACCAGATCACTGATAAAACCCAGCCAATCCCGCTGCTGCCCTTTGTCCGCCAGATCTTCCCCCAGAAACGAACTGAGGGTGTGCTGGTTGGAATTGTAGAAGTAGCACAACGAAGCAATCATCAAGTACACATGCTTGATGTCCACATCCTCGCGAAACAGCCCCTGTGCCTGGCCGGCCTCGATGATCGGCCGCAACACCCCGACCGCCTCCCCGGACAGCCGGCGCAATTCGCCGGACTGCTTGGCATGCTTGCCCTTGTGCAGGTTCTCGATACTCAAGATCGCCACAAACTCGGGATGCTTGACGTAGTAGTTCCAGATAAACGCCACCAGCGCCTGCAACGCTTGCACCGGCGCACTCAGGTCGAGCTTGAGTTTGCTCTCGGCCTTGTTGAACTGTTCATAGGTGTGTTCCAGCACGCACACGAACAGGTGTTCCTTGCTGCCGAAATAGTAATAGAGCATGCGGTCGTTGGAGTCGGCCTCCCGGGAAATGCTCTCGACGCGCCCGCCGGAATAGCCGTCGCGGGTGAAGACCTTGACCGCCGCCTGGAGAATCCGCGCACGGGTCTGGTCGGCCTGCTGGGCGCGGATACCGGTCTTCTTGATCACCATCGAAAAGCCTCTGCTGCACAGCGTAAAGGCCCGGAATATAGCATGGGCATTATTCCGTTACCGACAAGCTCTGTCACAAACGCGGCATCACGCTGGGGCTTGGATCCGAAACGTATTACTTTCTAGTTCTTCTAATAAACAGAGTAGCCAGGGATGAAATACCAACCGTTTACCCGAACATTGATTGCCACGGCGCTGGTGCTGAGCGTCAGCGGTGTACAGGCGGCCTCCCAGGCCCCGGTGGCTGGCGAAAATGGCATGGTGGTCACCGCCCAACACCTGGCCACCCATGTGGGCGTGGATGTGCTCAAGGCTGGTGGTAATGCCGTGGATGCGGCGGTGGCGGTGGGTTATGCCCTGGCGGTGGTGTACCCGGCGGCCGGCAACTTGGGCGGTGGCGGCTTCATGACCGTGCAACTGGCCGACGGGCGCAAGACCTTCCTGGACTTCCGCGAAAAAGCGCCGTTGGCAGCCACCGCCGACATGTACCTGGACAAGGACGGCAACGTCGTCCCGGACCTCAGCTCCAAGGGCCATCTGGCCGTGGGCGTCCCCGGCACCGTGTCGGGCATGGAACTGGCGCTGAGCAAATACGGCACCCTCAAGCGCGCCCAGGTAATCGCCCCGGCCATCAAGCTGGCTGAAGAGGGCTTTGCCCTGGAGCAGGGCGATATCGACCTGCTGCACACCGCCACCGACGAATTCAAGAAAGACAAAGACCTGCGCGGCATCTTCCTGCACGGTGGCGAACCCATGCTGTTGGGCCAGAAGCTGGTGCAGAAAGACCTGGCGAAAACCCTGCGGGAGATCTCCGCCAAGGGCACCGACGGCTTCTACAAGGGCTGGGTGGCCAAGGCGATTGTCGATTCCAGCCAGGCGGGCAAGGGCCTTATCACCCAGGCTGACCTGGACAAATACAAGACCCGGGAACTGGCGCCCGTCGAGTGTGACTACCGTGGCTACCACGTAGTGTCCGCGCCACCACCGAGCTCCGGCGGCGTGGTGATCTGCGAGATCATGAACATCCTCGAAGGCTACCCGATGGCCGAGCTGGGCTATCACTCGGCCCAGGGCCTGCACTATCAGATCGAAGCCATGCGCCACGCGTACGTTGACCGCAACAGCTACCTCGGCGACCCGGACTTCGTACAGAACCCGGTCGACCATCTGCTGGACAAGGACTACGCCGCCAAACTGCGCGCCGCCATCGACCCGCAAAAGGCCGGCATCTCCCAGGACATCAAGCCGGGCGTTTCGCCTCACGAGGGCAATAACACCACCCATTACTCCATCGTCGACAAATGGGGCAACGCGGTTTCGGTGACCTACACCCTCAATGACTGGTTTGGTGCCGGCGTGATGGCCAGCAAGACCGGGGTGATCCTCAACGACGAAATGGACGACTTCACCTCCAAGATCGGCGTGCCGAACATGTACGGCCTGGTCCAGGGCGAAGCCAACGCCATCGCCCCGGGCAAGACGCCGCTGTCGTCCATGAGCCCGACCATCGTCACCAAGGATGGCAAGGCGGTGATGGTGGTGGGTACGCCGGGTGGCAGTCGCATCATCACGGCCACTTTGCTGACCATCCTCAATGTGATTGACTACAAGATGAACATTCAGGAAGCCGTGGACGCACCGCGTTTCCACCAGCAATGGTTGCCTGAGGCGACCAATATCGAGCGCTTTGCCCTGAGCCCCGATACCCAGAAAATCCTCGAAGGCTGGGGCCACAAGTTTGCCGGCCCGCAGGACGCCAACCACCTGGCGGCGATCCTGGTGGGCGCGCCGTCCCTGGATGGCAAGCCGGTCGGCAACAACCGCTTCTACGGGGCCAACGACCCACGGCGCAATACCGGGCTGTCGCTGGGCTACTGAGGCATCGACCCGTCGTGCTCTCCCTGGTGGCTGAGAAAGTGCGCCAGGGAGAGGGCGATATCATCATGGGAAAGCTGGGTGGCAGCCGCTTCAGCGCTGTCACGGGCAATGGGCTCAATGCGTTCAAACATCTCGGCTTCGAAGGCTTGTACCGCCTCGGAGCATGAGGTGTTTTCGATCAAGTGCCGGGCCAGCTCCGCCGCGTCGAGCATCGCGGCATTCACGCCTTCGCCACCAAACGGTGACATCAGGTGCGCCGCGTCGCCGATCAGCGTCAGGCCTGGGCGGTGCGCCCAGTGATGGCCGACGGGAAGCGCATGAATTGCCCGGGACACGAACCGCTCGTTTGCGGCGTGCAGCAGCGCCAGGATATCCGGGTGCCAGCCTTCGAACTGAGCGAGCAGCGATTGCCGGGTCGCTTGCGGTGATGACCAGTCGAGCTGCCGGGCGGCCCAGTCCATGGGAACGCGAAAGATCCCATATCCGCGCAGGTGCGCGTTGGCATTGCGTTGCACCACCAGCGCCCTGGCATCACCCGAAACGTCCAGTTTGCCACGGCCGACCAGTTGGGCGAGGGCGGGATGGCGGCGATCAACATCATCAATCCCGAACTCGATAAACGTCAGCCCGCTGTACTGCGGCTGATAGCGCGACAGCAACGGGCGCACTTTCGACCAGGCACCGTCGGCGCCGACGACCAGGTCAAACGGCCCATGGACGGAGTCGCCCTGATGCACGGTCCAGCGTGCGTCGCCCGCCTGACGGATCTCGCTGACGCTGGCGTCCCACTTCACACAATCGGCAGGCAGCGAGTCCAGCAGGATCTGGCGCAAGGCGGTGCGGTCGACTTCCGGGCGATCGCCGGCCCCCGGGTCGGGGTCTTCCAGCAGCAGCCGGGCGTGCTTGTCCATCAGGCGTGAGCCCTGGTCTTCATAGCGGGCGATGCTGCGGAAGGCGTCCTCCAGGCCCGCGCGTTTCAGCGCCAGTTGACCGGATTCCGCGTGCAGGTCCAGGGTGCCGCCCTGAGGGCGTTCCAGCGGCCCGCGCTCACGCTCGAATACGCTGACGGTAAAACCGTTGACCACAAGAATCCGTGCCAGGGTCAGCCCGGCGGGGCCGCCACCGACAATGGCGATGCGTAATGAGCGGTTCATGCACACGTGTCCTTGCCGGTTAATCCAGCAGTTGCTCCACAGCTGAAAACGCCTGCGCTCGGCGGGCGTGCCAATCCCCACGGATTATCCTTAGCGGCTGATGATGTTGCTCCAGCCAGTCACGGCTGGCCTGAAAGAATACGAGGCGGWCGGAGAACTCCGGCTGGCAGCGTTGGCCGTCAGCGGTCCATTCCACATCCTCGGGCGACAGCAGCAGGTGCAGGTCGTAGTGGCGGGCCAGCAGTTCGCTGTCGAGCCATGCCGGGCAGTCGCCGAACAGAGTCTGGCTCCACAGCTTGTTGGTCAGCAGGTTGGTGTCCAGGATCAGCAACGCCGGCTGTGCGGCACGGGCGGCATCTTCCCAGGCCAGTTGGCCACGGGCGATGTCCGGAATATCGGCCAGGGTGGTATCGCGCTGATGCTGGTCGATGAAATGGCGCACGTATTCGCCCACCATCAGCCCGCCAAAGTGCGCCTGCAACTGCTCGGCCAGCCAGCTTTTGCCACTGGATTCCGGGCCGGCCAGTACCACGACTTTCATGCGTGCAACGCCGGGTCGGCGCGCCATTCGCGCCAGCCCTGCACCGCGATCACGGTGAACAAGGCGTAGAGCGCGGCGGTCAGGTACAGGCCTTTATAGAGGAACAGCCCGACGAAGATCACATCCACGGTGATCCACAGCGGCCAGCACTGCACGCGTTTTTGTGCCATCCACATTTGCGCCACCAGGCTGAAGCCGGTCAGGGCCGCGTCCAGCCAGGGTTGGGCGGCGTCGGTCCAATGGGCCATGGCCGCACCCAGCAACAGGCTGCCGAGGGCACCCACGGCCAGGCCTTGCAGGATCGGTTGCAGCCCCAGGCTGGTGACCTGCCGGCCTTGCCTGACCTCGCCGGCGCGGGTCCACTGCCACCAGCCGTAGAGTTGCAGGCCGGCATAGATCACTTGCAGCAGCATGTCGGAGTAGAGCTTCACATCGAAGAAGATCCAGGTGTACAGCAGCACCATCACCAGGCCGATGGGCCAGCACCACGGGTTCTGTTTAACCGTCAACCAGACAGCGATCACCCCCAGGGGGGCGGCAAACAGTTCAAGCCCGGACATGGCGGTTCCTTGGGGGAGTCGAAGAGGGCGGTGATTGTAACCAGAGTGGTGGGCGCGGGGTAGAGCTCCTCTGTGGCGAGGGGGCTTGTCCCCCGTTGGGTTGCGCAGCGGCCCTGATAAGGTAAACGCGTTCTTTCAGACAAACCGAGTGCCAGGGTTTTGGGGCCGCTTCGCAGCCCAGCGGGGGACAAGCCCCCTCACCACAGAAAGCCCTTTTGGCAGAGATCGAGTCAGACCTTGAACTGGCGCAGAAGCCCGTCGAGTTGTTCGCTCAAGCCTTTTAAGTGTGCACTCGCCACGCTGGACTGCTCTGCCGCCAACGCCGTGCTGTGGGACAACCCCGCCGCCTGGGTAACGTTCTGGTTGATGTCCTCCACCACATGCGCCTGCTGCAAGGTAGCGCTGGCAATCGACGCATTCAGCCCATTGAGATTGCGCAGCGCCTGGCCGATGGCCGTCAAACTCGCGCCGGCCTGGCCCGCTTGTTCGATGGTCAGTTGCGACGCCTGGTGGCTGTCGCTGATCACCTTGACCGCCGCTTCCGAGTGGCCTTGCAGGCGCTCGATCATGCTCTGGATTTCAGCCGTGGATTTTTGCGTGCGCTGGGCCAGCAGCCTTACCTCATCGGCCACCACCGCAAAGCCCCGCCCTTGCTCCCCGGCGCGCGCGGCCTCGATCGCAGCATTCAGGGCCAGCAGGTTGGTCTGGTCGGCAATGGACCGGATCACTTCCAGCACGCCGCCAATCTGCGTGCTTTCCGTCGACAGGGTGCGGATCACTTCCACGGCCTGGCTGATGGTGGTGGAGAGCTGGTCGATCCGTTGCAGGCTGCCGTCGATATTGAGCTGGCCTTGTTCGGCCTGTACCTGGGCGTCTCGCATTTCGCTGGCGGCGTGCTCGGCATTCCTGGCCACGTCCTGCACGCCGTAGGTGACTTCGTTGATCGCCGTTGCCACTAACTCCATCTGTTGGGATTGCTGCTGGCTGCGGTCATGGGCGTCGCTGGCATTGCTGCCCAACTCGGTGGACGACTGGCCCAGTGCATTGGCACAGGTCTGCAACTGGCCGACCACCTGCCGCAGCTTGGCGGTAAAACTGTTGAAGTGCCGGGACAGTTGGGTGACTTCGTCCTGGCCATGGGTGTCGAGGGTGCGGGTCAGGTCGCTTTCGCCGCTGGCGATATTGGCCATGGCGTTCACCGCTTGTTGCAACGGGCGCACGATGCTGCGGGCAATCAACACCACCAGCAGCGCCATGATCACGGCAATCACCAGGCCCACCATCGAGGCTTTCCACACCTGGCCCCGGAACTCGCCCTGCACGTCATCGACATACACGCCGGAACCAATGATCCAGCCCCAGGGTTCAAACAGCTGGATATACGAGGTCTTGGCCACCGGCGCATCGGCCCCGGGTTTGGGCCAGCGGTAGTTCACCATCCCGGCGCCCTTGGCCTTGGCAAGGATCACGAACTCGTTGAACACCGCAAAGCCGTCCGGGTCGCGAATCGCCGACAGGTTTTGGCCATCAAGCTTGGGGTTGGCCGCGTGCATGATCATCACGGGCGTGAGGTCGTTGATCCAGAAGTAATCGTCATGCCCGTACCGCAGGCCGCGGACCACGCTCAAGGCTTGCTTCTGGGCCGCTTCGCGGGTCAGGACGCCGCTGGTTTCGAGGTTGTGATAATAAGTCAGGATCCCGTTGGCGGTTTGAACCACGCGCTGGGTCTGCTCACTCTTGGCCAGGTAAAGGTCGCCATGAATCTGCTTGAGCATAAGCAGGCCGAGGGTTAGCAGCATCAGCACCGCGACAATCAGGATCAGCCAGAGGCGCCGGCTGATCGACATACTGCGCAAACTGTTCATGGTCCTGTCACTCCGTGTTCTTATAATTTTGGGTGCTGCATCGACATTTCCGGCTTGTCTGATAGGCTTTCGGCCCAGAATCAAAAAACCTGAGTCCTGCCTGATTTTTCACGGAATTTTCGCAGCCTGGTGTTGATTGTTTGCGCTGCTTTCGCCGCGTACTCATCGTTAGTGAACGTCTAAAAAATATGAACGAGGCATGCCGCGAGCATGACCTTTGGGGGAATTGATGGATCTTTGGACCGCCGCTCAGGCGCTGATACTCGGGGTTGTAGAAGGGCTGACGGAGTTTTTGCCGATCTCCAGTACCGGGCACCAGATTATCGTCGCCGACTTGATCAACTTCGGTGGCGAGCGCTTTGAAGCGTTCAACATCATCATCCAGCTGGGCGCGATCCTGGCGGTGGTGTGGGAGTTTCGACGCAAGATCCTCGACGTGGTGATCGGCTTGCCGACCCAGCGCAACGCCCAGCGCTTCACGATCAACCTGATCATCGCGGTGTTGCCGGCGGTGGTATTGGGGGTGATTTTCGCCGACCTGATCAAACACTACCTGTTCAACCCGATCACCGTGGCCACGGCGCTGGTGATCGGCGGCATCATCATGTTGTGGGCCGAGCGTCGCCAACATGAAGTGCACGCCGAAACCGTCGACCAGATCACCTGGAAGGACGCCGTCAAAGTCGGCTTCGCCCAGTGCCTGGCGATGATCCCGGGCACCTCGCGTTCCGGTGCCACCATCATTGGCGGCCTGCTGTTCGGCCTGTCACGCAAGACCGCCACCGAGTTCTCGTTCTTCCTGGCGATGCCGACCATGGTCGGTGCGGCGGTGTATTCGGGCTACAAGTACCGCCACCTGTTCCAGCCGGATGACTTGCCGGTGTTTGCCATCGGGTTTGTCACCTCGTTCATCTTCGCGATGATCGCGGTCAAGGCGCTGCTCAAGTTCATCGCCAGCCACAGCTACGCGGCGTTTGCCTGGTACCGGATCGCCTTCGGCCTGGTGATCCTGGCGACCTGGCAGTTCGGCTGGATCGACTGGTCGGCCGTCAAGCCATGAGCATCCAGCATCCGCGCCTCAAGGCGCTGGTGTTTGCACTGGTGTGCGCCGCGCCGCTGTTGGGTTCGGCGCTGCTGGGGTATCGCGGGGTTTCTATGATCCCGCTGGTGGCCTATGGCGTGGTCAGCGTTATCGCGTTCTTGCTGTACTGGCGCGACAAGCGCCAGGCCCGCGAAGACGGCTGGCGCACCCCGGAAAACATCCTGCACGCCGTGGAGCTGGCAGGCGGTTGGCCGGGCGCGCTGATCGCCCAGCAGGTGTTTCGCCACAAGACGCGCAAGGTGTCGTATCAGGTGCTGTTCTGGGTGATTGTGTTGCTGCACGAGGTGTTCTGGATTGACCAGTTGTTCCTCGGCGGCACGCTACTCTCGATTTTCTAGCAGCAAACCAATCTGCGTGCGCTTGGGCAGCTTGCTCACCACCAACTGGTGGGAACGCTGCAACAAGCCACGCAGTTCTTCAGCGCCCAGCGGGTAGGGCGTTTCCATGATGATCCATTGGGCCCGCGCCAGGTACGGCGCCGGATGGATGCCCGGGCGGTCTACGTGGCCCAGGAACAGCTCTTTGTCGACCTTGAAGGCCAGCGAATCACCCCGCAGGTGCTGCAAGGCGAACATCTTGTTGCCGGCAATCGAGAACACCCGCACGCCGCCCCATTTGTAATCCTCCCGCGCACCGGGCAACCCCAGGCAAAACTCGGCGACTTGGTCTTCGGTCATTCTCATAGCAAACGGTCTCCGCACCCTTTGAAGGCGTTATCCAGATGGTCGATCCAGGCCCGCACGGCCGGCAGCACGCCACGCCGGTGTGGGTAAACCGCCTGCAACCAGCCGCCCGGCAAGGACCATTCCGGCAAGAGCTGCACCAACTGGCCGCTGGCCAACTCCTCCTCGCAATACATCATCGGCAACACCGTAAACCCCAGGCTGGCAAGGGCGCAGGCCTTGCGTACCAGGAAATCGTCGATGCCCAGCCGGGCTTCCATGACCAGGTCATGGCTAATGCCCTCCGGGCTCAGCATGCGGAAGTGCACCATGCGGTCTGCCTCCAGGGCGCCCAGCACCGGCAGTTGCTTGAGGTCTTCCAGGGTGGTGATCTGCCGGTCTCGCACAAAGGCGGGGCTGGCGACAATGGCGGTCTGTGCCTGGCGCAGGCGCTTGGTCACCAGCAACGGGTCTTCGTCCCCGAGCTCGCGCACGCGCAGGGCCACATCGATGCCTTCGGCTACCAGGTCAACGCGACGGTTGACCAGGTTCATCTCCAACTGCACCAGCGGGTTGGCGCTGAGAAACTCTGCCACCACGGTTTGCAGGAACTGGTGAGCCAGGCCCACCGGGCTGCTGACCCGCAACCGGCCACGGGGCTCGCTGGACATGCTGGCCACGGCCTCATCGGCCATTTCCGCCTCCAGCAGCATCGCCTGGCAGTGGCGCAGGTAACGTTCGCCTACGGCGGTCAGGGTCAACTGGCGGGTGGTGCGTTGCAGCAAACGTGCGCCGAGGCGCTCTTCCAGCTCGGCGATGCGCCGCGACAGCCGTGACTTGGGAATCCCCAGCAGCCGCCCGGCGGCGGCGAAACCGCCGGCTTCCACTACTTTGGCGAAATAGTAGAGGTCATTCAGATCTTGCATGGTCGGCCTATTGTCCTGTCAATGGGACGAACTATCCGCGTCTGACGTCGGCAAATCCACCCCCAACTGCAGGCGCGAGCAAGAGTTGGCTGGCCAGTCACGCATCGGCGGGTTACCTTCTGGTTTTCCCCGGCACGTACTTTCCAATGAGCCTTGAGCACCCGCGCACCCGCAGAATCATCGAGTTGATGGGGCGGTTGGCGCCCGTTGAGGGCTACAACCTGACGCCGCTGGATGACGTGCGCTTCCTGCGCTCCAACCGGTCGCTGACGCGGATTCCGGTGCTTTACGACCCGGGTATCGTGATCGTGTGCCAGGGCCGCAAACGCGGTTACCTGGGAGAAGACATCTATGTCTACGACGCCCAGCACTACCTGGTGGTGTCGGTGCCGGTGCCGTTCACCATGGAAACCGAGGCCAGCGAAGCAGAGCCGATGCTGGCGGTTTACCTGCGGCTGGACTTCAACCTGGCTGCCGAGCTGATGCTGGAACTGGATGAGTTGGCCCCGTCGCCCGAAGCCAGGCCCAAAGGCATGTATTCCTCGCCGATGGACGACAAGCTCAGTGAGTCATTGTTGCGCTTTCTGGAAGTGATGAGTGTGCCGGTGGAAGCGCGCGTGCTGGGGCCGACTCTGATGCGGGAAATCTACTACCGCATCATCACGGGTGAGCAGGGCGGTTCGATGCGTGCGGCGCTGAATCGCCAGGGCCAGTTTGGCAAGGTGGCCCGGGCGATTCGCAAGATTCATGCGTGTTACGAACAACGCCTGGACGTGGAGCAGCTGGCTAAAGAAGCCATGATGAGCGTGCCGAGTTTTCATGCGCACTTTCGTACGGTGACCGACACCTCGCCCATGCAGTACTTGAAGTCGACACGCTTGCATCAGGCGCGACTGCTGATGCTGAGGAGTGATATCACCGCCGCCACGGCCTGCATCAAGGTCGGTTACGAGAGCGCCTCGCAGTTCAGCCGTGAGTTCAAGCGGTTTTTTGGTCGCACGCCCCTTGAAGAAATTGACTGGATGAAACGCACCTACGCGTTGCCGGCGCCCACGAGCGCGTCCATCTACGTCTCTTCACATTAAAAAACACTGTCCTGCCAGTGGGACGAACAATCGCATTTTGCCCGACTAATACATGATTGGTTTCATCTGTAGGCTTATTTCCATTCCGTCGCCCCTGGCGATGCTTACTTGGAGATAACCCATGAAACTGTTGCATATCGATTCCAGCATCCTCGGCGACAACTCGGTTTCCCGTCAGTTGAGCGCCGGCGTCGTCAAGACCTGGCAGGCGGCCGAGCCAGGCGTTGAAGTGACCTACCGTGACCTGGCCGGTGAAGGCATCAACCATTTCTCCGGCGTGACCCTGGGTGCACTGGGCACCGCTGCCGAGCTGCGTGATGCCGTGCAGAAACACGAAGCCGAGTTGAGCGCCAACACCCTCGCTGAATTCCTCGCGGCCGACGCGATTGTACTGGCGGCACCGATGTACAACTTCACCATCCCGACCCAGCTCAAAGCCTGGATCGACCGTATCGCCGTCGCCGGCCAGACTTTCCGCTACACCGAAAACGGCCCTGAAGGCCTGGCCGGTGGCAAGAAAGTCATCATCGTGTCGACGTCCGGCGGCCTGCATGTTGGCCAGCCGACCGGCGTGGCTCACGAAGACTACTTGAAAGTGCTGCTGGGCTTCCTTGGCATCACCGACATCGAAATCGTCCGCGCCCACGGCTTGGGCTACGGCGAAGAAGTTCGCAGCAAGGCGATCAGCGACGCCAACGTAGTCATCAACGAACAATTGTTCGCCGCTGCGTAAGACTTATGTAAATTTTGCAGTTCCTCGATATCAATCTGAGTCGAGGCGCCTAAACTCTGTATTCTGCTCGCCTGAAAAGCGAACGGAGTACGGAGTTTTTTCGTTTACCCGCTGTCACTACTTTGGCCCAGGTTATGCACGCATGGGTAGAACCCTGCCAGTCCGAGCGCCTGAACCATGGATATTTCAATAGCTACGCGGGCTTACGCAGCAAAGGTGGACATCCCCATGATGCGTCTTTGTGCAGTCTTGGTCATTTCTCTGCTCGGCGGCCTGATTTCAGTGCAAGCCGCGCCGGCGCCGCACCCTCATTGGAGTGTGGGCTTCCATCGCATGACCTTTCTCGACCCGCTGGACCTGCAGCCGATGAAAGCCGTCGCGTTCTATCCGTCCACGGGCCTGGAACACACCACCCAGGTGGGCGCTTATCACATCGCCGCCACTGAAGATTCGAAAATCGCCATCGGCCGCTTTCCGATGTTGATGCTGTCCCACGGCAATACCGGCACACCGCTGGCCCTGCACGACCTGGCAACCTCCCTGGCACGCAAAGGGTTTGTGGTGGTGGCGGTGCTGCACCCGGGCGACAACTACAAGGACCACAGCCGCCTGGGCACCTTGAGCAACTTGTATGGGCGCCCGATCCAGATTTCCGAAGCCATCACCGCCACCCTGGGCGACCCGATGCTGTCGCCGTTCGTCAACGTCGATCAGGTGGGGGTCATCGGCTATTCGGCCGGCGGCGAGACCGCGCTGATTCTGGCCGGTGCCAAGCCGGACCTGGACCGCCTGCGCCGTTACTGCCAGCAACGTCCTGAAGACCGTGATGCCTGCACCACCAAGGGTGAGTTGATCGTCGACCGTGACGACCTGCAGCCTCAGGCCGACCCGCGCATCCATGCCTTGATGTTGATGGCGCCGCTGAGCCTGATGTTTGGCCGTCACACCCTGGCAGACGTGCACGTGCCGGTGCTGCTCTACAGCGGCGACGGTGACAAGCTGGTGGCGGTGGACAAGAACGCCGAGGCCCTGGCGCGCAAACTGCCGCAACCGCCGGACTTCAAGCTGTTGGCCGGGGCAGGGCACTTTGTGTTCATGGCGCCTTGCGATGAGAGCCAACTGGCCGCAATGCCGGCCATGTGCACCGATGCCGACGGGGTTGACCGTGAAAGTATCCATCGCGACCTGATTTCCGAGGCCGGGCGGTTCTTCAATCACACCCTGGGCCAATCCACCCGGGCGGGCTTGCAGACGGCTGATCAGTAAGCGCGGCGCTTGAGCATCAAGGTCAGGCCCAGGCCGGTGACCGAGAGCAGGGCGGCGCAGAAGAAGATCCACGAATAGCCCAGATTCAATGCCACTGCGCCCATCACCGGCCCGGCAATCGCCAGCGCCAGGTCAAAAAACACCGCATACGCACTCAACCCGGCGCCACGGCTGCTGTTGGGCACCTGCTTGATCGCCTCCACGCCCAGCGCCGGGTACACCAGCGACAACCCAAAGCCAGTGAGCCCGGCGCCGATCAATGCCACACCGGTGGACGGTGCCAGCCACAGCAGCGTGAGGCCGAGGGTTTCGATGGTCATGCAGGCAATCGCCGCCGTGAACCCGCCGAAGCGGTTGATGGCGGAGATAAACACCAGGCGCGAGAGGATAAAACACACCCCGAATACCGTCAGGCACCACGCCGCGCCGACCCAGCCACGGCTCAGGTAATACAGGGTGATAAACGTGGTGAGGGTGCCGTAGCCAATCGACGCCAGGCACAGGCTGGCCCCAAACGGCGCAATGCGTCCGAACACGGCCCAGAATGGCAGGCGTTCACCGCGCACCACGGGCACCGAGGGTTTATTGCGGATCAGCAACAGGCCCAGGGCGGAAAGCACCGTGAGGGCGATTCCGAGGCTGGTGTAGCCGTAATCGGCAACCATCACCACGCCCAGCGGCGCGCCAATCGCAATCGCGCCGTAGGAGGCGATACCGTTCCACGAGATCGAGCGCGCGGTGTGTTCGGCCCCGACCGCGCCCATGCACCAACTGATGGTGCCCACCCCGATCAAACCCTGGGCCACGCCCAGCAACAGGCGGCCCACGATCAATATGCCGAGGCTCAGCAGCGGCAGGCTTTGCACCAGCGTCGCGATAAACGTCAGCACGCCGCTCAGCAAGATGCCGCTCAGGCCCAACACAATGGCGCGCTTGGTGCCCACGTTGTCGGACATGCGTCCGGCCATCGGGCGGCTGAGTAACGTTGCCAGGTATTGCGAGCCGATGGTGATCCCGGCGATCACCGCACTGAAGCCCAGTTCGCCGTGGACGTAGCCGGGGATCACCGCAATCGGCAGGCCGATGCAGATGAACGCGATAAAGGTGTAGAAGACGATGGAGACGATCTGCAGGGTGATCGACAGGGAGCTGGCGGTGGCGGGCTGTGGGGCAGGCATGGGGACTCATTCGCGGGCGGGCGGTAGGCGCATCATGGCAAGGGCTTGGGGTAAAAGGAAGCAGGCTAACTATATTGGGTGTATTTGAGGGCGGGGGGCATATCCGTTGCTGCGGTAACGGCGGCTATGGGTTCCGCCCTTACGGCGGGTCACTTTTGGAAAAGAGCCCCAAAAGTAACCAAAAGGGCTCTTGCCCCACCACTCGGCACCTCGCTTAGGCTCGGTGTGCCCGCACTCCGGCATTGCTCCGCGGGCCGCCGCGACGGGGCGTCCCTGCCCCGTCGCGGCTAAACCGGCGTCCTGCCGGTTTACCCGCTCCTCAATACCTGCGTGCGGCCATCGTGGTTAACGGGGCGCCTAAGATCAAAAGCAAGAGCACAGCGGCCTACCGGCCGGCTTGAGTGTGGTGAAGCAAAAGCACAATCAAAAGCCAAAGCGGGCACGGTCAACTGTAGGAGCTGGCTTGCCCGCGATGGCATCACCTCGGTGTGTCTGGAAGACCGAGTTGCCTGCATCGCAGGCAAGCCAGCTCCCACAAAAAAGCAGAGCTGCTTCAGCTTCAGATTTGGCTTTCGCGGCGGCCTTTATCTTGGCTTCTACCACTGGGGTCGGCTTTCAGGCAGAGGAAAGGCCAAAGCGAACTCGGTCAAAAATGTGGGAGCGGGCTTGCTCGCGAATGCAGTCTTTCAGTTGATGCATTCGGTGACTGACACACCGCATTCGCGAGCAAGCCCGCTTGTATGCTAGGACTTGAAGGGAGGAGGAGGGACAAAGCCCGATTCTGACTGTTGGCGCAGTACAGACCGTGGGAGATTTCGCCCCTCCTCCTTTCACCCAAGCGCCGATAAAGAATGCATCTGGCTATGACCGACGATAGGAACAAGCCTGCGCCTCTGGGTGAGCCCTTCAAGTGCTCAAAACCATAGCCCGGAGGAAGAG
>NZ_JARIXR010000013.1:0-175815 GCF_029269205.1 Pseudomonas sp. 1912-s | reverse complement strand
CCCCAATAAAAACGCCGCATTTTTTCAGATAGAACCCTGTGGCAGGTTTTAGGGCCGCTGCGCAGCCCAGCGCGGGGCAAGCCCGCTCACCACAGGGTGATTGCCTATAGGGAAGAAATGTTTCTAAACCGGATCCGCCTGTTCGGGTGGAGTTGGGGGATGGTTCGGTGCTGTCCGAGTCCCAACTGACGGCACTGGGTTGCCAGGGCGTGAGTCAACTTGAGAGCGGTGTTTGGCACTTGCTGATTGGTGACAAGGCTTCGGGCTTGGGTGAGGCACTGGAACGGCTGGTCAGCGGCCGCGAAGCCGTAACCGGCGCTTAGCAAAATTGTAGTGAGCGGGCTTGCTTGTGGTGAGCGGGCTTGCCCCGCGCTGGGCTGCGCAGCAGCCCCAATAAAAACGCCGCATTTTTTCAGATAGAACCCTGTGGCAGGTTTCAGGGCCGCTGCGCAGCCCAGCGCGGGGCAAGCCCGCTCACCACAGGGTTACTGCCTATAGGGAAGAAATGTTTCTAAGCTGGGTCCGCCTGTTCAGGCAACTCATACAAGTCCAGCGTCCGATCCACCATCAACTGAATCCCCTCCAGCACCCGACAAATCCCCAGCGCCACATCACGGTGGGAACCATCGACTTCAAACGCCAGATGAACTGTCAGCGCCTGCACGGAGGCCAGATCCTGAGAGGCGTTGGCCAGCCGCGCAGTCAAATGTGGGAGCCGGGCTTGCCCGCGATAGGGCCCTCACAGCCAACAAAAAACCCGCTGACCAAACTGGCCCAGCGGGTTTCCTGTTTTGCAGCCGACGAATCAAAAATCCGCCAACTGCCACACCTCATAAGCCGGTGTCTCGTACGGATGGCTCAGTTTCAACGCAGCCACCACAGCCACGATCAACTCATCCGCCACCACCAGCTCAACCTTCCATTCCTCAACCACTTCAACCTGGCCCACCTGCCCGATAAACGGCTGGCTGCCGTCCATCGCGCGGAATTGGCCCTGGCCCAGCACTTGCCAGGCGCAGCTATCGTAGTGGCCGATGCGCCCGCCGCCGGCTGCGAAGACCGCAGTTTTCACCGTCTCCACATGGCTGTCGGGCACAAAGAAGGCGAGTTTGTACACCGTCTTAGTTCACCCACACGCGAGCGTTACGGAACATGCGCATCCACGCGCCGTCTTCGTTCCACTCTTCCGGGCGCCACGAGTTCTGCACGGCGCGGAATACGCGCTCCGGGTGCGGCATCATGATGGTGACGCGACCGTCGCGGCTGGTGAGGCCGGTGATCCCGCGCGGCGAGCCGTTCGGGTTGGCCGGGTAGCCTTCGGTGACCTTGCCGTGGTTGTCGACGAAACGCAGGGCCACGGTACCGGACAGGTCGGCTTCCAGCAGTGCTTCTTCGCTGGAGAACTCGGCATGGCCTTCACCGTGGGCAATGGCGATCGGCATGCGCGAACCGGCCATGCCCTGCAGGAAGATCGAGTTGGATTCCTGTACCTGAACCATCGCTACACGGGCTTCGAACTGCTCGGAACGGTTACGCACGAAGTGCGGCCAGAACTCGCTGCCCGGGATCAGTTCGCTGAGGTTGGACATCATCTGGCAACCGTTGCACACACCCAGGGTGAAGCTGTCGTTACGCTCGAAGAAGCCCTGGAACGCGTCGCGGGCACGGCTGTTGAACAGGGCCGATTTGGCCCAGCCCTCGCCGGCACCCAGCACGTCACCGTAGGAGAAACCGCCGCAGGCAACCAGGCCTTTGAACTCATTGAGGTCAACGCGACCGGCGAGGATGTCGCTCATGTGCACGTCGATCGCATTGAAGCCGGCACGATCGAACGCTGCCGCCATTTCCACCTGACCGTTGACGCCCTGCTCACGCAGTACCGCCACTTGTGGGCGGATGCCTTTCTTGATGTAAGGCGCGGCGATGTCCTGGTTGACGTCGAAGCTGAGCTTGGTGCTCAGGCCCGGGTTGTCTTCTTCCAGGATCACGTCGAACTCCTGCTCGGCGCAGTCGGCGTTGTCACGCAGGCGCTGGATCTGGTAGCTGGTCTCCGCCCACTGGCGTTGCAGCAGGCGGCGCTGGCCTTCAAACACGGTTTCGCCGTTGAAGACGATGTTGATTTCACCGTTGTTGATCGGCTGGCCCACTACGGCCACGCAGTCGCCCAGGCCAGCAGCGCTGAATTGTGCGAGTACGTCCGGCGTTGCGTCCTGGCGAACCTGGATCACGGCGCCCAGTTCTTCGTTGAACAGGATCGCGGCGATGTCGGCAGAGGTTTCCGCCAGGCCATCGAGGTTCAGGCTCAGGCCGCAGTGACCGGCGAAGGCCATTTCCACGGCGCTGGTCAGCAAACCACCGTCGGAACGGTCGTGGTACGCCAACAGGTGACCGTCGGCGTTCAGGCCCTGGATCACCGCAAAGAAGGCTTTCAGGTCTTCGGCGTCGTCGACGTCCGGAGCCTGCTTGCCGAGCTTGCCGTGCACCTGGGCGAGGATCGAGGCGCCCATGCGGTTCTGGCCGCGACCGAGGTCGATCAGGATCAGGTCGGTGGTGCCCTTGTCCATGCGCAGTTGCGGGGTCAGGGTCTGGCGAATGTCGGTCACTGGCGCGAAGCCGGTAACGATCAGCGACAGCGGCGAGGTAACGCTCTTGTCCACGCCTTCATCGTTCCAGCGCGTGGCCATGGACATGGAGTCCTTGCCCACCGGAATGGTGATGCCCAGCTCAGGGCACAGCTCCATGCCGACTGCTTTCACGGTGTCGTACAGGCGCGCATCTTCACCCGGGTGGCCGGCAGCGGACATCCAGTTGGCCGACAGCTTGATGTCGGAGATCTTGGCGATGCGCGACGCGGCGATGTTGGTCAGGGTTTCGCCAATAGCCATGCGGCCCGACGCCGGAGCGTCCAGCAGGGCCAGCGGAGTGCGCTCGCCCATGGCCATGGCTTCACCGGTGTAGACGTCGAAGCTGGTGGCGGTGACGGCAACGTCTGCCACCGGAACCTGCCACGGGCCGACCATTTGATCACGGGCAACCAGACCGGTAATGGTGCGGTCGCCGATGGTGATCAGGAAGCTTTTGCTGGCAACGGCCGGGTGGTGCAGGACGCGCTCCACGCAGTCGGCGATGGCCAGGGTGGACGGATCGAAATCGTCGCCCAGTTCGTTTTCACGCACGGCCGAACGGTGCATGCGTGGGGCCTTGCCCAGCAGCACTTCCAGCGGCATGTCTACCGGGCTGTTGCCGAAGTGGCTGTCGGTGACCGTCAGTTGCGGCTCGGCAGTGGCTTCGCCGACCACGGCAAACGGGCAGCGCTCGCGTTCGCAGATCGCCTGGAAGCGTTCGAAGTCCGCAGGACCCACCGCCAACACATAGCGTTCCTGGGATTCGTTGCTCCAGATTTCGTGCGGGGCCATGCCCGGCTCGTCGTTTGGAATGTTGCGCAGTTCGAAGCGGCCGCCACGGTCGCCATCGTTGACCAGCTCAGGGAAGGCGTTGGACAAACCACCCGCGCCCACGTCGTGGATGAAGCTGATCGGGTTCTTGTCACCCAACTGCCAGCAACGGTCGATGACTTCCTGGCAACGGCGTTCCATTTCAGGGTTTTCACGCTGTACGGACGCGAAGTCCAGGTCTGCCGAACTGGTGCCGGTGGCCATGGAGGAAGCGGCGCCGCCGCCCAGGCCGATCAACATGGCCGGGCCGCCGAGGACGATCAGCTTGGAGCCGACCAGAATCTCGCCTTTCTGTACGTGTTCGGCGCGGATGTTGCCCATGCCGCCGGCCAACATGATCGGCTTGTGGTAACCGCGCACTTCATCGCCACGCGGGGTGGTGATGGATTGTTCGAAGGTACGGAAGTAACCGGTCAGGGCCGGACGCCCGAATTCGTTGTTGAACGCAGCGCCGCCCAGCGGGCCTTCGATCATGATGTCCAGCGCGGTGACGATGCGCTCAGGCTTGCCGTACGGCACTTCCCACGGCTGTTCGAAGCCCGGGATCTGCAGGTTGGATACGGTGAAGCCAGTGAGGCCGGCCTTTGGCTTGGCGCCACGACCGGTTGCACCTTCGTCGCGAATCTCGCCGCCGGAACCGGTGGCTGCGCCCGGGAACGGGGCAATCGCGGTCGGGTGGTTGTGAGTCTCGACTTTCATCAGAATGTGCACCGGCTCCTGCACCGCGCCGTACTGGCGGGTTTCAGGGTCCGGGAAGAAGCGGCCAGCCACGCTGCCGACGATCACCGAGGCGTTGTCTTTATAAGCCGACAGAACGCCTTCGCTGTGCATCACGTAGGTGTTCTTGATCATGCCGAACAGGCTTTTTTCCTGGCTCTGGCCGTCGATGTCCCAACTGGCGTTGAAGATCTTGTGACGGCAGTGCTCGGAGTTCGCCTGGGCGAACATCATCAGTTCGATGTCGTGCGGGTTGCGCTTCAGGCCGATGAAGGCGTTGACCAGGTAGTCAATTTCGTCTTCGGCGAGGGCCAGGCCCAGTTCGGTGTTGGCCGTTTCCAGCGCGGCGCGACCACCACCGAGCACGTCAATCGCGGTCAGCGGCTTTGGCTCGGCGTGGCTGAACAGACCGGCGGCCTGTTCCAGCTGGCCCACGATGATCTGGGTCATGCGGTCGTGCAGGCTGCTGGCGATCAGCTCGGCCTCGGCGTCGCTGAACTGGCCTGCTACATAGAAGGCGATCCCGCGTTCCAGGCGCTGGATTTTTTCCAGGCCGCAGTTGCGGGCGATGTCGCTGGCCTTGCTCGACCAGGGCGAGATGGTGCCGAACCGTGGCAGGACCAGGAACAAGCGGCCGTTAGGCTCTTGAACAGGAACGCTGGGACCGTACTTCAGAAGGCGCGCCAGCACTTGCTGTTCGTCGGCGGTCAAAACGCCGTTAACGTCGGCGAAGTGAGCAAATTCAGCATACAAGCCACTGACAGAAGGTACCTTCTGGCTCAGTTGCTCAAGGAGTTTGCTGTGGCGAAAGGCAGAAAGGGCAGGAGCGCCGCGCAGGATCAACATCTTCGGGACAGCCTCGGGAAGGGGGTGTGCTTTGAGGCCGTGCATTCTAGCGTAAACCGTCGCCAACGGCACCCGAAACGGTACCAGTGGCCGCAGCCGGACGTCAGTTGGCATAAATCGCACGATATCAGATGGCCATACCCGCTGTTCCGGGCAGTTATTTTAACCGTCACAATCGGCTGCCAAGCCCCGTTTCTGCGGGCTGCAGCCAAGGTTTACGGGCGCTAGCAGACAAGTGCCCCGCTGTCGAGATATGGCGCCGAGGGTCCTTTGCGTATACTGCGCAGATGTTCTCCCCAACTGCTTTACGCCCGCGAGGCGCCAAATGGCTCTTCGTCACCGGACTCTTCCTGCTGCTCAGCGCCTGTGTGGATAAACCCAACACGCTCGAGCGAATCAAGGAGGATGGCGTATTGCGGGTGGTCACCCGAAACAGCCCGGCCACGTATTTCCAGGACCGAAACGGTGAAACCGGTTTCGAATACGAACTGGTCAAGCGCTTTGCCGACGACCTGGGTGTAAAGCTGGAGATCCAGACCGCCGACAACCTTGACGACCTGTTTTCCCAGATCGGCAAACCCAACGGCCCGGTGCTGGCCGCCGCCGGCCTGGTGAGCAGCGAGCAGCGCCGCCAAGAGGTGCGCTTCTCCCATCCGTACCTGGAAGTCACCCCACAGATCATCTACCGCAACGGCCAGTCCCGCCCCACCACCGCGGCAGACCTGGTGGGCAAGAAGATCATGGTGCTCAAGGGCAGCACCCACGCCGAGCAACTGGCAGCGCTGAAAAAACAGTTTCCCGGGATTGAATACGAAGAGTCCGACGCCGTTGAGGTGGTCGACCTGCTGCGCATGGTGGACGAAGGCCAGATCGACCTGACCCTCGTCGACTCCAACGAAGTGGCGATGAACCAGGTGTACTTCCCCAACGTGCGGGTAGCCTTTGACCTCGGCGACGCCAGTAACCAGGCCTGGGCCGTGGCGGCGGGCGATGACAACAGCCTGCTCAACGAGGTCAACAACTACCTCGACAAGGTTGAAAAGAACGGCACCCTGCAACGCTTGAAAGACCGTTATTACGGGCACGTCGATGTACTCGGCTATGTCGGCGCCTACACCTTCGCCCAGCATCTGCAGCAGCGCCTGCCCAAATACGAGAAACACTTCCGGGCCTACGCCAAGGAAGAAAAGGTCGACTGGCGCCTGTTGGCGGCCATCGGTTATCAGGAATCACTGTGGCAGCCGGCGGTTACCTCCAAGACCGGCGTGCGCGGCCTGATGATGCTGACCCAGAACACCGCGCAGGCCATGGGCGTGTCCAACCGCCTGGATGCCAAGCAAAGCATCATGGGCGGCGCCAAGTACCTGGCCAAGATCAAGGATGAACTGGACGACAAGATTGCCGAGCCGGACCGCACCTGGTTTGCCCTGGCGGCGTACAACGTCGGCACCGGCCATCTGGATGACGCGCGCAAGCTGGCCGAGAAAGAAGGCCTGAACCCGAACAAGTGGCTGGACGTGAAGAAGATGCTGCCGCGCCTGGCTCAGAAGCAGTGGTACAGCAAGACGCGTTATGGCTATGCCCGCGGCGGTGAGCCGGTGCACTTTGTGGCGAACATCCGGCGCTACTACGACATCCTGACGTGGGTGACGCAGCCCCAGCTGGAAGGCAACCAGGTAGTGGAAGGCAACCTGCATGTGCCGGGCGTGGACAAGACCAAGCCGACGGAAGAAACCCCGAAGCTGTAACTCCCCGATCCTCCAAACACCACAAAATACTGTAGGAGCCGGGCTTGCCCGCGATGGCGGAGTATCAGCCAGCCTATATATCGCTGACACACCACCATCGCGGGCAAGTCGAATCGTCGCACCGCCGCTCCCACATTTGATCTTCTTTGATTTATAGAGCGGTGTTCAGGCCGGTAATCAGGTGCACCACCCCACCCGCCAACACCATCACACCCGGCACACCCGCCGCCTTCAACGCCTTCTCATCCAGCCGCCCCGCCTCCTTCAACTGCACCCGCACCCGGGTCAGTGCCACCCGTTGCTGCGACTTGAGATTCTCCGCGCCACCCAACGCATTCAACACCGCCGGCGCCAATAGTGATTCGCTCACCGGAGCCGCCTGCGGCGTCTCAAGAATCAAATCCGGGGTCAGGGCCTTCCAGAACGCCCGCTGAAATTTCTCGAACATGTCAGTTCTCCACAACCAATGAGGTTTCAACGGTAGCCGCGTGATACAGGCGCAACGCTTCGCGCACCTGTGACGCCTCTTCCAGGCCCAGCACCTGGCGGGCGATGGATTGGCAGTCCGTCAGGTCCAGCTCGCGCACGGTGGCCTTGATGGTCGGGATCAGCGGCACGCTGACCGACAACTCATCCACCCCCAGCCCGATCAACACCGGCACCGCCAGCGCTTCAGACGCCAGGGCGCCGCACACACCCACCCACTTGCCATGGGCATGGGCGGCCTTGACGGTGGTGGCGATCAGGCGCAGCACTGCCGGGTGGAAGCTGTCGGCCTGGCTGGCGAGCCGCGGGTGATCGCGGTCCATGGCCAGGGTGTATTGGGTCAGGTCGTTGGTGCCGATGGAGAAGAAATCCACCTCCGGCGCAAACACATCCGCCATCAGCGCCGCCGACGGCACTTCGATCATGATTCCCAGCTTCGGCAGTTCCGTCAGCCCCAAGGCCAGCGCTTCCTCTTCAAGAATCTGCCGCGCCAGGCGCAGTTCCGAGAGCAGGCTGACCATCGGCAACATGATGTGCAGACGGGCGAAACCGGCACTGGCGAGAATCGCGCGGAACTGTTCGCGCAGCAGTTCCGGGCGTTCCAGGCACAGGCGAATTCCACGCAGGCCGAGGAACGGATTGGTCTCTGCGTCCATCGGCACATAGGCCAGCGGCTTATCGCCACCGACGTCCAGGGTGCGCACCACCAGATTGCGCTCGGGGCCCAACGCACGGGCAATGGCGCTGTAGGTGCCCGCCTGTTCTTCGGGACTCGGTGCGCGGTTGCGGTCCAGGTAGAGGAATTCGGAACGCAGCAAACCGACGCCTTCGCCGCCCAGGGACAGCGCTTGTTCCACTTCTTGCAGGGATGCGACGTTGGCCGTCACCTCGACGTGGTGACCGTCGCGGGTGGTAGCGGGCAATGACGCCTGCTCCACTTCGCGCTGGCGGCGCAGTACGTGTTGTTGGCGGGTGGCTTGCAGTTGCTCGATCTCGGCCAGGTCCGGCTCCAGGTGCAACTCGCCCTTGTCGGCATCCAGCAGCACTTGCTTGCCGTTGGCCAGGTCCAGCACCTGCACGGGCACGCCGCAGATCGCGGGCAAGCCCAGGGCCCGCGCCAGGATCGCAACGTGGCTGGTAGCACCGCCGCCCACCGTGACGAAACCCAACACCTTGCGTGTATCGAGGCTGGCGGTTTGCGAAGGGGTGAGTTGTTCGGCAATCAGGATCGCCTGCTCCGGCAAGTCCCAGGCGCTGTCCTTGATCCCGAGGATCAGCTTCAGCACCCGTTGGCCGACGTCGGCCAGGTCCGCCGCGCGCTCGGCGAGCAAGGCGTTGCCCAAGCCCTGGAACAGCGTGGCGGTGGCGACGGTCGCACTGTTCCAGGCAAACGCTGCACTCTTGCCCTGGGCCAGTGATTCATGGGCCTGTTCCAGCAGCGTCGGGTCTTCCAGCAATTCTTGATGAGCGCGGAAAATCTCCGCCTGGGCACCGCCGACCGCCGTGGCCTGCAAGGCTTGCAGTGCCTCGGTCGCTTCGCGCAGGCCACGTTCCAGCGTCGCACGCTCGACCGCTTCACCGGCACCGGCTTCAGTGATATTCAGATCCGGCTCGGCCACCTGAACCACTTGGCCGAACGCCGAACCCGGCGAAGCACACACACCGCGCAGCAGGCTTGCCGATGACACCGGCGGCGCCGGCTCAACGACCTCGACCTGCGCCGCCACCGTCTCTCCGCAGCCGTCTGCCAGCAAGGCAACCAGGGCCGTGATCGCTGCCTCGGCATCGTCGCCCGCCGCACTCACCTGCACGGTATCGCCCTGCACCGTCTGCAACGCCATGATCGCCACCAGGGATTTGGCGTTGGCGCTCTGGGTTTGCTTGTGCAGGTAAATGCTCGCCTTGAAACCCTTGGCTGCCTGGGCAAACACCGCCGCCGGGCGAGCGTGCAGGCCGTTGGCATTGGGCAACGTCAGCGGCTTGGAAAACAGTGCCTCGCCCTGCTCTTCCTCGACCTCGGCCGCGCCCGCCTCAGGCGTTACCCGCAGCAGCGGTTGCCCCACGTCCACCAGGCCCTGCTCCGGGGTCAGCAGCTTGAAGGGCTCGCCACTGACCACCAGCATCAGGGTCAGCAAGCTACGGGCGTTGAGCGCCACGTAGTCGGCATCGAATTCGATCAGCGGCTGCCCGGCGTCCACCCGCTGGCCTTCCTCGACCAATCGGGTGAACCCCTGGCCCGCCAGATTCACGGTGTCCAGGCCAATGTGCATCAGCACCTGGACGCCGTTGTCATCGGTGACGCTCACCGCATGACCACTGTCCTGGATATTGCTGATCACCCCGGCCAGCGGCGCGCAGAGGGTCTGCGAGGTCGGATCGATGCACAGGCCATCGCCGATCAGGCGACTGGAGAACACCGGATCAGGCACTTGGTCCAGGGCGAGCAGCACCCCGGACAATGGCGCCAGCAATTCCAGGGGTTGGGTTGTGGTCATGACTTCACCTGCTGTTTTGTTCTGTAAAAATCATTGGGCACCGGCGGCTTATTTCCACCAATACTCAACCTGCACACCAACGTTGGAACCATGCAACGCACTGCCGTAGCTGCCGGTGTCGGACAACGCCGAACCTGCCGCCAGTTCATTGGCTGCACGCTTGGCCGCTTCGTTCCAGGTCGCGTAGGTGTAATACAAGCGCACTTCCGGCCGCGCCCAGAAATCCGGGCCTTTGGGCGACCAGGTCGGGGCGAAGGTAAATTTGCTCAGCTTGCGCGTGCCACCGGTGGCCTCGACCTGATCATGACCGAGTTCGGTGACCAGCTTGAATTGTTCAGAGATCGCGTAGGCCGGGCGTACGCCCACCGACATCCAGGTTTGATCCTGGCTGCCCGGCCGAATGTCTTTCTGGTACACGGCCTCGATCTGCCCGCCAAAACGCGGGGTCACTTGCCAGTCGAAGAACTCCACCGCGCGGTAGCTCTTGCTGCTTTTATCGAGGAACGTATCGCCGGTGTAGCCGAGGCCGGTGCCGGGGCCTTCACCGTACTGCAAGGCGAACTTGTTGCGCCCGCCGAGGAAGGGTTTCTGCACGTGCTGGGCGGTAATGGCCCAGCCGCTGTTGGTGTCGCGACCACCGGCTTTTTCGATGTAGCTCAAGCCCAGCTCCAGCTCGCCGCCTGGGTTGGTCTTGAAGCCCCCTACGTTGAAGTCGTGACGGGTGGCGTATTCCTTCTGGTACAGGTTGTCCTTGCGGGAAAGCGCATAGCTGTATTTCAGGTCGCCGATTTTCACGTCCTCGATACCGCCGCCCGTGGCGCTCTGGTTCCAGTAGTAGAAGTCGGAGATATGGATGTCGTTTCGTTTGTAGTAACGCCGGCCGGCCCACAGCGAACCGCCGTTGAGGCTGGGCAGGTTCGACCACTGTGCATACATCTGCGGCATGCGCGCCGAGCCGTTGTCTTCACCCTGGAACTTCAGCGCCCGGTCGTACTTGTTGTACAGCGAGGCCATGGCGTCGACGCTGAATACCGAACCGTCGTCGAGGGTCAGCAGGTCCTGGCGCAACTCGAGTTCGGCGTACTGCTCGCATTCGTTGCCCAGGCGGTACTTCGATTGTGCACCCGGCAACTGGAAGCACTGCTGCTTGCCGCTGCCGGTTGAAGTCCCCGCGCCGCTGCGCAAATACCCGGCAAATTCCAATGCCTGGGCGGCCATCGGCAAGGTCAGACAAGATGCAACGAGGCCCAGCTTTATTGTTGTTTTCATGTAGCACTCCGATATTTTTATTATGTTTTTTTAAAGCACCCCGGCGCTCCCACACCGGGGGTAAAGCGGGGTTCTCAGTCCTTGAGGTGCAGCACAAACGATTCATACGGGCGCAGCGAGACCTGGCTCGAACGCGGTGGGCAATCGTCGTAGTTGCTGATCAGCAGGCGTTGCTCGTGTGCCTCAGTCAGCAGGCCATCGGGCAATTCGATTTCGCAGGGCGTGCCGTAGAAGTTGTTCAGCACCAGCAGGCGCTCGCCCTGCCCTTCCCGCAGGTACGCCCACACCTGGGTGTGCTGTGGCAGCAGTTGGCGGTAAACGCCTTCCTGAATCAGCGGCTCGTGCCGACGCAGTTCGATCAGGGCGCGGTAGTGATGCAGCACCGATTGCGGATCATCCTGCTGGCTTTGCACGTTGATCTGCGCCGCGTTGGCCGGGATGCCGATCCACGGTTCACCGCTGCTGAAGCCGGCATTTTTATCGGCATTCCATTGCATCGGCGTGCGCCCGTTGTCGCGGGATTTCTGCATGATCGCCGCCATGCTCGACGCCTCGGACTCACCGGCCTCGCGCTTGAGCCGATAGATGTTCAGGGTCTCGACATCCCGGTATTGGTCGATGGTGTCGAAGCCCGGATTGGTCATGCCCAGCTCTTCGCCCTGGTACACAAACGGCGTGCCCTGGAGGAAGTGCAACGCAGTGGCGAGCATCTTCGCCGAGACCACACGGTGCTCGCCGTCATCCCCAAAACGCGAGACCACCCGCGGCTGGTCGTGGTTACACCAGAACAACGCATTCCAGCCGCCACCGGCCTGCATGCCGAGTTGCCAGTCAGACAAAATCTGCTTGAGTTGCAGGAAGTCGAAGTCGGCCGCGACCCACTTTTGCAGGTTCGGGTAATCGACTTTCAGGTGGTGAAAGTTGAAGGTCATCGACAGCTCTTTCGACTGCGGATTCGAATAACGAATGCAGTGTTCAAGGCTGGTGGACGACATCTCCCCGACGTTGATCAGGTCATGCCCCTCGAACACTTCGCGGTGCATTTCCTGCAGGTACTCATGCACGTTCGGGCCGTCGGTGTAGAAGCGCCGACCGTCGGTGTTGTCTTCCGGGAAATCCGCCGGCTTGGAGATCAGGTTGATCACGTCCAGGCGGAAACCGCCCACGCCTTTGTCGCGCCAGAAGCGCATCAACTTGAACACTTCGGCGCGCACTTTGGGGTTGTCCCAATTCAGGTCGGCCTGGGTGTGGTCGAACAGGTGCAGGAAGTACTGGCCGGTTTGCGCCTCGTACTCCCAGGCCGAACCACCGAACTTGGACTCCCAGTTGTTCGGCTGATCGCGCCAGATGTAGAAGTCGCGATACGGGTTATCAAGGCTGCTGCGCGCCTGCTGGAACCACTCGTGCTCGATGGAGGTGTGGTTGACCACGATGTCGAGCATCAGCGTGATGCCGCGCTTGGCCGCTTCGCTGATCAGCAGGTCGCAATCAGCCATGGTCCCGTAGCTGGGGTCGATGGCGTAGTAGTCACTGATGTCATAGCCGTTATCGCGCTGGGGCGAACGCAGGAACGGGGTGATCCACAGGCAGTCGACGCCCAGCCACTTCAGGTAATCGAGCTTGTCCACGATGCCCAGCAGGTCACCGGTGGCGTTACCCGCGTGGCTGTGGAAGCTTTTGGGGTAGATCTGGTAGATCACCGAGTGTTGCCAGTCTTGCATGGTGGTTTCCTTCAATTTGAAATGCGATCAACTGTGGGAGCTGGCTTGCCTGCGATGGCGCCAGATCAGGCAACCCTGTATCCAGGCCGGACAATCTTCATGCTCAGCGCACAGGTCAAAACAAACGGCACGACAATCGCGACGGCCATGCCGATGACAAAGCTTGGGATGTACTGCGGGATGATCGAGATGAACCCGGGCAAGCCACCCACGCCAATGGCCGAGGCCTGGACCTTGTTCAGCGACAGGAAAATGCTGCCCAGGGCCGAGCCGGTCAGGGCGGCGTAGAACGGAAACTTGAAGCGCAGGTTGACCCCGAACATCGCCGGTTCAGTGATGCCGAAGTAGGCGGAAATCGCCGAAGTGGACGCCATGCTTTTGTCCCGCGCATTGCGGCTCATGTAGAACACACCGAGCGCCGCGCTGCCCTGGGCCAGGTTGGACATGACGATCATCGGCCAGATAAAGGTGCCGCCCTGGGTGGAGATCAGTTGCAGGTCCACCGCGAGGAACATGTGGTGCATGCCGGTGATCACCAGTGGCGCATACAGCAGCCCGAAAATCGCGCCGCCGACCATGGGCGCCAGGTCAAACAGGGTGACCACGCCTTCGGTGATCAGGATGCCGAGATGACGGGTCACCGGGCCGATGATCGCCAGCGCCAGCACGCCGGTGACGACGATGGTGGTGATCGGCACCACCAGCAATTGAATGGCATTCGGCACCCGCGCCCGCAGCCATTTTTCAATCACGCTCATCACGTAGGCGGCCAGCAGGATCGGCAGGATCTGCCCCTGGTAACCGACCTTCTCGATCTTGAACCAGCCGAAAATATCGAAGTACGGCAGGCTCTGGCCGTCGAGGCCGGCGACTGCCTTGCCGTAGTTCCAGGCGTTGAGCAAATCGGGGTGCACCAGCATCAGGCCGAGGACGATGCCGAGGATTTCACTGCCACCAAACCGTTTGGCCGCCGACCAGCCCACCAGCGCGGGCAGGAACACAAACGAGGTGTTGGCCATCAGGTTGATCAGGCTCCACACACCATCCAGGTTCGGATAGGCATCGAGCAGGGTCTTGCCCTCGATGAACATGCCCTTGGCGCCCATCAGGTTGTTCACCCCCATGAGCAAACCGGCAATGATCAGCGCCGGCAGAATCGGCATGAACACGTCGGAGAACACCCGCACCAGGCGCTGCATGGGGTTTATTTTTTCGACGCTTTTCTGTTTCACGTCCGCGATGGTCGACGCGGCGAGGCCGGTCTGTTCGCGCAGGGCGGCGTAGACCTTTTCCACTTCGCCGGGGCCGATCACGATCTGGAACAGGCCGCCGGTGAAGAACGAGCCCTTGACCAGGTCGACCTGGTTCAACGCGCCGCTGTTGGCCAGGCTCGGGTCCTTGAGGGCCAGGCGCAGACGCGTCACGCAGTGGGCAGCTTGCTCAAGGTTGTCGCTGCCACCGAGGTTCTCGAGAATCTCGCGGGCAATATTCGGATAGTCGTGGCTCATGCTTGGTATCCACTTGGTTTTTTTTATTGGGGGCGGTCAGAGGCAGCACGCCGAGGGCAAAAGTACTCGTCTGTACGAGTTAAAGCAACAACTCGTCTGTACGAGTTACAAATTGTCTATTTTTCTGATTTTCGAGTCAGGCGTCGCTGATTTACACATTCCGTCGAATGGACAAACCTGACCTCTGCCACTAAGGTTCGTGCCTTGAATGCAATCGCGGCACAGAGCCCTCCTCCATGAGCAAATACAACCAGATCTATACCGATCTGCTTGCCAGCATCACCACCGAACGCCTGCAACGCGGCACGCGCCTGCCCTCCGAAACAGAACTGATGGACGCCTACCAGGCCAGTCGTGGCACGGTGCGCCGGGCGATCGAGCAATTGCAGGAGCGCGGCTTCGCGCAAAAGATCCATGGCAAGGGCACCTTCGTGCTCTCACCCAACCCCATCGAGTTCCAGCTGGGCGGGATTGTCAGCTTTCGCGAAACCCATGCTGCCCTGGGAGACGATGTCAGCACCGAAGTGGTGGAGTTCAGCCAGTTCCCGCTGGAAGGCTCGCTGCTGCAGCACATCGAAGCCGAACCCGGCAGCCTGATTACCCGAGTCAAACGGGTACGGCGCATCGCGGGCAAGCGGGTGATCCTCGACATCAACCACTTCGTCGCCGACCTGATTCCGGGGCTCGATCGAGAGATTGCCGAGCAGTCGATCTATGCGTTTATCGAGCAGACGCTGCAGCTGCAGATCAGCTATGCCCAGCGCACCATCGAAGCGCTGCCCCGGGGCAAGGACGATCAACTGCACCTGGACCTGGATGGGCAAAGCCATGTGATCGTGGTGAGCAACCAGACGTTTTTGCAGGATGGACGGCAGTTCGAGTACACCGAGTCGCGGCATACGCTGGATAAGTTTTACTTTTCGGATATTGCGCGGCGGTGAGGGAAGAAAGCCGCTAGCGAGTCACCCAGCGCCCGGCAAAAAAAGCCGGGCTTCTTATTACACAGCAATACTCCTCGCCAACCCTGCCGCCCAGGCAGCGGTCATCTTTTCCCCCACTGTGTCGAACGCTGGATGGGTGCTTCGATACTCGGAAAGCTCTTCCATGGCGAGGCTCATTCCATCACGCACCCTGGCGAGCAATTCGTTGCAGCGGGCCTCTGTCAAACCACAGGAACTACGCCCGAACTGAACCAGCATCTTGCGCTTTGGCCAGGCTTTCGAACCGCCGAGCAACAGTCCCATGATGTCGTTGCCGTTGTACACGGTGGTGGTCACCAGGTCGTAAGCAGGGGCGAGCCAAACGTCAGCATCCTCGGCACAGTTTTCATAAAGCAGGCCGAAGTTCTTCAAGTGCCCGTCACCGTTCTGGATACCGGCAGACAGCGCCACCATCATGAAGAAGTCTTCCAGCGTGCTGGTTATACGGCTTGGCGTGACAAAAGACCGGATCAGCTTTGCGCATCCCTGGTAACTGCCGTCGTACTTCTTCGCGGTTCCCCACCCCGACAGAACGCACATGTCCTCAAACCCGAGGTAGGCGCTTTCACCGATGTCGAACCGCTTCACCACCAGGAGCTTCCCTTGATGGCTGAGCTGGAATTCAGGCACCTCAAGACCGCAATGCAACGCGGCCCGCATGCAGAAGAACTCATTGGCCGCCAGTTGCGGAAACTCTGCCTCGTTGAACGCCTTCACCAGGTGCGTGGCGCCCCGATGGGTGAGACGCTCAATGTCGGCGGCCCCATCGTCAACGTCGCGCACCAGCACCTTCGGTTGAACGCCCGATACCCCCGAGTAGGCCGCGTAGGTGCTCAGAAGGTCATTGAATAGATCTTGCGTCCCGTCATAAACCAACAGCTCGGCAAGCTTGACCTGAGGCAACGCCCCATCTCCGGCTTCATGGGCAACGCTGATGCGACCCAGTTGGTGCGGCCCCACAATGCCCAGCAAGGCGAAGTCGTCAAAGCCGCGCACTGACTTGCTGAAACGTCGCACCAGTTCGTCCTTGAGATGCCCCTCGGGGATGTGCATCTCGAACAGCGGGTGAATCCCATACTCCCAGTTGTAGCTTTCCAGGCGCACCGGCATGGTCAGGGAAACAGCGTTCTCGTCGGCGACTCCCTCGTTATAGGAAAAGACCGAATCACGCCGATTTTCTTCACGCCGCCCCAGCGTTCCGGCAGGTACGCCACCTGCGCCGATGTACAGCCGCTCACGTTGACTAGTCATGGACGTTTCCTGATTTCAGTTCATCGAGGGTTTTACGCCGACGCATGGGGATGGCGGTCAGTTCGTATCCCAAACCCTCAAGGATCGCAGCCACCTTGCGAATACCGATTTCAGGGACGGTGTTGTTCTCAATCCCCGAAATGGTTGCGCGACTCATGCCGTGCCGTTGCGCGAGCTGGCTTTGTGACAGGCCTGCGGCTTTGCGGAGATTCTTGATCAGGATTCCTAAATCGCCCACTTATCTGCATCCTATACAATGCATTAATAGATATAAATTAACATATGCACCGTATACGATGCAGAAAATCCTGAATAGTCCTTTATTTGGGTAAACGACCAGCTGCAGCTCTCGCTTAAACATTCGCATCCCGGAAACACGTGAAGTCGATGGTTTCCATCGCAAGCAGGGCCATGCCCCACGCGTGGCGACGGCAATCACCCAGCACGTCAACCGATTTTACCGACTGGAACTCCACAAACGCCTGACTGAGCTTGTGGGAACTCCACCGACCTTGAAGGCACACTTACTCAATCGTACCGCCACTCGTATGGTCGCTTAACCGCCCTATTATTCTGGCGAAGCAGCTTGTTACCGTTGAGATACGCAGCGACCTGACAAACAGATAAAACCTTTCGTAGAATGCCTTCGTGGCTATGGAACACCTTCCTTCTAACCTCTGATGACCTAGGGGTTCCGCTCTCCACACCGCGCCTGCTTCTTGCAGGCGTTTTTACATCAGTTGCAGAACAATGCTGCAGCTCGTCCACGACGGCGGCCAAGGGAGAAAATCAAGCATGAATCAGGAGCTGTTCCTGCGTCGCCGTAGCAAAGTTCACGTCCCGATGGGCACTGGCGGTGCCACTCGCGCTCAGGTCGCGTCGGCTGTCCGGGAAGTCGCGGCGTTCCGATGCGTACTATCAGAGCCTCTGATTGAGCAAATCGGCATGTTGTCAGCCACAGAGCTAAAGCACTGGCTGCGCGAAATTGTCGGAGTCCTTCGGCGGAAAAATGGCGCTCATGTACACCACAGGCCATTTTATCCAGACTTTCCAGAGCAGGTTCTGGCGGCCTCAGAGGCGGAGTTGTACCTTAACGCCGTCATACACTACCTCACGCGTTGGCGTTTACCCCCGACTGAACACCATCGACCTGCGATGCTTGAAGGCAATTTCATGTCCCGCGTTATCGAACCGGGAAGCGTCTCTGAATTCGAGTCACTGCTTGAGCCGCTGGTTTCATCGCGCACCTCGCTCTCCGAAGAGGAAACTGCCGATGTCGTCTGGTTTATCCGAAAGTACAAAAGCGATGTGTTCCGTCTGCTACCAGAGACCGTTCCGTTCCGGGAGATCCGTGCACAGGTTGGCGGCGCACTTATCCTGCATGTCGCCGGTGATGCACGGGTAGACGAATTCCTGGAACGAAACGTCGAAACGGCGACTGATGTACTACGACTCGCGGTCGCGCTGAGTGGAGGAGACGTGTCACTGACGACAGCTTCGACACGTTTCAAAGCGATGAAGCGCTCAATGCGCCGTCTGCTTTTGCGCCATCTCGACCAAATACCTAACGCTGCAGAAGACGTGATGCGACATGCTGAGCGATGGAAGCGCCTGGCCGAAGTACTGCATCCGGGCGACTACGCCGATAAGTACCCACGAGCACTAGCCGCCATAACGGCTGCACGTCGCAACGAAGCACCAGAGTCATTCGGATCACGTGTCGAAACATTGCTTGCCCAGCGTCACATCTCCACGCTTATGCCCATACTACAGAGCCGTCCTGGTGAGCTCGCACGACGGCTGGACGCGACCCTGAGGCGCTCGACGGAACCAGAGTCGGTTCTCGACGCGTTCGAAACGGTTGCGACGCAGGTGTCCTCACCTGTCCTGCTGCAGTTGCTGGCCCAGGTACGTGCGCCGCGCCCCCTCCCCCTGCGAGCCTTCACACCTAAAGGTGCATTTGCCAAAATCTATGGCATCAAGGATCGACGCGAACCTATTGCCCCCGACGTGTTGGCTCGTGCGGCCAGAATCTGCGAGGGCGCTCTCGTAACGCGTTTTTCGTCGCTACCACCACTCGGTCGCTGCTTCGTCGACCCAGCATTACGCGAATACAAGGTGCCGTTGGCGCAGCGTGCCTCATCGAAATCGCTACGCACGCTGGTGCGGGGCAGTCGGTTACCTATGCCTGACACACGTTTCATTCGCCTGTTCCTGTGGTGGAAGAACGGTCGTGAACGCACTGATATCGACTTGTCCGCAGCTTTTTTCGACGCCAACTTCGTATTCAAACAAACGGTCGCGTACTACAACTTGAAGGGCTTCGGCGGCTACCACAGTGGCGACATCGTCGACGCGCCCGAAGGGGCTTCGGAGTTCATCGACCTTGACCTCAATGTCCTCGTCGAGAAGGGTATCCGCTATGTCGTCACGTCTATCAACTCATTCACCGAACAGCCGTACTGTGACCTTCCAGAATGCTTCGCTGGCTGGATGGCCCGCGCCGACGCGGCGCCGGGTGAAGTATTCGAGCCGCGCTCCGTATTCGACCGTATCGATATCGCATCCGACACAGGAATCTGTCTGCCATTCGTGATGGACTTGCAGGAACGACGCATGATTTGGGCTGATCTGGGGCTGACGTCATCTCCGCGCTGGAACAACGTCCAGACCAACCTCAGTGGCGTATCGCTGATGCTGCGAGCCTTGGTACATACACCAAGGCCGGATTTGGAGACCCTGTTCGATTTACATGTTCGAGCAAGGGGAGAACGAGTAGCCACACCGCAGCAGGCAGAGGCGGTGTTTGCTCCTGATCAAGGGGTAACACCGTTCGATACGGATTTAATTCGATCACAGTTTCTCTAATACCTGCGCCAGCCTTTGCCGCTCATTGCAAGCGACAGCTCTGGCTTCAGAGCGTTGTACCCAAAAACAAAAATGCCAGTCAGCATAACTGACTGGCATAGGCTAAATCCCTTCCTGCGCTACTCCGAATCTAGCGCCGCACTCTAGTCAGTGCCGGGCGCCCTGTTACTCCCACTCAATCGTCGCCGGCGGCTTGCTCGACACGTCATACGTCACGCGCGAAATGCCTTCGATCTCGTTGATGATACGGCCGCTGACAGTTTCCAGCAGTTCGTACGGCAGGTGTGCCCAACGGGCGGTCATGAAGTCGATGGTTTCCACCGCACGCAGGGCAACAACCCAGGCGTAACGACGGCCATCACCTACAACACCCACCGACTTGACTGGCTGGAACACCACGAACGCCTGGCTGACTTTGTGGTACCAGTCGGCCTTGCGCAGTTCTTCGATGAAGATATGGTCGGCGCGACGCAGCAGGTCGGCGTATTCCTTCTTCACTTCACCGAGGATCCGCACGCCCAGGCCCGGGCCCGGGAATGGGTGGCGGTAGACCATGTCGTACGGCAGGCCGAGTTCCAGGCCCAGGCGACGCACTTCGTCCTTGAACAGTTCGCGCAGCGGTTCTACCAGCTTGAGGTTCATTTCCTCAGGCAGGCCACCCACGTTGTGGTGGGACTTGATCACGTGAGCCTTGCCGCTCTTGGCGCCAGCGGACTCGATCACGTCCGGGTAGATGGTGCCCTGGGCGAGGTACTTGATGTTGTCCAGTTTGTTGGACTGGGCATCGAATACGTCGATGAAGGTGCGGCCGATGATCTTGCGCTTCTTCTCCGGGTCGGACTCGCCTGCCAGGTTGTTCAGGAACTGGTCTTCAGCGTTGGCGCGGATCACCTTGACGCCCATGTTCTCGGCGAACATGGCCATCACTTGCTCGCCTTCGTGCAGGCGCAGCAGGCCGTTGTCGACGAAGACGCAGGTCAGTTGGTCGCCGATGGCCTTGTGCAGCAGGGCCGCGACCACGGAGGAGTCAACACCGCCGGACAGGCCCAGCAGGACGTTGTCGGTGCCGACCTGGGCTCGCACGTTGGCGATGGCGTCTTCAGCGATCTTCGACGGGGTCCATAGCGCTTCGCACTGGCAGATGTCGAGGATGAAGCGCGACAGGATGCGACCGCCTTGCTTGGTGTGGGTCACTTCCGGGTGGAACTGCACGCCGTAGTAGCCGCGCTCGTCGTTGAACATGCCGGCAATCGGGCAGCTCGGGGTGCTGGCCAGGATGTGGAAGTCTTCCGGCATCCGGGTGACCTTGTCACCGTGGCTCATCCACACGTCGAGGCCGAACAGGCCGTCGGCGTCGATGTGGTCTTCGATGCCGTCCAGCAGGCGGCTCTTGCCGACTACGTCGACACGGGCGTAACCGAATTCACGCAGCTCGGAACCTTCAACCTTGCCGCCCAGTTGCTCGGCCATGGTCTGCATGCCGTAGCAGATACCGAAGACCGGCACGCCCAGGTCAAACACTGCCTGCGGGCAACGCGGGCTGTTGGCTTCGTGCACGGACTCGGGGCCGCCGGCGAGAATGACGCCTTTTGGAGCGAATTCGCGAATCGCTTCGTCGTCCATGTCGAACGGATGCAGTTCGCAGTACACGCCGATTTCACGCACGCGGCGGGCGATCAGCTGGGTGTACTGGGAACCGAAGTCGAGGATCAGGATGCGGTGGGCGTGAATGTCGAGGGCCATGGAGTCAGTCTCGTCTATGTAATTCAGAAACAACTCGGGGCTGAAGAACAGCCCCGGTTACTTAACGTTTTGCTGGAAGCATCAACCTACGCGGTAGTTTGGCGCTTCCTTGGTGATCTGTACGTCGTGGACGTGGGATTCGGCCATGCCGGCACCAGTGATCCGCACGAACTCAGGCTTGGTGCGCATTTCTTCGATGTCGGCGCTGCCGGTGTAGCCCATCGAGGAACGCAGGCCGCCCATCAGTTGATGGATGATGGCGCTCAGGGTGCCCTTGTACGGAACACGCCCTTCAATGCCTTCCGGTACCAGCTTCTCGGCGCCCGCGGAGGAGTCCTGGAAGTAACGGTCGGAAGAACCTTGAGCCTGGGACATGGCGCCCAGGGAACCCATGCCACGGTAAGCCTTGTACGAACGCCCCTGGAACAGTTCGATCTCGCCTGGCGCTTCTTCAGTACCGGCGAACATCGAGCCCATCATCACGCAGGAAGCACCGGCCACGATGGCCTTGGACAGGTCACCCGAGAAACGGATGCCGCCGTCGGCGATCAACGGTACGCCAGTGCCTTCAAGGGCCGCGGCGACGTTGGCGATGGCGCTGATTTGCGGCACGCCTACACCGGCAACGATACGGGTGGTGCAGATCGAGCCAGGGCCGATACCGACCTTGACCGCGTCTGCGCCCGCGGCAACCAGGGCCTTGGCGGCAGCGCCGGTGGCAATGTTGCCGCCGATCACTTGCACTTCAGGGAAATTCTCTTTGACCCAACGCACGCGGTCGATCACGCCTTTGGAGTGACCGTGGGCAGTGTCGACCACCACCACGTCAACGCCGGCCGCTACCAGGGCCGAGACGCGCTCGCCGGTATCCTTGCCGGTGCCGACCGCAGCGCCAACGCGCAGGCGACCTTGGTCGTCCTTGCTCGCCAGCGGGTAAGCCTTGGCTTTTTCGATGTCGTTGACGGTCATCATGCCTTTGAGGGCGAATTTGTCGTCGACGATCAGTACGCGTTCGATGCGGTGCTTGTGCAACAGCTCGCGAACGTCGTTCTTGTCGGCGCCTTCCTTGACAGTCACGAGGCGCTCTTTAGGCGTCATCACTTCACGGACGGTGACTTCAAGACGGTTCTCGAAACGCACGTCACGGGAAGTGACGATGCCGACCAGGTCGCCATCGTGCAGTACCGGAACGCCGGAGATGTTGTGCAGGCGGGTCAGGTCGAACAGGTCACGAACGGTGGCATCGGCCTCGATGGTGATCGGGTCCTTGACCACACCGGCTTCGTAACGCTTGACCTTGCGAACTTCGGCAGCTTGCTGCTCGATGGTCATGTTCTTGTGGATGATGCCGATGCCGCCTTCCTGAGCCATGGCGATTGCCAAACGGGCTTCGGTGACGGTGTCCATGGCAGCGGAAACCAGAGGAATATTCAGCTCGATGCCACGGGTTAGGCGGGTCTTGAGACTGACTTCGTTAGGAAGCACCTCGGAATAACCGGGCACGAGGAGAATGTCGTCGAATGTCAGAGCTTCTTGGCTGATACGCAGCATCGCGGGGGCTCCCGAGCGGGAAAATGGAAGCGCGCCATTATAGTCAGACACCCCCTCGGGTTCAATGTAAAACTCTGACAAACTTGGTAATACTGATAGAAGGATTAAAGTTCGACTTTGACCCAACTCATCTTCTGGTCCAGCCAGTCGGCAAATTCGTCGATAAAACTCTGCTTGAACCCCGCCTCTGCCCAGTTATTGAAGATGAATCCCAGGTTGGAGAAGCCGCATTCCTGCAGGAACAGAAAGCCGTTGATGTCGTCTTCATGCCCACACAGCGGGCAGGTGAAGTTGTCGGTATGGCCGGGCATCCAGTCTTCCAGGCTTTCGAACAGGGCTTCGCCGACTTCCTTGAGGCACCCGGGGCAGCCGGCTTCTTCGAGGAAGCCCTTGGCCGGGGTGTAGATGCAGCGCTTGTAGATGATCTCCAGCCCGTTGATCGGCTCGTTGAACGGCAGTGCGTCGGGGTGCAGCACCACGGCGCGGGCACCGTCGGCCAGTGCGTAACCCATGCGATTGCCGGTGCGCCCGCAGGTGGTGAGTTCTTCCTTGACGATGTTCTTGCGCACCAGCCAGCGCACGATCGCCCGGGCGCGGGGTTCGTGGACGGGCAAGGTGGAGATCTTGGGGACAAGGATACTTTGGGAGTTCATGGTGCCTGGGTGTCCTGCGGTGTGGCTTCTGGCCTCATCGCGGGCAAGCCCGGCTCCCACATTGGAATGCGATCAACTGTGGGAGCCGGGCTTGCCCGCGATGGGGCCCTAGAGCACGGCAGCTTAATCCCTGACACCCACAGGTCAAGTACTCAAGTACCGGGCAATCAAGGCAATGCCGCTGGCCAGCACCAGCCAGGTCACCAACCGCACGAACGCCTCACGGGACATGCGCAGGGTCAGCCGCCGCCCCGCCCACAACCCGAGCGCCATGGCCGGCAACAGGCACACCGCCAACATCAACAAGGGTAGCTCGGCATACACGCCCGCGATCAAAAACAGGCTCAGGCGCACCACCGTGCTGCAACTGATCAACGCGCTTTGGGTCGCCCGCGCGCCCTCCTTGGGCAAGCGGCTGTTGAGGTAGATCGCATATAAAAAGCCGCCACTGCCGAACAACGCCCCAAACAGCCCGCCGACAACCCCCATGGGAATCGCCCAGCCGGCCGCCATCTGCGTGGGCTTGACCTTCACCGCGAGACTGTAGATCGCATAGGCGCTGATAAACAGGCCCATCAGCAGCAGCAAAAAATCCGAATGCAGGTTAAGCAGGAAGATCACCCCAAGGGTGCAGCCCATTGCCATGCACGGCAGCAGCCGCAGCAATTCAGGCTTCACCACATCCCGTCGCGATTGCAGGAGATTGCCGAAGGCGGCGACAAAGTCCAGCAGCACCAGCAGCGGGATGATTTTCGACAGCGGCAGGAACAGAATCAGGATCGGCCCCGCCACCAGTGCGGTACCAAAACCCGCAATGCCGAACACGATATAGGCCAGGGCAATCGCCACGCCGATCACCAGCCAGTCCACACCGCCAAACGACCAGTGACTCAACAGTTCGACCGGGCTCATGAAGTATTCCTTATTGGAGATGGCCATCACTTTAGCCATTGGTGAGCGTTGCGACTAATATCTTCAAAGCCCGTCACTCATCTCGAAAAGGCATGACTTGTGATTTCCACCCGGCAGTTGCGTTACTTCGTCGAAATCGCCGACAGCGGCAGCTTCAGCGCGGCAGCCGAACGGCTGTTTGTGGCGCAATCCGCCCTGAGCCGGCAGATCAAGGAGCTGGAAAACCTGCTGCAAACCCCACTGTTTGAGCGCACCGCACGCCAGCCCAGGCTGACGGCTGCGGGTGAGGCGTTTTATCCACGGGCACGCAACCTGCTGGGCGAACTGCTCAAGGCCAGTGAAATGGCGACGCAAGTGGGCAATGGCCAGCTCGGCACGTTGCGTATGAGCCACTCAAGCACCGTGCCGATGAGTGGCCGCCTGCTGCGGGGCATCGGTGCCTGGCTGGAACAGTGCCCGGGCGTGTCGATGGACATCGCCAAACTGTCCTCCGAAGCGCAGTTGGAGGAAATCGCCGACGGTCGGCTGGACGTCGGGCTGTTGCGCCTGCCGGTGTTGCGCCAGCGTGAAGGCGTGCGCATCGTGCCTTTATACAGTGAGCGGTTGTTATTGGCGGTGCCGCCGAATCATCGGTTGGCCGGGCACACATCCGGTATCGATTTGGCGCAACTGAAAAACGAAGCGTTTATTTCGATCCCTCACCCCCAGCGCGGAGGGCTGAGTTACCTGTCAGCCGAGTTGTGCATGCGTGCGGGATTTTTCCCCAAGGCGGCGCGAGTGATGTCGCGCAAGACCACGCAGTTGCAGCTGATTCAGGCCGGATTCGGAATCGCCCTGCTGCCGGAGTCGATGCAAGACATTGCACCGGCCAATATTCACTTTTTGCCCCTGGCCGATCCCGACTGCCAAAGCATCGTCGCCCTCGCCTGCCAGCAAACGCCGAGTGCGCTGGTGGAGCAGTTCTGTCAAACCCTGCACGAATGCCTATAAACTGCCACCCATGATTAAAGATCCCTTTGCCCGTCTGGGCCTGGACCGCGAAGTCCTGACTGTCAGCCAGCTCAACGGCCGCGCGCGAGTGTTGCTGGAAGACGTGTTCACCAATATCTGGGTCGAAGGCGAGATCTCCAACCTCGCCCGCCCGGCCTCCGGCCACGTGTATTTCACCCTCAAGGACAGCGGCGCCCAGGTGCGTTGCGCGCTGTTCCGGCAGAACGCCGCACGGGTGCGCCAGGCGTTGAAAGACGGCCTGGCGGTAAAGGTACGGGGCAAGGTCTCGCTGTTTGAAGGCCGTGGCGACTATCAGTTGATTCTCGACACGGTGGAGCCGGCCGGTGATGGCGCGTTGCGCCTGGCCTTCGACGCGCTGAAGGAAAAACTCAGCGCCGAAGGCTTGTTCAGTGCCGAGCGCAAGGTGCCGCTGCCCGCCCACCCAAGGCGCATCGGGATTATCAGCTCGCCTACCGGCGCGGTGATTCGTGACATCATCAGCGTATTCCGCCGCCGGGCGCCCAACGTCGAACTGACGTTGATCCCGACGGCCGTGCAAGGCCGTGAGGCCGTGGCGCAAATCGTCCGCGCCCTGAAGCTGGCCGATGCCCGCGGCTTTGACGCGTTGATCCTGGCCCGTGGCGGCGGCTCGCTGGAAGACCTCTGGTGTTTCAACGAAGAAGCCGTAGCGCGTGCGGTGGACGCCTGCGTGACGCCCATCGTCAGTGCGGTCGGCCACGAGACCGATGTGTCCATCAGTGACTTTGTCGCCGACGTGCGTGCGCCTACCCCTTCCGCCGCTGCCGAGCTGTTAGCGCCGGATTCCAGTCACCTGACTCGCCAAGTAGAGAACCTGCACCGCCGCCTGGTGATGCTGATGCGCAACCGCCTGAGCCACGCCCGCCTGCGCCTGGAAGGCATGGCCCGTCGCCTGCGTCACCCGGGCGAACGCCTGCGCCAGCAAGCCCAGCGCCTCGACGACCTGGACATGCGCCTGCGCCGGGCCTTCGAGCGCAACCTGAATACCCGTCGTGAACGCCTGATCCGCCTCGAAACCCGCCTCGCCGGCCAACACCCCGGCCGCCAATTGGCCCTGCTGCGCCAGCGCCTGGACAGCCTCGCCGAACGCCTGCCCCGCGCCATGCGCGAAGGCCTCAAGGCACGCCGCCTGCAACTGCAAAGCCAGGTGCAGACACTGCACGTGGTCAGCCCGCTGGCCACCCTCGGCCGCGGCTACAGCATCTTGCTCGACGAGCGCGGCCAGGCAATTCGCAACGCCGCACAAACCCATACCGGCCAGCGCCTCACCGCGCGCCTCGGTGAAGGCCAATTGCAGGTGCGGGTGGAAGACAACCACCTGACGCCCGTCACCCTCTCGTTACTGGATTGATTGATGCCACGTTTTTTAAGTGTGTTGATGTTGCTGTGCCTGACCTTCAATGCCCACGCCGACAGCTACATCACCCGGCTGCTGAACAAGCCGGTGCCCGGTGGCGTCGCGGTGATCGACCTCGGCACTTCTGCCACGGCGCCCAAGGCCACTTACCTGAACAGGCCGGTATTGGTGGTGAAGGAGCAGAACAACTGGCTGGCGATTGTCGGCATCCCGCTGACGGTCAAACCCGGCACCCAGCGCATCACCAGCGGCAGCCAGAACCTGCCGTTTATCGTGGGCTTCAAGAAGTACCCCGAACAGCACATCACCTTGAAGAACAAAAGCCAGGTGAACCCCGACCCGGCGCAACTCAAACGCATCGAAGGCGAGTTGGCGGTCCAGCTCAAGGCGTATCGCAGCTTCAGCCCGAACACGCCGAGCAACCTGTTGCTGGACAAGCCGGTGAACGGGCCGCTGTCGAGTAAGTTCGGCGTACGACGTTTCTTCAATGGTGAGGAGCGTAATCCGCATTCGGGCCTGGATTTTGCCGTGGGCGCCGGCACACCGATCAAGACCCCGGCGGCGGGCAAGGTGATTCTCACCGGTAACTACTTCTTCAACGGCAACACCGTGTTTGTCGACCATGGCCAAGGCTTTATCAGCATGTTCTGCCATATGTCGAAGATTGATGTGAGCGTGGGCCAGCAACTGGCACGCGGTGCCGTGGTGGGCAAGGTCGGTTCCACCGGCCGGGCGACCGGGCCACACATGCACTGGAACATCAGCCTGAACGATGCGCGGGTGGACCCGGCGATTTTTATCGGGGCGTTTCAGCCCTGAGTTCTGCGCTGCATCGACGCCGGTGCAGCGCAGTTTGCTTACATTTCCTGCAGGAACCAACCCACCGTGAATACTCACCTACCTGACGACTTACAAGGAGCGTAACAACATTCAAATACTGTGAGGTTTCCCTATGTTTGCTCTCGCTCAAACGTCGATGCAGCGTACCTCGATCCACCCCCCCGCCCTACCTACCGTCCCCCCAACCCCCGTCGTCAACACCAGCCCACCTGGCCTGTTGCCCGACTCGCCAGGAATACCTCCGGAGCAACGCTCAGCACTCGCAGACCATTTCAACGTGAGCGATCAGCAAGCCTTCATCACTCAACACGACACCCTCACGCACGCGATGCAACGGCTGCAGAGCCAGCAGCCGAACTTCAAGGATTTCCTGTTGCAGCAAGTGACAACGATGCTTGCCGACCAACCCCATCTCAATCCAGCAGAGCTGACCTTCAGGCGCTGGATCAGGCAGAGCGATGGCAGTATCAGAACGCTCTCTGAGCAACCTCTTCTGAAGGCACTGGATAAAAAGATTGCAGAACTGTCGAGCCAGCCTGGGAGGAATACTGACGAAGGCACCGGCGTGCAGTCGGGCGTATTCAGCCAAGGCACAGCCAGCCAACCGCCGGCACTCATCGACACAACGCACTCGTTAAACACCATCGCCCAACGCATCACCACACAATATCCCGAGGCGTCACTCGCCTTCTGGACAACACCGCGCCCGTCGAAAACAAACCCGCCGGTACTGAAGACGCCGCAGGACGAACTGTTGACCCTGCACAAGCGCCAACTGTCGACACTGGCGGCACTGCGCGCAAGCGACGGCACCCTGAGCCCGGCAGGCAAACAACTGATCGACGCCGCGCTGCAATACCCCACTCTCGTCGAACGGGAGAAAGTCTTTGCCGATGGCGCCCGTCCGGGTGTGTATCCGCTCACCCTGGATGACGGCACCGAGCGTGGTGCTTTACTCGCAGGCACCTTTCTCATCACTCAGACTGACGGGTCCTTCGCCACTCCGCCGGCCTGGCCCAAAGGCAGATCCCTGGCGCTCAACGATGCCAATGGCCCGGTCGTACTCTATACACCCGGCGAGGGATTCGAAGAGTTCGCAACCCCCGCCCAGGCACGCGAAACGTTGGCGCAACGCCTGGATCAAGGCGGAACAGGCGCCGAGCTGCTGTTACAGACGCTACCGCTATCGTTGCAAAACCGGTCGAACCCACCCACCGGGGACGACCTGATGCTCAGCGCCGAGCCTCTGGCCGGGGAGGTGCTGGCCGAAGGCTTGCCTGAGATGCTCAAGCGCCAGCAGGCCGAAATCAACACGGGCTTTGCCAATATATCCCCCCAATCCACCACGCCATTACACCAAGCCATTGATGAGGCTGCCGACTGGTCATACCTGCTTGATGGCAGCAATGCCATGCAGGCACGCAACCAGAAACTGGCCGACAAACTGCAACCTGAATGGCTGAGAAGCTTGCAGCCGGTTCACTACGAACTGTTCAAAAAGTTGGAACATGCCGAGGAAAAAAGCCAGGACAGGTTGACTCCACTTCTGGAAAGCATTCCCTCATTGACCGAGTTTTCCCGGGACAAGATGAATGAGGCGATCAGAAAACTGTACCCAACCGCTCAGGTGAATGCTGACCAATTGAGGGTTCAGGTGCAAAGCAAAACCAGCACTCATACAGGCCGTCCCAGCGGTCACGAGTCACGCTCAGTAAACAACGCGCAGCTATCACTGACTGACCTGGGGTTGAAGAACCCTACTGAGTTTCCAGCCGGCGAGAGCGCAACCCATACCCAGATCACTTTCACGCTGCCCTTGAACGATACCCAAGGCAGACCGATTCTGGACGCTGCCGGCAAACCGGTGGTTCTGGACACGGACCAGCTAAAAACACTGGTCAATACCGCCGATGTCGGTGGCGAATACACCAAGCTGCTCAAACAACAGCTAGCCACAGATGCAGACTCAGGGCCTGCGGGCGTGGTACGCAACACCTGGAAAGCCACCCTGGCCGACGTGATGGAAAAAGAGGCGTTTCTCGCAGACCTCAACCCCGATGCCTATACCGCCAACGCCACTACCGAGACCACTACCAAACGTGGCGCACAGTGGGTTCGCGCGGTACTTGATCATCCCGAGCCGGCAAACCGCCCCACGGTGGATGGAAAGGCCATCATCACCAACACGCTCGTCCAGCATGGCTTAACGGTGCAAGGCGTCATGGTCATCAGCAACCAGATCGACGCTTCGCTGGTGTTGTACACCCCGAACGCGCCAGACGGCGTGGCCTTTCGCGAAGTGGCGGACCAGAATGCACTGAGCACCTTGCTCGAAAAGCCACAATGGAAACTCTACACCGCTGGCCGGAAGTCGCCAGTCGAGAAGAGCGACATCGATAAATACACACAAAAAATAAAATCGAATCCGCTCAACCTACTGACTAACCCTTTGTCCTCCCTGGAGCTCTTGATCGGCGCTGCGAAGCTCAAGGGCGGCGCCACACTCCACCCCATCACCGGAAACGTGCAGGATGAGCTGTACAAACAGCAGGTCCAAATGCTGATAGACAAGGCGGATTATCAGTCCGTCAGCAGCGCGGAAGTCGCGACACAATCAACAACCAACAAGATTCAATTCGGCATTGAGGTAGCCTCTATATTCCTGGATCTGTTGCCGGTAGTTGGTAAAGGCCTGTCGACGGGCCTGCGACTAGGCAAAGCAGGCGTGACGGCCCTGCGGGCCAACGCCAAGGTACTGCCAGGGCTGCTCAAGAAGCCTGGCCTGGGACGTGCGATCTACGCTGATTTTACAACCTCCGCGGCGGGCATCCCGCTGTTTCGCAGCGCGCCGCTGCGGCCGGTAAACAAGGCTTCGATGGCAATCGCTGGAAGCAGTAAAATACCCTTTGCGCAGCGAGCCTTGACGCCAGCGCCAGGCTCATTGCCCGCAGGTACTTCAACCGGCACGCCCGCACCCTCCTTACCCAAGCTACCGAGCCGCGACCTCGGCGCTTACACCGTCCCCGACAGCACGATCAAGGATCACCCCTTAAGAACGGACGGTACCTATAACGTTGGCGACAATTGGTACATTCGCTATACCGACAGCAGAGGGACCCACGATGTTTATCAGATCGATTCAGCGTTCCATGCGCGTAACGGGCAGGTCAATATCGTCGATCCCAATGCACCGCTGAGCGCCCCGAAAAGCAGCCGCATCAAGGCTTCCCTGGAGTCTGCCGGTAACGGGGAATGGCGCCTGAGCGAATTGCCGAGAGGCCGTCGCCACCGGGGAAGACCCACGCCGCCGCCTGATGACTATATGGACCGGATCATTACCGGAAAGGGTGCGAATGACTTTACTGATGCCAGCGGTGCAACGATTGGGCACATCAGGCGCTGGTTCAAACGGGACATGCAAGACTTCTACACCAGCATGGCCAACGGGCAGATGCCTGTTCGCCCTCAGCTAGCGCCGATAGACATTAATGCCACGCCCAAGAGCGCCGTTCAAAGTGCCCTGGCACAGCCGGATGTGAGGGGGTTGGTATTCGGAGAGGTGCACTACGAACCTGCCACGTTTCAACTCCTGATTGACCAAATGCAGACATTCAAAAACAGTGGAGTGACCGTTCTTTACATGGAAAACACGCTCTTTCTTCAGAAAGGGCCGGGGTTTGGCGCAGGCGCCTATACACCATCAGATGCCGTTTATGCATCGCCAAGAGTCTACGATGGAGCCTACTCACCAACGAGCCCAATAGTGTCGGATGTTATTGATGCGGCAGAAAAAAACGGTATCAAGGTCATAGGCCTCGAGCATAGAGAGCTGACAATGCACAGCGATAACTGGATTAGCAGAATAAGCAATTCACGCTTCTACGATGACCGCTTGCAAGAGTTCAATTATGCCGCTACCCAGCTTATCAATCAGACCCCGGCAGGTGAGAAATACGTCGCGGTTGTCGGCAAGGCGCACATGAATACCTATGACAATATTCCCGGTATCTCGGAGTTAACCGCAGGCGTAAGCGTCTCGATCAGCCCAACACCAAAAGGTGTGTCGACTATCGTCAGCCAGCCGCCCCATACCCCTCCACCCCCGCTCAAGCTGCTGCACGGCACCAGCATCCCTGAGCCAATCGGTGACATTCATATTGACTACAACATTGACAAGATCACCTTGTAGGTTCCTTACCGTATAGCCAACCAGGGTCGCGCCGCCCATAGCGGCGCAACCCACCATTCAAGATTGCGCACCAGCAAAATGAACAGCAATAAAAACCAACAATATTAATAAAAGAAACAATAAAAAATTGAAAAACCCGAATAACTTGGAAATTATCTCAATTTTTTTTCACGGCTTGCCATCTTAACGCCTCACGGTTAGGGTTGGACCTATGAAAACCTCTCACACCCTCATTCAGCTCCGCCAGCACCGCAGCCTGTGCCTCGTCAGCGCACGACTGCCAGGCTGAATCGATCTGCCTCGTCTTTTGCTTTATCCCCAATAACAGTTTTACGGCAGGCCGCCTTTTCTCGGCCCTTAAACAAAGGATTTCCCGATGAGCATGCTCAAAGACCCGTCTTCGAAGTACCGCGCGTTCCCGACCATTGATATCCCGGACCGTACCTGGCCGTCGAAGACCATCACCGCCGCGCCGATCTGGTGCAGTTCCGACTTGCGCGACGGCAACCAGTCGCTGATCGAACCGATGGACGCGGTGAAAAAGCTGCGTTTCTGGAAGACCCTGGTCGCCGTCGGTGTAAAAGAAATCGAAGCCTCCTTCCCGGCCGCCTCGCAAACCGACTTCGACTTCGTGCGCACCCTGATCGAAGACAACCACATCCCCGCGGACACCACCATCCAGGTGCTGACCCAGGGCCGTGAAGACTTGATCGCACGCACGTTCGAATCCCTGCGCGGCGCGAAGAAAGCCATCGTTCACTTGTACAACGCCACCTCGCCGTCGTTCCGCCGCATCGTGTTCAACCAGGACAAGGACGGCATCAAGGCCATCGCGGTCAACGCGGCCAAACTGTTCGTCAAATACGCCGCCCAGCAGCCGGAAACCCAGTGGACGTTCGAGTACTCGCCAGAGACCTTCAGCGCCACTGAGCTGGAGTTCGCCAAGGAAGTCTGTGACGCGGTGATCGAGGTCTGGAACCCGACGCCCGAGCACAAGGTGATCCTCAACCTGCCCGCTACTGTAGAATGTGCCACCCCGAACATCTATGCCGACCAGATCGAGTGGTTCGGTCGCCATATCAACCGTCGTGACAGCGTGATCATCAGCCTGCACACCCACAACGACCGTGGCACTGGCGTCGCCGCCACCGAGCTGGGCCTGATGGCCGGCGCTGATCGCGTCGAAGGCTGCCTGTTCGGCAACGGCGAGCGTACCGGTAACGTCGACCTGGTGACGGTGGCGCTGAACATGTACACCCAAGGCCTCGACCCGCAGCTGGACTTTTCCGACATCGACGGCATCCGCAAGGTCGTCGAAGAGTGCAACCAGATCCCGGTGCACCCGCGTCACCCGTATGTTGGCGACCTGGTTCACACCGCCTTCTCCGGCTCCCACCAGGACGCGATCCGCAAGGGCTTCACCCAGCAGAAAGACGACGCCCTGTGGGAGGTGCCGTACTTGCCGATCGACCCGGCCGACATCGGCCGCAGCTACGAGGCAGTGATCCGCGTCAACAGCCAGTCGGGCAAAGGCGGCATCGCCTATCTGCTGGAGCAGGAATACGGCATCAGCTTGCCGCGCCGCATGCAGATCGAGTTCAGCCAGGTGGTACAGGCCGAAACCGACCGTGTGGGCCTGGAGATGACTGCCGCGCAGATCTACAGCTTGTTGCAGCGTGAATACCTGCAAGCCAACACGCCGTACGCGCTGGTGAGCCATCGCCTGCAGGAAGAGAACGGCAACAGCTCGGTGGAAGTTGAAGTCTCCGGCAAGGGCCAGGGCGAAACCAACCTGCGCTGGCACGGTAAAGGCAACGGCGCCCTGGAAGCGCTGGTGGCCGGGCTGCCGATTGGCGTGGAGATCATGGACTACAACGAACACGCGATTGGCGCGGGCACCCATGCCAAGGCAGCGGCCTACATCGAGCTGCGAGTGAACGGTGAGCGTCCGGTGCACGGTGTGGGTATTGATGAAAACATCACCACGGCAAGCTTCAAAGCCGTGTTCAGCGCGCTGAACCGTTCGTTGAGCCAGCTGGAAGCGAAAGCGGCGTAAGCACTCAACGCTGACATGCAAAAGGCCCCGGGATGAGAATCCAGGGGCCTTTTTTGTGGAGTTCGAAATTTGTGGTGACTGTCAGGGCCTCTTCGCGGGCAAGCCCGGCTCCCACAGGGGAATGCATTCCTCCAGACAACTCAGATCAACTGTGGGAGCCGGGCTTGTCCGCGATAGCGATCTCCCAGGCGATGGAGGTCCTTCAGGTGAACTCGAAGCTGTCCGCATCCAGGTTCGCCGGGAAGCGTGTGCGGTACGCTGCCAATTCCGCTGCATCCAGGCACACCTGGAACACCCCGTCCGCCTCCCCTGCGCTCAGCAGGCTTTCTCCCTGGAAGTCCACGACCTGGCTGTCACCGGTGTAGGCAAAACCTTTCCCGTCGGTGCCCACTCGATTCACCGCCGCCACGTAGCACAGGTTTTCGATGGCCCGGGCCGGCAGCAGGCGGTTCCAGTGCTGGCGTCGTGCGCCCGGCCAGTTGGCGGTGTACAGCAGCAGGTCAGTGTCCTGGGCATCACGGCTCCATACCGGGAAGCGCAGGTCGTAGCAGATCAGCGGACGAATCCGCCAGCCCTTGAGTTCGAACTGCACCTGGCGCTCGCCGGGGGTGTAGTGGTCGTGCTCACCGGCCATGCGGAACAGGTGCCGCTTGTCGTAGTGCAACACCTCGCCATCCGGGCGCGCCCACAGCAGGCGGTTGCGGTGGCTGCGATCGGCGGCCTGGATGATCACGCTGCCGGTGATCACGGCGTTGTACTTCTTCGCCTGAGCCTGCAGCCATTGATGGGTGGGACCGTTTTCAGGTTCGGCGAGGGTTTGCGACTCCATCGAGAAACCGGTGGTGAACATCTCCGGCAGCACGATCAGGTCGGCGCCGCTTGCCTGCTCCAGCAGCAGCTCGAAATGCTCCAGGTTGGCCTGGCGGTCGTGCCAGGCCAGGGTGGTTTGCACCAATGCAATGTTCAGGTTGGGCAGTGCACTCAGATCACGCATAGTTTCTCGGCTGCTTGACGCAGCGTCTCCTCGCGTTTGGCAAAGCACAGTCGCACCAGGCGCTGGCTTTGCGGTGGGTTCTGGTAGAACACCGAGACCGGGATGGTGGCCACGCCATGTTCGCGGGTCATCCACAGTGACATGGCGACGTCATCCAGGTCCGGGCGAATCTGTGAGTAATCCACCAGTTGAAAGTAAGTACCGGCCACCCGGGTAAAGCTGAAACGCGACGGTTCCAGCAGGTCGCAGAACAGGTCGCGCTTGGCTTGATAAAACGCCGGCAGTTCCTCGACGTGTTCCGGGTGTTCGGCCATGAAGTCTGCCAAAGCGTACTGCAACGGGGTCACACCGCAAAAGTTGACATATTGATGCACCTTGCGCAGTTCGGCGCTAAGGGCCGGGGGCGCGATCACGTAGCCGGTTTTCCAGCCGGTGACGTGGTAGGTCTTGCCGAAGGAGCTGACCACGAAGGCACGCTGGTACAGCTCTTCGTGGGCCAGCACGCTGACGTGGGGCACACCGTCAAATACCAGGTGCTCGTAGACCTCGTCGCTGACCAGGTAGATATCCCGGTCGCGGATCAACTCGGCCAACTGGTCCAGCTCGGCACGGCTGATCAGGGCGCCGGTGGGGTTGTGGGGGCTGTTGAGGATGATCATGCGGGTGCGCGGTGACAGCGCGGCACGCAGTCGCTCGAAGTCCAGGGCGAAGTCAGCCAGGCCCAGTTGCACATGCACGCAGCGACCGCCTGCCAGTTCTACCGACGGCTCGTAGCTGTCGTAGGCAGGATCGAACACGATGACTTCATCACCGCTGCGAATCACCGCCTGGATCGCACAGAAGATCGCCTCGGTGGCGCCAGGGGTGATGGTCACTTCGCTGTCGGCATTCACCGTGGCGCCATAGCTGCGGGCGATCTTGGCCGCCACTTGCTGGCGCAGCACCGGCAGGCCGGTCATGGGCGCGTATTGGTTATGGCCGAGGGCAATGTGCTTGCCCACCGCATCGAGCAAACCTTGCGGCCCATTGAAGTCGGGAAAACCTTGAGACAGGTTGAGCGCACCGGTTTCGGCGGCGAGTTGCGACATGGTGGTGAAGATGGTGGTGCCGACATTCGGCAGCTTGCTGGTGATCATCGGTGCGCCCCTTGCGGTGAGCCCCAAGTTTTAAGCTGCATGCCGCGAAGGGTCAACCGCCAGGCACAAAAAAGGGCTCTGAAAGAGCCCTTTTTTAACCGATCAGGATCAGCGCTTGTCGCGGCGCTTTTTGTCGGCTTTCTTGTGGTGCGTCATCATCCGGCGCTTTTTGTTTACCTGGCGGTCGGTGAGGCTGTTCTTGTTACCTTCGTACGGGTTCTCGCCACCCTTGAACTCGATACGGATCGGCGTACCGACCAGTTTCAAGACACGGCGATAGGTGTTTTCCAGGTAACGCACGTAGGACTTCGGCACTTTCTCCAGCTGGTTACCGTGGATCACGATAATCGGCGGGTTGGCACCACCCAAGTGGGCGTAGCGCAGCTTGATCCGACGGTTGTTGACCATCGGTGGCGCGTGCTCGCTGACCGCATCTTCAAGAATCTGGGTCAGGCGGTTGGTCGGCCAGCGGGTAACCGCGGACTTGAACGAGTTCTGCACCGACGCGTAGAGGTTGCCCACGCCGGTACCGTGCAGTGCCGAGATAAAGTGAATATCGGCGAACTCGACGAAGAACAGACGACGCTGCAGCTCGACCTTGACGTAGTCGCGCTCGCTTGGCGTCATGCCGTCCCACTTGTTGATCGCAATCACCAGGGCGCGGCCAGCTTCCAGGGCAAAGCCCAGCAAGTTCAGGTCGTGGTCTACCACGCCTTCGCGGGCGTCCATGACGAAGATCACCACGTTGGCGTCTTTGATCGCCTGCAGGGTTTTCACCACGGAGAACTTTTCAACTTCCTCGTGGATCTTGCCGCGCTTGCGCACACCGGCGGTGTCGATCAGCGTGTACTTCTCGTCGTTACGCTCGAACGGGATGTAGATACTGTCGCGGGTGGTGCCGGGCTCGTCATAGACGATGACCCGGTCTTCACCGAGCATACGGTTGACCAGGGTCGACTTGCCGACGTTCGGGCGTCCGATGATCGCGATCTTGATACCGTCTTTTTCGCTTGGGCCAGGAATGCGCTTGGCTTCCTCGCCTTCGGCAACGATCTCTTCTTCGCCTTCGACTTCATCCACGTCATCACGCGGGAAGTCGCGCAGGGCGATTTCCAGCATCTGGGTGATGCCGCGACCGTGAGCACCGGCGATCGGGATCGCGTCGCCCAGGCCCATCGGGCTGAATTCGGCGCGGGCCATTTCAGGATCGATGTTGTCGATCTTGTTGGCCACCACGTAGGAACGCTTGTTGCGCTTGCGCAGGTGCTCGCCAATCATTTGGTCAGCAGCGGTGTAGCCCGCGCGGGCGTCCACCAGGAACAACACGACATCAGCTTCTTCAATGGCCAGCAGCGACTGCTCGGCCATCTTTTCGTCCATGCCATGCTCGTCACCGGAGATACCACCGGTGTCGACAATAATGTAGGAGCGCCCTTGCCACTTTGCCTCACCGTATTGGCGATCACGGGTCAGACCGGACAAGTCGCCGACGATGGCGTCGCGAGTCCTGGTCAGGCGGTTGAACAAGGTGGACTTGCCGACGTTCGGTCGGCCCACCAGGGCGATTACGGGAACCATGCGGCTCTCCACTTCGTTATTTCAGAAAATACAAAAGCCGCTGCAAGGCAGCGGCTGGTGCTCGGGGCAGCGCTCGGAAGCGCCGCATGCCCTGCCGAAGCAGGGCCGCCTGGGAATTACCCCAAGCATAGTCAAACCATTACTTGATGGTCAGCGCTTCCAGTTTGCCGCTGTTGCCATACACGTAAAGCATGTTACCTACCACCAGCGGACGGGCACGCAGGCCGTCGCTGTCGATGCGTTCGCGACCGACGAAGCGACCGTCTACCTGGCTCAGCAGGTGCAGGTAACCTTCAAAGTCACCTACCGCTACGTAGCTGGAGAACACTTCCGGTGCCGACAGTTGACGGCGGGCCAGGGAGTCGTTGCTCCACAATGCAGTGGTGGAACGCTCGTCGACACTTTCAACGGTGCCGGACGCCAGGCTTACGTAGACGCTGCCAAACCCTTGGGCGACACCGGCGTAGCTGGAAGCATCACGCTGCCAGTTGATCCGGCCGCTTTGCACGTCCAGTGCCGCAACACGGCCCTGATAAGTGGCGACGTAGAGGGTATCACCCGACAGCAGCAAGCCACCGTCGATGTCCACTACGCGGTCCAGTTCCGAACGACCTTGAGGGATCGCGACCCGGGTTTCCCAGGCCGGCACGCCGTTCTGGGTGTCCAGGGCGACCACTTTACCGGTCGACAGGCCTGCCAGTGCCAGGTTGCTGGTCACAACCGGACCGCTGGTACCGCGCAAGGTCAGGACCGCCGGCGTGCTGTCGTACAACCAGCGCTGGTTACCGGTGGCGGCGTCGAGGCCGATCACACGGTCATCCTGGGTCTGGACGACAACCACGTCACCGTTGGTAGCCGGTGGCGAGAGCACTTCACTGGTCACGCGAGCGCGCCATTTCTCTTCACCGGTGCTCGAATCCAGCGCCACGACGTCGCCTTTCAGCGTGCCGAGCATCACCATGCCAGAACCCACGCCAACGGCGCCGGACACAGGCAATTCGAGGTCTTTCTTCCACTTGACGTCGCCGTTCATGCGATCCATGGAGACCACAACGCCGGTGGAGTCAGCGGCGAAGATGGTGTCACCGTCGATCGCCGGGACCATCAGGTTGTAAAGATCGCCCTGACCGTCACCAATGGAGCGGCTCCACTGCTTTTGCAGGACCACTTCTTCCTTGAAGCTGGTCAGCTCGGCCGGAGGCAATTCTTTTTTGCTGTTGCTGCTGCAACCCGCGGCCAAAACGGCCAGAGCCAGCAATGCTGCATGTTTCCAACGGATCACGTCACGCATCCCCTTTGGCCAAGTCGTCGAGCTTGATTTGTAAGCCACCGACCGCCGCTTCATCAGACAGCGCCGCCTTGGCTTTTTGGTACGCAGCATTGGCTTCGTCGGTACGACCCAATTGGACCAGCAGGTCGCCCTTGAGCTCTTCACGAGTAGCCAGGAATGCCTTGTCAGCATCGCCGTCGAGCAGTTTCAGTGCGTCGTCGGCCTTGTTCTGTGCCGCCAGTACCTGAGCCAGACGCTGACGTGCGATTTCACCCAGTGTCGGGTTGGCCGGCTTGTCGGTGATGGCTTTCAGCTCGGAGGCTGCGTCATCCAGCTTGCCGTTGTCGACCGCAACTTTTGCGACGAACAGGCTGCCGTATTGCGCGTAGGTGCTACCGCCGAATTCGCTCTTCAGCTTGCCGGCCAGGTCCGCCACTTGGGCGAGGTCCGGCTTGCCGTTTGGCGTCAGCGTGGTTTCCAGCAATTGCTGATAGATAATCGAGGCGCCTTGCGACTGGTTAGCCTGATACTTGTGCCAGGCTTGCCAGCCGAACACCACTACTAAAGCCAGCAAACCGCCAGTGACCAGGGGCTTGCCGTTGCGCTGCCACCAGTCTTTGAACTCGGCCAGCTGGTCATCATCAGTACTCGACACCCCAATACTCCTTAATCGCTAAATCGGCTGTTTGACAGCTTCAACCCTGCACGATGCAGGTGGCCAGGTGCGCTGCAAGCGCATCAAAGGCAATGCTTTGTTGTTCACCCTGACCACGCAGGGGTTTGAAACTTACCACTTGCTGGGCCAACTCATCATCACCCAGGATCAGTGCATACAGCGCACCGCTCTTGTCGGCTTTCTTGAACTGGCTTTTAAAGCTGCCGGCGCCGGCATTGACCTGCAGGCGCAGGTTCGGCAGTTGGTCGCGCAGCTTCTCGCTCAGGGCCAGGGCAGCCAGTTCGGCCGCCTCGCCAAAGGCACAGAAGTACACGTCCACCTGACGGGAGATTTCTTCGGGAACCTGCTCCAGGGTTTCCAGCAGCAGGATCAGCCGCTCGATGCCCATGGCGAAACCGACACCGGTGGTCGGCTTGCCGCCCATCTGCTCGACCAGGCCGTCGTAACGGCCACCGGCACACACGGTGCCCTGGGCGCCGAGCTTGTCGGTGACCCACTCGAACACGGTCTTGCTGTAGTAATCGAGGCCACGCACCAGTTTGGGATTGATGACGTAAGGAATACCGGCCGCATCCAGGCGAGCCTTGAGGCCCTCGAAGTGGATACGGGATTCGTCGTCCAGGTAGTCGGCCATTTTTGGCGCGTCCACGAGTACGGCCTGGGTCTCGGCGTTCTTGGTGTCCAGTACCCGCAGCGGGTTGGTTTTCAGACGGCGCTGGCTGTCTTCGTCCAGCTTGTCCAGGTGAGCCGACAGGAATTCGACCAGGGCTTCGCGGTAGCGACCCCGGGATTCGCTGGTGCCCAGGCTGTTGAGCTCAAGCTTCACTGCGTCACGGATGCCCAGCATGCCCCACAGGCGCCAGGTCAGTACGATCAGCTCGGCGTCGATGTCCGGACCGTCGAGGTTGAACACTTCCAGGCCTATCTGGTGGAACTGGCGATAACGGCCTTTTTGCGGACGTTCGTGGCGGAACATCGGGCCGATGTACCAAAGCTTCTGCGGCTGGCCACCGCCGGTGAGGCCATGTTCCAGCACCGCACGCACGCAGGCGGCAGTACCTTCCGGACGCAGGGTCAGGGAGTCGCCGTTACGGTCTTCGAAGGTGTACATCTCTTTTTCGACGATGTCGGTCACTTCACCGATGGAGCGCTTGAACAGCTCGGTGAACTCGACGATCGGCATGCGGATCTGCTTGTAACCGTAGTTATCCAGCAGGCGCGCGACAGTGCCCTCGAAGTAGCGCCACAGGGGCGTCTGCTCAGGCAGGATGTCGTTCATGCCACGAATGGCTTGCAGAGACTTGCTCACATCAAATCCTTAAATTCGTTCGATCAGCCGCGCGCGATAACCGCTGCGTCAGCTTCGACCTTTTCGGCCGCTTTCTGGCGGATCAGCCGTTCCAGCTCATCCACCAGATTGTCATTCGTCAGTTTCTGCGACGGCTTGCCGTCGATGTAAATCAGGTTTGGCGTACCACCGGTCAGGCCCACATGGGCCTCTTTGGCCTCACCCGGCCCGTTGACCACACAGCCAATCACCGCAACATCCAGCGGCACCAGCAGGTCCTCGAGGCGTACTTCCAGTTCGTTCATGGTTTTCACCACGTCGAAGTTCTGCCGCGAGCAGCTTGGGCAGGCAATGAAGTTGATGCCACGGGAACGCAAATGCAGGGATTTGAGAATGTCGTAGCCGACTTTCACTTCCTCTACCGGGTCTGCCGCGAGGGAGATGCGAATAGTATCGCCAATCCCGTCGGCCAGCAGCATACCGAGACCCACCGCAGATTTCACTGTGCCTGAGCGTAAACCGCCGGCTTCGGTGATACCCAGGTGCAATGGCTGGACGATTTCCTTGGCCAGCAGGCGGTACGCTTCTACCGCCATGAACACGTCGGAAGCCTTTACGCTGACCTTGAAGTCCTGGAAATTCAGGCGCTCAAGGTGTTCAACGTGGCGCAACGCGGACTCGACCAATGCTGCCGGAGTCGGCTCGCCGTATTTCTTTTGCAGGTCTTTTTCCAGGGAGCCGGCATTGACGCCGATGCGGATTGGAATCCCGCGATCACGGGCAGCATCCACCACGGCGCGAACCCGGTCTTCACGACCGATGTTGCCCGGGTTGATCCGCAGGCAATCGACGCCCAGTTCGGCCACGCGCAAAGCGATCTTGTAGTCGAAGTGGATATCGGCGACCAGCGGCACCTTGACCAGTTGCTTGATGCGGCCAAAGGCTTCGGCAGCGTCCATGTCCGGCACGGACACCCGCACGATGTCGACGCCAGCCGCTTCCAGACGATTGATCTGGGCAACGGTGGCCGCCACATCATTGGTGTCGCTGTTGGTCATGCTCTGTACAGCGATGGGGGCATCGCCGCCCACCGGCACCGAGCCGACCCAGATCTTGCGCGATACGCGACGTTTGATTGGAGATTCGCCGTGCATGACTTTATTGTCCCAACTTGAGGCGAGCAGTCTCGCCACTGGTGAACGGCGCCACGTCCACAGGCTGGCCGTTGTAGGCCACTTGCGCGCCACGGGCGAAGCCCAGACGCAGCGTCAAAGGAGGCTTGCCGCCCTGGTCAAGTGTATCTCCCTTACGCTTCAGACCACTGAACAGCACCTTGCCGTTGCCATCGGAGACTTGCGTCCAGCAGTCAGCGACGTAGGTAATTTGTACTCGGCCATCACCGGCGATAAGCACCGGCGTGGTTGGCGCGGAAATCGCCGGGGCTACCGGGGTGACCGGAGCCGTTGTCGCCGGAGCCGGTGCAGGCGCAGCCGGGGCATGGGCCGGAGCGGCTGGCGTGTGAGCCGGAGCAACAGGCGTCGTTGCAACCGCTGGAGCGGGTGCGACGGCAGGAGCGGCAGGGACAGCCCCGGCCTCCGGCGCAGGTTGCTCGGCGCCAGGCTCTGCCTCAGGCGCCGCCTGGCCCTGGGCTACAGCCTGATCTTCCGGCTCGTCCAGCGGATGAATCTGGGTGGTGCCGTCGGCGCTTTCGACTTCGACGTGCTCCATGGCGTTGCTGGACAAGTCCTTGCCGCGCTGGGAGGTCTGGTCCTGCCACCATACAAAGCCACCGCCGATCACGGCGATCAGCAGCAGCAGGCTGACAATTCGCAAAATAGTGTGGGAAACCCGCACAGGCTCTTCTATGCGGCCCAGGCCGTGGACATTGCTGCCCTGGGAATCGGTGCCGGTGATCTGGTCGAATTCCTGGACCAATGCGGCCTGGTCGATACCGAGCAACTTGGCGTAGGCGCGGATATAGCCGCGGGCAAAGGTATGCCCTGGCAGCTTGTCGAACGCGCCAGCTTCAAGGTTGCCCAATGAAGTCGTGGTCAAATTGAGCTTGAGGGCCACTTCTGCCAGCGACCAACCATTGCTTTCGCGGGCCTGACGCAAGGTCTCGCCTGGGTTTCCACGATTAGCTGCTACAACTTCCGGGTGCGCCGCTTTCATCATTGCTCCGACAGGTATTGCTGATATTCCGGCGTACCGGGATAGAGTCGTTCGAGTTGCTGGCCAAAACGTGCGGCCTTGTCGCGTTCTTCATGAACCGTCGCCAGGCGCACACCGAGCAATAGACTACGTGCATTTTGCCCGCTCAGCAGGCTAAAACGCTCGTAATAGTCACGTGCCGGCACATAATGCCTGTCTTCGAAGGACAACTCAGCCATTTCGAGCAATGCTCGTGGCTGGCGCTGGTTCAGGTGCAGGGCTTTTTCCAGTTGCTGGCGGGCGCTGTCGCGCTGGCCAAGAAGCATTGAGGTCACCCCAAGGTTCTCGAAAACCCGCGAACGCTCAGGATAGAGGGTATCGGCCGCAGCCTGCTGGAAATATTCGGACGCCTGGTCATAACGTTTCTGCGCAAACAGAAAACTGCCGTAATTGTTCAGCAGTCTCGGGTCGCCAGGACGAATGGCCAAGGCCTTGTGGAAATATTGATCGGCCAGTTCGGGCTCGGCCTGGGCCTGGAACACCAAGGCCAATGCAGCATTGGCGTCAGCGTCGCTGGCGTCCAGTTCAAGGGCCTTCTTCAGCGGCAGCTTGGCCTGTTCGGCCATCCCTTGCTGCAAGTACCCCAAGCCCAGCTGCACATAGGCAGCACGCGCTTCGTCACGGCCCTTGCCGGTTTGCAACGGGCTGTCATGACCCGATGAAACACAGCCAGCCGAGAGGCTGGCAACAAGCAAAAGCAGCGCAAGGCGCAAGGGCATAGAGATCCTCTCTCAGGTTCGAGTCGCGGCACTTTGCGGCATATCGTCGGCGGCACTCAATTCACGCACGGCGATATAACGTTCGCTGCGACGGGTGCGATCCAGCACCTGTCCTACCAATTGGCCACATGCTGCATCGATGTCTTCGCCGCGGGTGGTGCGCACGGTGACGTTGAAGCCTGCATGGTGCAGTTGATCCTGGAAACGGCGGATGGCGTTGTTGCTCGGCCGCTCGTAGCCAGAATGGGGAAACGGGTTAAACGGAATCAGGTTGATCTTGCACGGTACATTCTTGAGCAGCTCGATCATCTCGACCGCGTGCTCGACCTTGTCGTTGATGTCCTTGAGCATGGTGTACTCAATGGTCAACACACGTTTTTCGCCCAAGGTCGCCATATAGCGCTGGCAAGATTCGAGCAGCATCTTAAGCGGATACTTCTTGTTGATCGGCACCAATTGGTTACGCAATGCGTCATTCGGTGCGTGCAGCGACAACGCCAGGGAGACGTCGATGTGCTTGGCCAGCTCATCGATCATCGGTACCACGCCGGAGGTCGACAGGGTCACACGGCGCTTGGAGATGCCGTAGCCCAGGTCGTCCATCATCAGGTGCATGGCCGCAACCACGTTGTCGAAGTTCAGCAGCGGCTCGCCCATGCCCATCATCACCACGTTGGTGATGGCACGGTCGGCGGTTGCCGGGATGCTGCCGAACGATTTATTGGCAATCCACACCTGGCCGATGACTTCGGCGGCGGTGAGGTTGCTGTTGAAACCTTGCTTGCCGGTGGAGCAGAAACTGCAATCCAGGGCACAGCCTGCCTGGGACGAAACGCACAGCGTGCCGCGTTTGCCCTGGGGAATGTACACGGTCTCGACGCAGCTGCCGGACGCCACGCGCACCACCCACTTACGGGTGCCGTCGGTGGAAATGTCCTCGCTGACCACTTCGGGGCCGCGAACTTCGGCAATGGCCTTGAGCTTGTCGCGCAGGGCCTTGCTGACGTTCGTCATGGCGTCGAAATCATCGACGCCAAGATGGTGAATCCACTTCATTACCTGAGCGGCACGAAAACGCTTCTCCCCGATTGAGTCGAAGAATTTTTCCATTTCCTGTTGAGTCAGACCCAGCAGGTTGGTTTTTGCAGTCAATGTAGTCATGGATTCACCTTCGCTCTTTTAAGCCAATGCTTAGCGAGCGGTTACTTCAGTAGCAGCGAAAAAGTACGAGATTTCGCGGGCAGCAGCGGCTTCGGAGTCCGAACCGTGAACGGCGTTGGCGTCGATCGATTCAGCGAAGTCAGCACGGATGGTGCCGGCAGCTGCTTCTTTAGGGTTGGTAGCGCCCATCAGCTCACGGTTCAGAGCGATAGCGTTTTCGCCTTCCAGAACCTGAACAACAACCGGACCGGAGATCATGAAGGCAACCAGGTCGCCGAAGAAACCACGAGCGCTGTGCTCAGCGTAGAAGCCTTCAGCTTCAGCCTTGGACAGTTGCTTGAGTTTCGAAGCTACAACCTTCAGGCCGGCTTTTTCGAAACGGGTGGTGATCTCGCCGATGACGTTTTTTGCAACAGCGTCAGGCTTGATGATGGAGAAAGTACGTTGAACAGCCATGGTGTAACTCCAGAAACGGTAATTTGCGAAAAATTAAACCCGCGAATTATACGCGGGTTCTTGGGTATTGCCTAACTGCGTAAAATGGTCCTAGTCCCGCTCATCGTTCCAGGCTGTCTGGATAGCTTCCAGTACCTTCTCGCCGCCTCGATCAGGAATATCATCGAATTCGGGCAGTTCCATGACCATCTGACGCAATTTGACGAAGTTCACCGAATAGGGATCCGTATCCGGGTATTTGTCCGCCAACTGAATAGCAATTTCTTGCACTTCAACCCATTTAAGACTCATGACGCTTCCTTGAATCAGTGCGGCGCTTCGGCGGCATGGTTGAGCGAGTATTTCGGGATCTCGACGGTAAGGTCTTCTGTTCCCACTTTTGCCTGACAGCTCAAGCGCGATGTCGGCTCCAGGCCCCACGCCCTATCAAGATAGTCCTCTTCCAGCTCATCAGCCTCTTCGAGGCTGTTGAAACCTTCGCGGACGATGCAGTGGCAGGTGGTACAGGCGTTGACGCCGCCGCAGGCGCTTTCGATCTCGATGTGGTTGTCGTGAGCGACTTCGAGAATGGACTTGCCGGTCTCAGCCTCCACAACCATACCGTCCGGGCAATGCTCGGCGTGTGGCAGAAAAATGATCTGCGGCATCAGTTAATCCTCAAGTTCGTTCAAGTTGCGGCCCGCCAGGGCGGCTTTCACCGTCTGGTCCATACGACGGGCGGCAAAGGCATCGGTCACTTGCGACAGGCGCTTGGTCTGTTGCTCGATGGCGTAACCATCGGTGCCTTTCATCAATTCAGCCAGTTCCTGCATTTGCAGGTCGATGACCATGCGCTCTTCGGCATCCAGAAGACGCTCACCGTCGGCATCAAGGGCGCCCTGCACCGCTTCAAGCAGGCGCTGGGCGTCAACTTGCTGCTCACGCAACACGCGGGCGACCTTGTCGTCACCGGCGTACTGGAACGAATCCTTGAGCATCTTGGCGATTTCGCCGTCGGTCAGGCCGTAGGACGGCTTGACCTGGATGCTGGCTTCGACGCCGGAGGCCAATTCGCGCGCAGCAACGCTGAGCAAACCGTCGGCGTCGACCTGGAAGGTCACGCGAATCTTCGCCGCACCGGCCACCATCGCTGGAATACCGCGCAACTCAAAGCGCGCCAGGGAACGGCAGTCGCTGATCAGTTCACGCTCGCCTTGCAGCACATGAATCATCATGGCCGTCTGGCCGTCTTTGTAGGTGGTGAAGTCCTGGGCGCGAGCAACGGGGATGGTGGTGTTGCGTGGAATCACCTTCTCCATCAGGCCGCCCATGGTTTCCAACCCCAGGGACAACGGAATCACGTCGAGAAGAAGCAGTTCGCCACCATCGCGTTTGTTACCGGCGAGGGTATCGGCCTGGATCGCGGCACCAATGGCCACCACTTGATCCGGGTCGATTTCGGTCAACGGTTGGCGACCAAAGGCTTCAGCAACAGCTTCGCGGACACGTGGCACGCGGGTCGAACCACCCACCATGACCACGGCAGCCACGTCTTCCAGCTCGACACCCGAGTCACGCACCGCGCGACGGCAGGCTTTCAGGCTGCGCGCGACCATCGGCTCGATCAACGAATCAAAGGCTTCGCGGGTCAGTTGAGCAGACCAACTACCGTAGGAAACCTCAACCGATGCAGCATCAGTCAGAGCCTCTTTAGCGGCGCAGGCGGTTTGCAGCAGGTTACGTTGCGCGCCCGGATCCAGGTCGGCAGACAAGCCGGCACTGGTGATGATCCAGCCAGCAATGGCGTGATCGAAGTCATCGCCACCCAGGGCGGTGTCGCCACCGGTAGCCAGCACTTCGAAGACACCGCCGGTCAGGCGCAGGATCGAAATATCAAAGGTGCCGCCGCCCAGGTCGTAAATAGCGACCAGGCCTTCGGCGTGCTGATCCAGGCCATAAGCCACAGCGGCCGCGGTCGGCTCGTTGAGCAGGCGCAGCACGTTCAGGCCGGCCAGTTTCGCCGCATCCTTGGTGGCCTGGCGCTGAGCGTCATCGAAATACGCAGGAACAGTAATCACCGCCCCCACCAGTTCGCCGCCCAGGGTGGTTTCTGCGCGCTGACGCAGCACCTTGAGGATATCGGCCGACACTTCCACCGGGCTTTTCGGACCCTGGATGGTGTCGATGAACGGCATATGGGATTCGCCGCCGACAAAGCGGTACGGCAGCTGGTCGCCCAGTTGCTTGACGTCGGACAGACCACGACCCATCAAGCGCTTGACCGACAGCACGGTGTTCAGGGGGTCGGTAGACGCCGCCAGCTTGGCCGACTCGCCCACTTCGGTGCGGTCGGCGTGATAGCGCACGGCAGACGGCAGGATGACTTGGCCATCCGCGTCGGGCAGCGGCTCGGAAAGGCCGCTGCGCAACGCAGCGACCAGCGAATTGGTAGTGCCCAAGTCAATCCCGACCGCCAGACGACGCTGGTGCGGTTGAGGACTTTGACCGGGTTCGGCGATCTGCAGTAGGGCCATGGTAATCAGGACTTATCTGTATATCAGGCGTGCAACCTGGGCGGCACTGGGTTAATCGTCGAGGCGCTCTTCTAACTGGCGCACTTCGTAGGTGAGCTTGTCGAGGAACTGCATGCGCCGCATCAGGCGCTCGGCCTGCTCACGTTGTGCTGCATCATCCCAACAGGCTGCGAAGCTTTCGTTGAGTTCATCCTGGGCCACTTTCAGACGACGCTTGAAGACTGCGATTCCGGCCAGGTCGGCTTCGTCCTGCAGTTCTTCGAGTTCTTCGCGCCATTGCATCTGCTGCATCAGGAAATCAGGGTCCTGGACCGTGACTTCAAGCGGCAGCTCGCGACCGCCCATGGCGAGCAGGTAGCGCGCGCGTTTGGGAGGGTTCTTGAGCGTCTGATAGGCTTCGTTGAGGCTGGCTGATTGCTCCAGCGCCAGGCGTTGCTCACGCTCGGAAGCGTCAGCGAAGCGGTCCGGATGCACCCCACGCGCCAGTTCACGGTAGCGCGTGGCAAGCTGTTCAAGGTCCAGTCGAAAACTCGGCTGCAGCTCGAACAAAGCGAAATGACAAGGAGTACCCACAATCAGCCTCAGATGTTGAAGCTTTCGCCGCAGCCACATTCACCGCGTACGTTGGGGTTGTTGAACTTGAAGCCTTCGTTCAACCCTTCCTTGACGAAATCGAGTTCGGTGCCGTCCAGGTAAGTCAGGCTTTTCGGGTCGATGATCACTTTTTCGCCGTGACTTTCGAACACCTGATCTTCCTCGACCACCTCGTCGACAAACTCCAGCACGTAGGCAAGGCCGGAACAGCCTGTGGTGCGAACACCCAGACGAATCCCCTCACCTTTACCGCGCCCATTCAGGGAGCGGCGAATGTGCTGCGCAGCCGCTTCTGTCATGCTGATAGCCATCGTGACTCCTTACTCGTCGCCAAATTGCTTAGATCAAGCCTTTCTTCTGCTTGTAGTCGCGAACGGCCGCCTTGATGGCGTCTTCTGCGAGTACCGAGCAGTGGATTTTCACTGGCGGCAAGGCCAGTTCTTCGGCCAGCTGGGTGTTGCTGATAGTCACAGCCTCATCCAGGGTCTTGCCTTTCATCCATTCGGTCGCCAGGGAGCTGGAGGCGATGGCCGAACCGCAACCGTAAGTCTTGAACTTGGCGTCTTCGATAACGCCAGCGTCGTTGACCTTGATCTGCAGGCGCATAACGTCGCCGCACGCCGGAGCGCCGACCATGCCGGTGCCGACATCAGGGTCTTCCGCGTTCATCTTGCCGACGTTGCGCGGGTTTTCGTAGTGGTCGATGACCTTTTCGCTGTAAGCCATGGTACTGAATCCTCACTCATCAGGGCCGCTCTGGAACCCTGTAAACACGCCTGCGTTTTCCGCCACGTCTTTACAGAGCCTTTTGGGTGGCGGCTTCTATATTTAGTGTGCCGCCCACTCGATCTTGGAAATGTCGACACCGTCCTTGTACATGTCCCACAGCGGGGACAAGGTACGCAGCTTGGTGACGGCCTCGCAGACTTTCTGCGCGGCGTAGTCGACTTCTTCTTCGGTGGTGAAACGGCCGAACGTAAAGCGGATCGAGCTGTGAGCCAGTTCGTCGTTGCGGCCCAGGGCGCGCAGGACGTAGGACGGCTCAAGGGAAGCCGAGGTGCAGGCCGAACCGGACGAAACCGCCAGATCCTTGAGCGCCATGATCAGCGACTCGCCTTCGACGTAGTTGAAGCTCAAATTCAGGTTGTGCGGTACACGGGCGGTCATGCTGCCGTTGATGTACAGCTCTTCAAGGTGCTCGACCTGCTTGTAGAAGCGATCGCTCAGGGCCTTGATGCGCACGTTTTCGGCAGCCATGTCTTCCTTGGCCACACGGAATGCTTCGCCGATGCCGACGATCTGGTGGGTCGCCAGGGTACCCGAACGCATGCCGCGTTCGTGACCGCCACCGTGCATGGTGGCTTCGATACGCACGCGAGGCTTGCGGCTCACGTAGAGTGCGCCAATGCCTTTAGGACCGTAGGTCTTGTGGGCAGAGAACGACATCAGGTCGACTTTCAGCTTCGACAGGTCGATGTCGACCTTGCCGGTGGACTGAGCCGCATCGACGTGCAGCAACACGCCCTTGGAGCGCGTCAGCTCGCCGATGGCGGCGATGTCGTTGATGGTGCCGATTTCGTTGTTCACGTGGATGACGGAAACCAGGATGGTGTCTTCACGCATCGCCGCTTCGATCATCGCAGGGGTCACAATACCGTCGGTGGTTGGTTCGAGGTAGGTGACCTCAAACCCTTCACGCTCCAGTTGGCGCATGGTGTCGAGGACAGCCTTGTGCTCAATCTTGGTGGTGATCAGGTGCTTGCCCTTGGTCGCATAGAAATGCGCCGCACCCTTGATTGCCAGGTTGTCGGACTCGGTGGCACCGGAGGTCCAGACGATTTCGCGCGGGTCGGCATTCACCAGGTCAGCGACCTGGCGACGAGCGTTTTCCACGGCTTCTTCAGCTTTCCAGCCGAACACGTGGGAACGGGACGCCGGGTTGCCGAAGTTTCCGTCAACCAGCAGGCACTCGCTCATCTTTTGCGCGACACGCGGATCAACCGGGGTGGTCGCTGAGTAATCAAGGTAAATCGGCAATTTCATGGACTTTCTCCTAAATCAGGCTGGCTGGCGTGCCGTTAGCTCTTCGGCTGTCACTCGACGGCGGACGCTTCAATCTTGTCCAGACGCGGCGCCTTGGTGTTGCAACGGCGCTGGTCCTGACGCTGGGCTACTTCTTGCACCTCACGGCGAGTCACAAGATCAGCCAAGCTGATACCACTCAAAAACTCATGGATCTGCAGGCTCAGGTCACACCACAAGTGGTGCGTCAGGCAGGTGTCGCCGGCGTGGCAATCACCCAGGCCCTGGCATTTGGTAGCATCGACGGATTCGTTCACCGCGTCGATCACCTGGGCTACCTGGATGCCCTGCATGTCGCGGGACAGTTGATAGCCGCCGCCTGGACCACGAACGCTGGAAACCAGATTGCTGCGGCGCAATTTGGCGAACAACTGCTCGAGGTAGGACAGGGAAATGCCTTGGCGCTCGGAGATATCGGCCAGGGACACCGGCCCATTTTGCGCGTGCAAGGCCAGATCAAGCATGGCGGTCACCGCGTATCGGCCTTTTGTAGTCAGTCTCATGGACAAGTACCAAGGTGTTTCAGAATGGGAGCAAGTATGCGATTCCCGAGTATTTAAGTCAACTATAAGACCTAGTACTTTAGTCAGGAATACCCGCAAAAAGGGCGCGCGAATAATAGCAGGACGGGGGCGGATGGAACAGCGGGAACAGGGTCAAGCCCCCAACCTCAAGACCAATGGAGATCAAATGTGGGAGCTGGCTTGCCTGCGATAGCGGTTTGCCAGCCAGCCTATCCGGCACTGACTCGCCGCCATCGCAGGCAAGCCAGCTCCCACAGGGATCGCGACCGGCTCAAGAGTCAGCCGGCTTTGGTAGCGCTTTCGTCCTTGATCTCGGCGAAGTCTTCCGTGCGCAGCTCAGGCAGGTCCTTGGCGCAGTAGCTGCTGCCCAGGTCTTTCAAGGCGCCACACATGCCGTCCAGCTTGCCATCCACCGCCTGCAGGTGGTCGAGCAACTGGCCGATGGCACGTGCCACCGGGTCGGGCATGTCTTCGCTGACGCCATAGGCATCGAAGCCAATCTTTTCGGCCATGGCCTTGCGTTTGGCCTCCTGCTCATCACCGACTTCCGGCTTGACGATGATCCGCCCCGGAATGCCGACAACGGTTGCCCCAGGCGGCACAGCCTTGGTCACCACGGCGTTGGAGCCGACCTTGGCACCCGCACCCACGGTAAACGGACCGAGCACCTTCGCACCCGCCCCCACTACAACGCCATCTTCCAGTGTTGGATGGCGCTTACCCTTGTTCCAGGTGGTACCGCCCAGGGTTACACCCTGATACAGGGTCACGTCATCACCAATCTCGGCAGTTTCACCAATAACGATGCCCATGCCGTGGTCGATAAAGAAGCGGCGACCGACCTTGGCGCCCGGATGGATCTCGATCCCGGTCAGCCAGCGACCAAAGTTCGACACCAACCGCGCCAGCCATTTCCAGCCCATATTCCACAAGGCGCCAGACAGGCGATGGATCCAGATCGCGTGCATGCCCGGGTAGCAGGTCAGCACTTCAAAGGCATTGCGCGCCGCCGGGTCACGGTGGAAAACACTCTGGATATCTTCTCGCAAACGCTCGAACATTTTTAATCCTTCCGCTTAAGAAGCTCGCCACGGGCCGCTTTCTGGGTTTCCGTGAGGATGCCACGCAATATATTCATTTCTGCCCGGCTGACCGAGCTGCGTCCGTATAACCGGCGCAGGCGCGCCATCAAATGCCGCGGTTTTTCCGGATCGAGGAATTCGATGGCCACCAGGGTCTGCTCCAGGTGCTCATAGAATCGTTCCAGCTCGTCCATGGTGGCCAATTCGCCACTCTTGGTCGATGCAACCTCGTCTTTCTCCACCTTGCTTGGCTGGCCTTCTGCAGCCAGCCAGGCCATGCGCACTTCATAACTCAACACCTGCACCGCTGCCCCGAGGTTCAGCGAGCTGAACTCAGGGTCTGATGGGATGTGCACGTGATAATGACATCGCTGCAGCTCGTCATTGGTCAGGCCGGAGTCTTCACGGCCGAACACCAAAGCGATTTCAGCACCGCCAGCGGCCTCTTCCACGACTTTGGCCCCGCATTCGCGGGGATCCAGCAGCGGCCAGGGGATGCGACGGTCGCGAGCGCTGGTGCCGAGCACCAGGTTGCAGCCGACCAGAGCGTCTTCCAGAGTGGCGACGACCTGGGCTTTTTCGAGAATGTCATTGGCGCCGGACGCGCGGGCATCGGCCTCGTGGTGCGGAAACACACGCGGCTCCACCAGCACCAGGCGCGTCAGCCCCATGTTCTTCATGGCTCGCGCCACCCCGCCGATGTTGCCGGGATGACTGGTATTGACGAGGACGACACGGATGTTTTGCAGCAAGGGAGGCGCTCTCGGACACGGGAAAGGGGAGCAAATCTTACAGAACAGCCTAAGGTTATGCCATGAAAGGTAACGTCGTCCTTCACCTGAAGAAAGTTTCTGCTAGAATGCTCGGCTTTCTTTAACAACCTTAGGTGACACATCCATGCAGCCCATGCTGAATATCGCGCTGCGCGCCGCCCGCAGCGCCAGTGAATTGATCTTCCGCTCCATCGAGCGCCTGGATACCATCAAGGTCGACGAAAAAGACGCCAAGGATTACGTATCCGAGGTGGATCGCGCCGCCGAGCAGAAAATCATCGACGCGCTGCGCAAGGCCTACCCTACCCACGGCATCCTCGGTGAAGAAACCGGCCTGCACAAAGGTAGCGGCGAAGGCGAAGACTACCTGTGGATCATCGACCCACTGGATGGCACCACCAACTTCCTGCGCGGCATCCCGCACTTTGCCGTGAGCATTGCCTGCAAATACCGTGGCCGCCTGGAACACGCTGTTGTCCTGGACCCGGTTCGCCAGGAAGAATTCACCGCCAGCCGTGGCCGTGGCGCCCAACTGAACGGTCGCCGCCTGCGCGTCAGCGGTCGCACCAGCCTCGACGGTGCCCTGCTGGGTACCGGCTTCCCGTTCCGTGACGACCAGATGGACAACCTGGAAAACTACCTGGGCATGTTCCGCGCCCTGGTTGGCCAGACCGCCGGCATCCGTCGCGCCGGCGCAGCCAGCCTGGACCTGGCTTATGTCGCTGCCGGTCGCTTTGATGCGTTCTGGGAGTCGGGCCTGTCCGAGTGGGACATGGCAGCAGGCGCACTGCTGATTCAAGAAGCCGGCGGCCTGGTGAGCGACTTCACCGGTGGTCACGACTTCCTTGAGAAAGGCCACGTGGTTGCCGGCAACACCAAATGCTTCAAGGCAGTACTGACGGCGATCCAGCCGCACCTGCCGGCTTCGCTGAAGCGCTAAGCGAGCGAGCACAAAAAAGCACCCCTAGGGGTGCTTTTTTTATACCTGAAATTACTGCTGCGGCTGGTTCTGACCGATAACCAGACGCCCTTCCTTGTCGACCGGGATCTGGTTGCCTGGATCGCGATCCATGCGCACAGAGCCTTCCTTGCCGTCCAGGGTGTAACGCACGTCGTACCCGACAACCTTGTCGCTGATGTCGTTAACGGTGTTACAGCGGGTTTGCGTGGTGGTGTAGGTATCGCGGTTCTGCATACCTTCCTGAACCTTGTTACCGGCATAACCGCCGCCGACCGCACCGGCCACCGTGGCCAGCTTCTTGCCATTACCGCCGCCGACCTGATTACCCAACAGGCCGCCCGCCAGCGCACCGACCACCGTACCGACGATCTGATGCTGATCCTGCACAGGTTTCTGCCGGGTTACGGCAACGTCCTTGCAGACTTCACGCGGGGTTTTAATCTGGGTTTTCACCGGCTGCACCGCCAGCACTTGCGCATACTCAGGGCCGCTTTTTACCAGGCTGTAGGTGGCAACAGCACCCCCGGCAGTCACACCGACAGCACCCAATACCGCACCAACCAGTAACGACTTGTTCACGTGAACCTCCTGACCATCACAAACGGACCGAACGATCCGCGCTATACCCAGCCTTGGAGCAAAAAAAAAGGCGCGAGTTCAATACTCGCGCCTTCTTTGTAACAGCAGATCAACAAACACCCATCAAGGGCGGTCGTCGACCTCCTTGCCGGTGCTGGCAGGAGGGATCAGGTCTTCGCTGTTGAGGTTCAGCCAGATCAGTACCACGTTGGCGATGTAGATCGACGAGTAGGTACCCGCCAGTACGCCGATGAACAGCGACAGCGAGAAGCCCCACAGGTTATCGCCACCGAACACCATCAGCGCGGCAATCGCCAGCAAGGTGGAGATCGAGGTCGCCATGGTGCGCAGCAGGGTCTGGGTGGTGGAGATATTGATGTTCTCGATCAACGTCGCCTTGCGCAGTACCCGGAAGTTCTCACGAACCCGGTCGAATACCACGATGGTGTCGTTGAGGGAGTAACCAATGATCGCCAGCACCGCCGCCAATACCGTCAGGTCGAAGGTGATCTGGAAGTAGGCCAGGATGCCCACGGTCACGATCACGTCGTGGATCAGCGACACAATGGCGCCGACACCGAACTTCCACTGAAAGCGGAAAGCCAGGTAGATCATGATGCCAACCAGCGCCATCAGCATGCCGAGGCCGCCCTGGTCGCGCAGCTCTTCCCCTACTTGCGGGCCCACGAACTCGACGCGCTTGACCGACGCCGGGTTGTCACCGCCGACCTTCTGCAAGGCCTCGGCTACCTGGTGACCCAGTTGCGGGTCTTCGCCCGGCATCCGCACCAGCAGGTCGGTGGTTGCACCAAAGCTCTGCACGATGGCTTCGTGATAGCCGGCCTTGACCAGCTCGTTGCGCACCAGGCTAACGTCGGCCGGCTTCTCGTAGGTCAGCTCGATGAGCGTACCGCCGGTGAAGTCCAGACCGTAGTTCAGGCCCTTATGGAACCAGCTGAACAACGCCAGAACGGTAAGGAGCATGGTGAAGCCGAACGCAACGTTGCGAACGCCCATGAAGTTGATTGTACGTAACATGGCAGCCCCTTAAATCCACAACTTCTTGAAGTCACGTCCGCCAAAGATCAGGTTGACCATTGCGCGGGTCACCATGATGGCCGTGAACATCGAGGTAAAGATACCGAGGGACATGGTCACCGCAAAACCTTTGACCGGGCCGGTGCCCATGGCAAAGAGAATCCCGCCGACCAACAGAGTGGTCAGGTTGGAGTCGAGAATCGCGGTAAATGCCCGGCCGAAGCCTTCGTTGATTGCCCGTTGCACGGTCATGCCCGCAGCGATCTCTTCACGAATCCGCGAGAAGATCAGTACGTTGGCGTCCACCGCCATACCCATGGTGAGTACGATACCGGCGATACCTGGCAGGGTCAGCGTTGCACCCAGCAGCGACATCAGGGCCAGCAGCATCACCATGTTGCCCGCCAGCGCGACGGTAGCGATGATGCCGAAGAAGCGGTAGATGGCGATGATGAACAGGGAAACGAACAGCATGCCCCACAGTGCAGCGTCGATACCCTTGGTGATGTTGTCAGCACCCAGGCTCGGGCCGATGGTGCGCTCTTCAGCGAAGTACATCGGGGCCGCCAGGCCACCGGCACGCAGCAGCAGTGCCAGTTCGGACGACTCACCCTGGCCGTTCAGGCCAGTGATGCGGAATTGAGCACCCAGCGGCGACTGGATAGTCGCCAGGCTGATGATCTTCTTCTCTTCTTTAAAGGTTTGTACCGGAACGTCTTTCTCGACGCCGTCGACCACTTGCTTGGTGTAGGTGGTGACCGGACGTTGTTCGATGAAGATCACCGCCATGCTGCGCCCGACGTTGCTGCGGGTTGCGCGGCTCATCAGTTCGCCGCCGTGGCCATCCAGGCGGATGTTCACTTCAGGCGTACCGTGCTCGCCGAAACCGGCCTTGGCGTCGGTCACCTGGTCACCGGTGATGATCAAGCCACGCTCGATCAGTGCAGGTGGGCGGTTGCCTTCACGGAACTCGAACTCTTCGGCAGTGGCGCGGGTAGCACCCGGTTCAGCCGCCAGACGGAATTCCAGGTTGGCGGTTTTACCCAGGATACGCTTGGCTTCAGCCGTGTCCTGTACACCCGGCAGCTCGACCACGATGCGGTTGGCACCCTGGCGCTGAACGATCGGCTCGGCCACACCCAGCTCGTTGACGCGGTTACGTACCGTGGTCAAGTTCTGCTTGATGGAGTATTCACGGATTTCCGCCAGCTTGGCCGGGGTCATCGCCAGACGCAGTACCGCCTGACCATTGAGGTCGGCCGGAACAATGTCGAAATCGTTGAAGTTCTTGCGGATCAGTGCACGGGCCTGTTCGCGGGTTGCTTCGTCAGCAAAACCCAACTGGATGGCACCGTTGAGCTGCGGCAGGCTGCGATAACGCAGGCGCTCTTTACGCAGCAGGCTCTTCACATCGCCTTCGTAGACTTTCAGGCGAGCGTCGAGGGCCTTGTCCATGTCCACTTCCAGCAGGAAGTGCACACCACCGGACAGGTCCAGACCCAGCTTCATCGGGTGTGCGCCAATCGCGCGCAGCCATTTTGGCGTGGTCTGTGCCAGGTTCAGCGCGACGACGTAGTCATCACCCATGACCTTGCGCACAACGTCTTTGGCCGGCAATTGGTCTTCTTGCTTGGTCAGGCGCAACAAGCCGCCCTTCGCATCAGCAGCCAAACTTGCCGCTTTAACCTGGATACCCGCGTCGGTGAGCGCTTTGCTCGCACGGTCCAGATCAGCCTGATTGACCTGCAGCGCAGTGCTGGCACCAGTGATCTGGATCGCCGGGTCATCAGGATAGAGATTGGGAGCGGAATAAATAAAACCGATCGCCAGCACCGCCAGGATCAGTACGTATTTCCACAGAGGGTATTTGTTCAGCATCACGCCGCCCGCTTATAACGCGGGGCGCCTTGCGCGCCCCGTCGATTGGTAAAGGTTGTTACTCAGATCGCTTTGAGCGTGCCTTTTGGCAGCGTGGCGGCGATGGCGCCCTTCTGGAACTTCATTTCTACGGTGTCGGAGACTTCCAGAACCACGAAAGCGTCGGACACTTTAGTGATCTTGCCGGCGATGCCGCCAGTGGTCACGACTTCGTCGCCTTTCTGCAAGCTGCCCAGCAGGTTCTTCTGCTCTTTGGCGCGCTTGGCCTGTGGACGCCAGATCATCAGGTAGAAGATGACCAGGAAGCCGACCAGGAAAATCCACTCAAAACCACCGCCCATAGGACCGGCAGCGGCCGGTGCAGCGGCATCAGCCATGGCATTAGAGATAAAAAAGCTCATTTAGCACTCCAGTTGCAAATAGTGAATCTTAGGGTCGGAAAACTCAGTCCAAGGGCGGCACAGGCAGCCCGCGCTTGGCATAGAAGGCATCGACGAAGGCGGCCAATGTACCCTGTTGAATAGCCTCGCGCAAACCAGCCATCAGGACTTGGTAGTGACGCAAATTGTGGATGGTATTCAACATGCTACCCAGCATTTCCCCGCACTTGTCCAGATGATGCAGATAAGCGCGCGAGAAGTTCTGGCAGGTGTAGCAGTCACAGGTGGGATCCAGCGGCGAATCATCATGGCGATGGAACGCGTTACGGATCTTCAGCACGCCTGTATCGATGAACAGATGCCCATTGCGGGCATTACGGGTTGGCATCACGCAATCGAACATGTCCACACCGCGGCGCACACCCTCTACGAGATCTTCCGGTTTGCCAACGCCCATAAGGTAACGAGGTTTGTCAGCCGGCATCAGGCCCGGCAGGTAGTCCAGCACCTTGATCATCTCGTGCTTGGGCTCGCCCACCGACAAACCGCCGATGGCCAGGCCGTCGAAGCCGATCTTGTCCAGACCTTCCAGCGAGCGCTTGCGCAAGCTTTCATGCATGCCGCCCTGCACGATACCGAACAGTGCAGCGGTGTTATCGCCATGGGCATTCTTCGAACGCTGGGCCCAACGCAACGACAGCTCCATCGACACCCGTGCCACGTCTTCATCGGCAGGATATGGCGTGCATTCGTCGAAAATCATCACGATGTCGGAGCCCAGGTCGCGCTGGACCTGCATCGACTCTTCCGGGCCCATGAACACTTTGGCGCCGTCGACCGGGGAGGCGAAGGTCACGCCCTCCTCCTTGATCTTGCGCATGGCGCCCAGGCTGAACACCTGGAAACCACCGGAGTCGGTCAGGATCGGGCCTTTCCACTGCATGAAGTCGTGCAGGTCGCCGTGCTTCTTGATCACTTCCGTGCCCGGGCGCAGCCACAGGTGGAAGGTGTTGCCCAGGATGATCTCCGCGCCAGTGGCGACGATGTCACGCGGCAGCATGCCTTTTACGGTGCCGTAGGTGCCGACCGGCATAAAGGCCGGGGTCTCGACGGTACCGCGAGGGAAAGTCAAACGGCCGCGGCGAGCTTTACCATCCGTGGCCAGCAATTCAAACGACATACGACTCATGATTGTTCCTCTGGGCCGCGCGGCGCCGGATTACGGGTGATAAACATCGCATCACCGTAGCTGAAAAAACGGTATCCATGCTCGATGGCGGCTTTATAGGCGGCCATGGCTTCGGGATAACCTGCGAACGCCGACACCAGCATCAACAGCGTGGATTCCGGCAAATGGAAATTGGTGACCAGGCAATCGACCACATGGAACGGCCGGCCCGGGTAGATAAAGATATCGGTGTCGCCACTGAACGGCTTGAGCACGCCATCGCGCGCCGCGCTTTCCAGCGAACGCACGCTGGTGGTGCCGACCGCCACCACACGCCCGCCGCGCGCCTTGCACGCATTGACCGCATCCACCACTTCCTGGCTGACTTCCAGCCATTCGCTGTGCATGTGATGGTCTTCGATGTTATCCACACGCACCGGCTGAAACGTGCCGGCCCCCACGTGCAGGGTCACAAAGGCCGACTCGATACCCTTGGCGGCAATCGCTTCCAGCAGCGGCTGATCGAAATGCAGCCCCGCCGTCGGTGCAGCCACGGCGCCCAGGCGCTCGGAATACACCGTCTGGTAGCGCTCGCGGTCCGAGTCTTCGTCCGGGCGGTCTATATAAGGAGGCAACGGCATGTGGCCGACGCGCTCCAGCAGCGGCAACACTTCCTCGGCAAAGCCCAACTCGAACAACGCATCGTGACGGGCGAGCATTTCAGCTTCGCCACCGCCATCAATGAGAATCTTCGAACCCGGTTTCGGCGACTTGCTGGAGCGCACATGGGCCAGCACGCGATGGCTGTCCAGCACCCGCTCCACCAGAATTTCCAGCTTGCCGCCGGAGGCTTTCTGGCCAAAAAGGCGAGCCGGAATCACCCGGGTATTGTTAAACACCATCAAGTCGCCCGGGCGTAAATGCTCAAGCAAATCAGTGAATTGACGGTGTGCGAGGGCACCACTGACCCCGTCCAGGGTCAGCAGTCGACTGGCGCGACGCTCGGCCAAAGGATGGCGAGCGATCAGCGAATCAGGGAGCTCAAAAGTAAAGTCAGCAACGCGCATGATGGGGTTCGTCTAGCAGGGCCGGGAAGTCTAGCGGAAATAGTGAAAATTGACCATGAAACGTGATTGACCAACGGTAATCTCATCTCTATACTTCGCCGCCATTGAGCCCTGATGGCGGAATTGGTAGACGCGGCGGATTCAAAATCCGTTTTCGAAAGGAGTGGGAGTTCGAGTCTCCCTCGGGGCACCATCTTAAAAAAAGACCTTGAAATTCAAGGTCTTTTTTTTCGCCTGCAGGAAAGTGATGATGAGCGGGCGAACGCGAGAAAAGAGGAACCCTGACCGTGGAACTGACGCTGGAAGCTGTAGCGCTTTTTGCTCTCAAGTTGGTGTATGAGACAGAAGGCGCGAGCCCGATTCTTCGGGACGACCTGGTCATGGACGGCTATGAGCGGGAAGTGTTTGGCTTGCTGGTGCGCCAGGGCGATGTGAATGCCATCCAGCAAAAAATCGACGAGTGCCTGGCGTTGGCCCTCGAATCCCTGGGCGGCGCACACACCGTGATGGGCCGCGAGCTGCAACGGCTCGCGGTGGATGTGCGCCAAGCGACGACACTCGAAGCACTCAATGCCCCGCTCAACGCACTCAAGGATTACCTGAAGGCGATCCTTTAACGCCTGCCTTCGACCGCCATGCGTACGGCCAGGCCCATCAGCACCGAGCCCATCAGCCAGCGCTGTACGGTTTGCCAGACCGGTTTGCGGATGAAAAATCCCGCGATCGAGCCCGCCATAAGAGCGATCAGCCCGTTGACGCTCACACTGATCATGATCTGCGTAAAGCCCAGCACCAGGGATTGCGAGAGCACGCTGGCGTGGCCGTTAGGGTCAATGAACTGGGGCAGCAACGACAAATACATCACCGCCACTTTGGGATTCAGCAGGTTGGTGACAAAGCCCATCATGAACAGCTTGCGTGGGCTGTCCTTTGGCAAATCCCGCAACTGAAACGGCGAGCGACCACCCGGCTTGACCGCCTGCCAGGCGAGGTACACCAGATACAACGCCCCGCCGAGCCGCAGCGCGTCGTAGGCATAGGGAACTGCCATCACCAACGCGGTGATACCCAATGCCGCGCAGAACATATAGACGACAAACCCCAGCGCAACGCCGCCCAAGGAAATCAGCCCGGCCACTCGCCCCTGGCAGATCGACCGCGAAATGAGGTAAATCATATTCGGACCGGGCGTCAGCACCATCCCGAGCGAGATCAGGCCATAGGCAAGCAGGCTGGACAGTTCGGGCATGGGGTAGCTCCTTGACGACGTAAAGCTTTGTAGTGTTTGGCGGGTTGTTGGCGCCATGGTAGGGCGATAAAAGAGAGGCCGTTAGATACAGATCCACGAGTAAAACGTCATACACCGGCATAGGCGTTTACCGCACCACTCACCCAAGGAAAGGCAAATGATCGACTTCAACAACAAAGGCTTCTTCAAGCTCAAGCAAAACAACGAATACGCCGAACGCGTCTCGTCCCTGCTGCTGGACGACGAGCAGGTGATCGATTCCTACAAGGCCATGCGCGACGGCGTGGTGTTCACCACCAAGCGCATCATCGCGGTGAACGTGCAAGGGATTACCGGCAGCAAGAAAGACTTCACGTCCCTGCCGTACAAAAACATCGTCGCGTATTCGGTGGAAACGTCCGGGACGTTTGACCTGGATTCGGAGCTGGAGATTTACTTTTCGGCGGTGGGGAAAGTGAAGTTTGAGTTTACGGGGAAGACGTCGATTGTGGAGATATCGAGGGTGATTTCCAAGCATGTGCTCTGAACCAATACGAAAACTCCGCTTGTAAGGACTTCCCACTATGGGCCCGAAAACCGCAGAGCTAATCGATGTGCTTGGGGATCTTGCCACCCTGCTGGAAAGCGACGGGGACAATCACTGGAGCCGCTGGATGCGTAAGGCCAAAACCTTATTGCAAGCATCCGATTACTCCGGAATCACCTATTTGCGCTCTGCATACGGCGGAATGGGTTCGTTCAATGACCTCGTTCTTGGACAAAGCAGCGAAGGCGGCGTTTTTTCCTGGAAGCCGGGATACAAAGAGTTAAACGACCGGTTGGACGAGTTACGCAACAAAGCTGCTCAATTGAGCACGGAGATACAGCGCTCTCAAGGAGAGTAAGTGTACTTGGCTCAATGTAGCGATTGATAAAGTGACATTTCCCACACCTCCCATCGAACAACGAGAATTTCAGGTTCGTCTCCGCTCTCATACGCTCGCTTCCTTGCACAGGGAAGTGAGTCGTCATGACAGAGCGCGCGTATCCGATTACCGAAGAAGAGCAGCTGAAGCGGCGAATTCTGACGCCGCAGCCTAAGCAGATTCCGTATTCACCGTTCATTGATTTGTATGAATCGCCTCCTGTTCCATCGCCTGAACCTGCAAGGATTCCAGGCCATGTGTTCGCCAAGTCCTGCCAACTACCCGTCGGGATCATCAGCTACAACAACCCCACCGGCTATGTGCCGCTTGAGCTGATCAAGGACTACGGCCACTTCACGCTGTTAGGCGGGCACGAGGTGGATAGCCACGGCGGTGTGGCCCTAAAGAAAATCAGTGGTAGTGCCCTACCCGTGGGGCTTGGCAAGCTTGTGCTGCGTACAGCGGTATTGGAGTCCGCGGCTACGGCGGTCGGTGCCGCAGCCGGGAGTTTGCTTGCAGGGCTGGTGGCGCTGGCCTGGCCGTCGGAGCTTGGCGACAGTGCGCTCTATAGCGAAGAGCAGCTTCGTCACCTGCAAAAAGCCCGCTCGCGGATGCGGTTGCATATCGAGCAACGCGCCGACGGGACGCTGAAGGGGTATGGGTTTTATACCGGAAAAAACGCTGACTGGCAGATGATCGATGTGGTGCAGTTTCAGAGTCGTGACAGCCAGTTTGTGGCGGATCTTGGCGAGGGTGTGGAGCTGATTTGGACGCCGGCCATTGATCCTGGCGACACCCTTGGCATTCCGGCATTGGAGGCTGCGCCACAAGCGCCGGTGATGTGGATTTATCCGCCGACGGAGGCGGCCAAACAAATTCTGGTGAACCCGATTTATCCGCCGGAGTATCGGGATTTTATTCTGGTGTTTCCGGTGGAGTCGGGGGTTCGGCCGCTGTATGTGGTGGTTAACGAGCCCAGGAAGGGTTTGAGAAACTCAGATCATGATTATTTTCCTGCTCCTAGAACTGAAGACATCACCGGTTTCCCTGGCTTGATAGAACAAAAGGGGAAAACTCAAAGACGAGGCGGAGGTGGTCTCCGTAAACGTTGGAAAGACGCCAAGGGAAGAACAATTTACGAATGGGATTACGAGAAGGGCGAACTGGAAACCTACCGCAGCAATGACCTAAGCCACCTAGGTTCTTTTGACCCCTATACCGGCGATCGTAGGGGCGAAGCAAAAGATAAGCGCCGCACAAACAAATAAGTGGAGATATTTTATGGTTATGAAAATCAGATTGGCATGGTACCACAAGCGAACCGAAAACCTGGAAGCCGATGAGTACTCGATAAATTTCGAGGACGACAAAAGCATCCTTATCGCACTCGGTTTAGACGAAGAGCCCCAAATTTATGCCGGAGGCTTCGACATTCTCCCAAGTTGGATTGGGACCCTCCAGCCCCACTTCAAGCAGGTGATCAATCCAACGCTTTTCGATTACCAAATCTCTTTCAGTTACCAAGGTACATGGCCACCTCAAGCGTCCAGGCAGCCATAAAGGACCCTAATGAAAAAGCCCCCTCTCTACCGTTCAGTCAACACCCGCACGTACAACGTGCATCACGGAAGTTGCCGCACCTATAGGCAACAACGCCATAGCAAAAGCGAAAAGAACTCCACGCTAAGCCGTGGCTCGATGCACAGCCATCACCGGCACGGCTTCGATTACACGCCATTATTCCGGTTTCTCCTGTCCAAGGTCGGCCATCGGTGGGATGAAGTTTTCAGCGAGGCCAATGCCCGCCTGGATCGCCCGGAACCTGTGTTCTGGATGGTTGCCGTGTGTGAAAGCGACAAAAACGAGTACGTGCGCATCGGCGAGTCCACCTATTACAGCGGCTTATTCGTCGACGATGCGGGCTTGCTACAAAAGGTCAACCCGCAATTGACACCCGCGTTCATGAAGCCGTTTTGCAACTGCTGCACCCACACCTTCAACGGTGTGGTATTCCCACCGGTTTCAGCACGCAGGAGCTAAAACTCAACCGCGCACACAACCCACCCACGTCCCGGTTATACAACTCCAACCGCCCCCCAATCCTCCCCACGATCATCTGCACAATCGCCAGCCCCAACCCCGCCCCATTCGCATTCCCACGACTATAAAACCGCTCGAACAACCGTCCAATCTCCCCTTCATCAATCCCCGGCCCCGCATCCTCCACACACAGCTGCACCACACCCGAATCCGTCCCCCGCACCATCACCCTCACCTCACTCCCCGCCGGCGAGAAATTCAGCGCATTGGTCACCAGGTTCTGCAGCGCAATCGCCAACGCTATCGGGTCCGTTTCAATCCAGCATTCCTCATCTCCTTCCAGCACCAACTCAACGTCTTTCTCCATCGCCAGGGGCGTCAGTTCCGCAAGCTCTTCGCGCACCAACTCCGTCAGCGGCACGCGCACGCGAACGGTGTTGTTCAACTGCGGCTCGATGCGCGCCATGGTCAGCAGTTGGCTGCCAATACGCGTCGCCCGGTCCACGCCATTGACCAGGAAGTCCAACGCCTCTCGCCGCTGTTCCTCGGTTTCCGCGCTCTGGGCGTTCTGCGCGTGAATGCGCAATATCGCCAACGGCGTGCGCAACTCATGCGCTGCGTCCGCAATAAACCGACGCTCCCGCTCCAGCAGGTCATCCACCTGTACCAGCAGGCGGTTCAGCGCGGTTTGCATCGGTTCCAGGTCCGTGGGCAATGGCTCAAGCTGCAGCGGTCGCAACGTATTGCTGTCCCGCCCGCGAATGGCCTGGGCCATGGCGCGCAGGGGTTTGAGGCCCCAGCCGATGGTCAGCCAGATCAACAACGCCAGCAGCGGTACGCCAATCAGGATGGGCCAGAGGGTATGGCGGATGATGCGCTGGATCACGTCCTGGCGAATGTCGTCGCGCTCGCCCACCCAAATGAGCAGGCCTTGTTGCATGTCGGCAAGCATGAACGCGCACCAGTCGTTGCCGTTTTCCATCAGGTCGTGGGGCCCGAGTGTGGTGGGCGGTGTGTTGAGGATCGGTGCGTCAGTGGAACGCACGAGCAGTTGGCCATCGGGGCGCCATACCTGAAAGGTCAGGCGGGTCTCATAAGGGTGCGCGGCGCCGTCTTCGCCGACGCGGCTCATGGCCTGGTCGAAGGCCTGATAGAGGCGGTCCCAGTCGGCATCGCCGGGGTCGCGCTGGCGCAGTACGCCTTGTAGCAAACGGGCGCTTTGGGCGAGTTGGGCGTCGTAGACTTCTTCTATTTCGTGGTGGCTGTCCCGCAGCACGAGCCAGCTGATCAGTCCATCACCCAGCAGGATCAGCACCAGCACCGGGATGAGGATGCGCGCGCGCACCGAGTTCATGACTTGAGCTCCACCACGTAGCCCACGCCGCGCACGGTGCGGATCAGATCGGTGGAGAGCTTTTTGCGCAGGTTGTGGATAAGGACTTCAAGGGTGTTGCTTTCGACGCGGTCCTGCCAGCCGTAAAGCGCGCGGGACAGGCGTTCGCGGGTGACGACTTTGCCGGGGCGCACCATCAGTTGATGGAGCAGTTGGTATTCCATCGGCGTCACCACGATGTCCTGGCCCTGATAACTGACTTGTTGGGTCGCCGGGTCGAGGCTCACGCCCGCATGCTCCAGCATTGGCTGCGCGCGGCCCTGGCTGCGGCGCAACAGCGCGCGTACGCGGGCCTTGAACTCTTCGACATCGAAGGGTTTGACCAGGTAGTCGTCGGCGCCAGCGTCCAGGCCGGCGATGCGTTCGGCGGTGCCGTCGCGGGCGGTGAGGATCAGCACTGGCAGGTCGTATTGCTCGGCGCGCAGGGTTTGCAGGAGTGTCAGGCCGTCGAGGCGCGGCACGCCGAGGTCGAGCAGCAGCAGGTCGAAGCTCTCGGTACGCAACGCGTGCAAGGCGCTGACGCCATCCTGCAACCAGTCCAGGGTGTAGCCTTCGGCACCCAGGGCCACGCGAATCCCTTGGGCGAGGGCGCGATCATCTTCTACCAGCAGCAAGCGCATGAGAGATTCTCTGTTGGAAACGGCGGCATCATGCAGGGTTCTGCGGATGTCTATTCCGGGAAAGATGTTACGGGCCGTTGCCAACTAAGCTTTCGCTAAGGTTGGTTTTGCACAGTGAAATCTCCCACATCTGCTGAGAGCGTTTCCATGCGTAAAATTCTCCTGCTGTCGCTGATTATCGCCAGCCCCCTGGCCATTGCCGGCCCGCAATGCACCACTGCCGAGCGCTCGCAATGGCAGGACCAGAAGGCCTTTCAGGACCAACTCAAAGCCCAGGGCTACGAGATCAGCAAGTTCAAGGTCACCGATGGCAACTGCTACGAGATCTACGGCTTTGACAAGGACAAACGCAAGGTCGAGATCTACCACGATCCAGTCACCGGCAAGGCCGTGAAGACTGAGATCAAGGGCTGATGCCAGCAACCTCCCTGCGCCTCTGGGACCCGGTGGTCAGGGTGTTTCACCTCTCCATCGCCGGCGTCTTTGTGGCCAATTACTTCTTCAACGAAGCAGGCGACGACTGGCATGTGTGGCTGGGCTATTACGCCATGGCCTGGTTGCTGGTGCGGTTGGTGTGGGGATTTGCAGGGCCGCGCAGCGCACGCTGGGCAGATTTTTGGCCGACGCCGGAACGACTCAAAAGCCATGTGCGTTCATTGCTCAACCGCCGACCGCAGCACCGCCTGGGCCACTCGCCCATTGGTGCGCTGGTGATGATTCTGATGTTGCTGGCGCTGCTGACGATCGGCGTCAGCGGCTTTTTGATGCAGGAAGTCGATGCCCTGTGGGGCGCCGATTGGCCGCTGCTGTTGCACGAAACCGCCGCCAATGTGCTGGCGGGTCTGGTTGGCGTGCATGTGCTGGCGGCGGTGTTTGAAAGTATCCAGGTGCGGGACAACCTGCCGTTATCCATGCTCACCGGCCGCAGGAGGCGCCTGCCGGATGACCGTGCGCAGTAATCCTTTTCCCGACAGGTTCTCTATGCGCCCGCTATTCATGATCTGCAGCCTGCTAGTGGTATTTTTCGCCGCCTGGCAAAGTCATCCGCCCCACGTGTTGGCGCCGTTTGCCCTGCCCGCCAAGGACACGTCCCAGGCAGCGGCCACCCCGCAATACAGCAGCCGCTTTGTCTCCTCGCAGCTCAATGACTTCGTGCACTCCTCCTCGGTCACCGCCCTGCCCGGCGGCGACCTGATGGCCGTGTGGTTTGCCGGCTCCCGCGAAGGCGCCGCCGATGTGCAGGTGCGCACCGCGCACTTTGACGCGAAAAGCGCCGAATGGGGCCCGGAGCAAGTACTCGCCACCCGCGAAAGCACGCGCGACGGCACCCACCGTTACATCCGCAAACTGGGCAACCCGGTGATCGCCCTGGCGCCGGACAACCGCCTGTGGATGTTTTACGTCTCGGTGTCGGTAGGCGGCTGGGCCACCAGTGCGATCAATGTGATGGTCTCGGACGACCTCGGCGCCAACTGGTCGGCGCCTCGGCAACTGATCACTTCGCCATTTTTCAACATCAGCACCCTGGTGCGCGCTGCGCCGGTGTTCCATGCCGACGGTTCCATCGGCCTGCCGGTGTACCACGAGTTCATGGGCAAATTCGCCGAGTACCTGTACTTGAGCGCCGACGGTGCGGTGGTCGACAAATTCCGTATCAGCCGTGGGAAAAATTCGCTGCAACCGACCATCGTCCCGCAGGACGGCCAGCGCGCCATCGCCATGCTGCGTTACGCCGGCGAAACGCATCACCGCGTGCTCGCCAGCCGCACCGAAGACGCCGGCCAAACCTGGAGCGAGCCTTACCCGCTGGAGCCGTCCAACCCCAACTCCTCGTTGGCGGCCGTCAGCACTGAGGGCGACGGTTTGCTGGTGGCCCTCAACGACCTGCAGGACGGGCGCTTCAAGCTGAGCCTGTACGGCACCGATGCCAACCTCAACCAGTGGCGCACCGTGGTCGAGCTGGACCAGTCCCCCGACCCGCTGGGCCAACCGTTCTCCCCCGAGGCCTACAAGGAAATCATCGGCGAAGGCTTCCGCGAATCCAGCGGCGCCCGCCGTCTGCCGCTGGAGCAACGCTTCCTCAGCAGCCTGGATTACCGGGTATGCAAACCCCGAGGCTGCGATTTCGAATACGAGTACCCGTACTTCAGCCGCAGCCCGGACGGCATGTACCACCTGGTGTACTCGTGGAATAACACGTTCATCAAACACGTCAGCTTCAACGAAGCCTGGCTGTCGGAGCGCATGTGATGGTTTCTGAATGGCAAGCGCATTTGAGTTTTGTGCTGTTGGGTTTCGTGCTGCTCAGCCTGTTGCGCATCACAACACCCTGGCGCCCATGGCTGCTGCCGGTGTTGGTGGTGGTGAGTTTTATCCCGGTCAACGAACTGCCGTTGGCGGCCTATGTGCGCAGCTTCACTGATGACCTGGCCATCAGCACCCTGGTGCTGTTGGCGTGGGTCAGCCTGTGCCGCCTGGGCGTGGTGCAGCCACTCCAGCACCCGCAGAAGCTCCAGGTGTTGCTGATGTTTGGTGCCCTGAGCCTGGTGCTTTACCCGGCGACGATGGGCCTGACGTATTTCGACCCCTACCGCTGGGGTTTCAACCCTCGGCCGATGATTGTGCTGATAGGCATCGCCGCACTGCTGATGCTCTGGCTGCGTAATACCTTGGTCGTGTGGATGCTCGCGGCGGGCACCCTGGCGTTCGCGCTGCGGCTCAAGGCCTCGGAAAACTACTGGGACTATCTGATCGACCCACTGCTGACAGGCTACTGCCTGGTGGCCGGGTTATGGATGCTGGCGATGGCCGCCTGGCGCCCTCTTATAAAACTGCACAGAGGTCAATGATGGGATGGCTGCACTCGCGCCGCCTGCGCTACGGCGTGGGCGCGATCGGTTTGGTATTTGCGTTGCTGGCGGCACTGCGGCTGGTGTTTGTACTCGGGTTTTCCGGGGTCGACCTCAAGGAACCCGCACTGCTGGAAACCTTCGGGATCGGCCTGCGTTTCGACCTGCGCCTGGCGGTGCTGCTCCTGTTGCCACTGGCCCTGCTCGCCTGGCTACCGCGCTGGAACCTGCTGACCGTCCCCGCCTTGCGCTGGCTCGCGCGGGGTTATCTGCTGGTGGCGCTGGCCGTCGTCGGGCTGGTGTACATCATCGACTTCGGCCACTACGCCTACCTCGGTGTGCGCATCAACGCCACGGTGCTGCGTTACCTGGAGGATGCGCAGATTTCCCAACAGATGGTGTGGGAAACCTACCCGGTGCTGTGGATAACCTTGAGTTGGCTTACGGCCGTCAGCCTGTGGACCTACGCCCTGGTTCGCCTCGAACGCATCACCCTGGACGGCGAACACAAACCCTTCGGCAAGCTGGCCCTGGCCTCGGTGGCCACTGTCGGTGTGATTGTGGTCTTGCTCGCCCTGCTCGGCCGCGTGGCCAACCTCAATCTCGAAAACCCGGTGCCGCTGCGCTGGAGCGACGCGTTCTTTTCCGGCAACAACCAGATCGCCGCCGTGGGCCTCAACCCGGTGCTGTTTTTGTACGACACCCTCAAGGTCGGCCAGTCGCAGTTCGATGAAGGCAAGGTGCGTGAGCATTACCCGCAAGTCGCGAATTACCTGGGGGTCAGCCAACCCGATCCCCAGCAACTGAGCTTCGCCCGCGAACAAGCCGTGCAGCCTTACCGGCTTAAAGGCGATCGCCCGCCAAACGTGATCTTTGTGATGCTCGAATCACTCGGCACCAGCGCCGTGGGCGCCTACGGCAACCCGCTGAACCCCACGCCGAACCTCGACAAGCTGGCGCAAGAAAGCTGGTTCTTCAAACACTTCTACGTGCCCGTCACCGGCACCGCCAAGACCGTGTGGGCGAGCATCACCGGCGTGCCCGACGTCACCCGCCGGGAAACCGCCACCCGCAACCCGCTGATCACCCGGCAACACACGCTGATCAACGCCTTCGAGAATTATCAGAAGCTCTACATGATCGGCGGCAATGCCGGCTGGGCGAACATCAACGCATTGATCCGCCAGAGCATCGACGGCGTGAAACTCTACGACGAAAGCCACTGGCGCTCGCCACGGGTGGACGTGTGGGGCGTGTCCGACCTGGACCTGTTCAAGGAAGGCGACGAGCTCCTGCGCGCCATTCCCAAGGACCAGCCGTTTTTCGCCTACCTGCAAACCTCCGGCAACCACCGCCCGTTCACCATCCCCAAGAGCAACGACGGCTTCGTGGTGCATGACCTCACCGTTGAGCAAGTCCAGGCCGCAGGCAGCCGCAGCGTCGAGCAATACAACGCCGTTCGCCTGCTGGATTTCAACATCGGCCGCCTGATGGAAATCGCCAAGGCCGGCGGTTACTACGACAACACCATCTTCGTGTTCTTCGGCGACCACAACACCCGCATCAGCCAGATCCCGCACATGGCGCCAGCGTTCGAACAGCTCGGCTTGGAAAGCAACAACGTACCGATGATGATCCATGCACCCGGCCTGGAACCCCGGGTGATCGAAGAAGCGGTCGGCCTGGCGGACTTGCTGCCCACGGTCGCCGGCATGGCGGGCATTGCGTTCCGCAATGGCGCCATGGGCCGCGATATCCAGCAGCCTGCGCCGGAAGGCGAGCGGGTGGTGCCGCTGGTACTGCGCGAGGGCACGTTCCCGCTGATCGGCGGCGTGACCAAGGACTTCCTGCTGCAGATGGAACACGACGGCAGTTCGCCGACCCTGCACGACCTGGCGTCGCAAACGCCGAGGGACGATGTGGCTCAGCAGTACCCCGAAGAGTTTCAGCGGTTGCAGGGGCTGACTCGGGGCCTGCATGAAAGTGCACGGTTGATGTTGTTCAGAAACGTTCGTTAAAGGTACCCCGCGGCTGGGCCTTACTATCGGCCCAGCCAATGCATCCCCCCAATCTATCGATTTGAGGTCTATCTCACCCTCCCCGACTATGGCGCCACTTCCAATAACAAAAACCAGGAACCCGCCATGACTGCCCGATTCCACAACCCGGTAGACACCCGCTTCGGCTGGGGCTGCCTGCAAGAACTTGCCGCCCTCACCGAAGGCCAGCGCGTCGCTCTCGTGACCTTCCCCGAAGCCCGTGGGCTCGGTTTGGTAGACCGCATCCAGACCCTGCTGGGTGACCGCCTCGTGTATGTGATCGAAGATGTGCAGCCCAACCCCGACGTGGCCCAACTGCGCGACACGTACGAGCGCTTCTGGCAGCAGGCCGGTGATTGTCAGGTGGTGGTCGCCGTTGGCGGCGGCAGTGCGATCGATACGGCCAAGGCGCTGATCGTCGGCACCGAGTCGGGGGATTTCGACGAATTGCTGGCGCTGCTGGCCACCGGCAAACCTTTCGTGCCGGCCCGCCACAAGCAATTGATTGCCGCACCGACCACCGCCGGCACCGGCAGCGAAGTCACGCCATGGGCGACGATCTGGGATTCCGCCAGCCTCAAGAAATACTCGCTGCACCTGGACTGCACCTGGCCGAAAGTGGCAATCATCGACCCGCAGTTGATGCTGACGGTACCGGGTGGCGTCACCGTCTCTACCGGCCTGGATGCCTTGTCCCATGCACTGGAGTCGATCTGGAATATCAACGCCAACCCGGTCTCGGACACCTTCGCCATCTCCGCCATCGAAGACATCCTGGAATGCCTGCCGCGCTTGCGGCGTGATCTCGGCAATCAGGAATTACGCTCACGGATGGCGTTGGCGGCACTGAAAGCCGGCCTGGCCTTTTCCAATACCAAGACCGCCCTCGCCCACTCCATCTCCTACGAGATGACCCTGCACCACGGCCTGCCCCACGGCATCGCCTGTTCCTTCACCTTGCCGCTGGTGCTGGGCCTGGCGTGGGGGCATGACGCCGCGCGGGACCGCACCCTGCAGCGGGTATTCGGCACCGACCTGCACCAGGCCCAGGCGCAGTTGCGCGACTTCCTCCACAGCCTGGACGTGAAGACCGAATTTGCCGACTACGGCGTGAATGCCAGCGAAGCCGACGCGATGATCCGCTTCGCCCTGCAAGGCGCACGCGGCAAGAACTTCATCGGCGCGCAAGCGGCCTAGACTCACCGTAATTCGGTCGTTTCCTGTTGCACCTATCAAGAGTGCCCCCCTGCGGCTGCGGTCGCCGGGGCGAATAACAATAAGGAAAACATCATGAATCGTGCACACGTGCTGCCTGTTCCTGCCGTCCGTACCTCGTCTTTCCGTGTTGCCCAGTGGCGCATGCTGCTGGCGGCGATGTTTTGTTATCTGTTTTTCTATACCGGTCGCCAGACCTTCGGTTTTGCCATCCCCGGGATCCAGGCCGAGTTCGGCCTGACCAAGGAAACCCTCGGCTGGGCCTCGGCCGCCATGCTCTGGGCCTATGCGATTGGACAGGCCATCAACGGCAACCTCGCCGACAAGTTCGGCGGGCGGCGCATCATGACCCTGGGCGCGGTGCTGTCCTGCGGGGCCAATTGGGTCACCAGTTTCGCCAGCGGCTTTGCCGGGCTGATCCTGCCGTGGGGCATCAACGGGTACTTCCAGGCCCTCGGTTGGGCGCCCGGCAGCCGGCTGATTTCCAATTGGTGGAGCGCCGGTGAGCGCGGCAAGGTGTACGGCTTTTATGTGTTCGCCGCCGGCTGCGCCTCGGTCCTGTCGTATGTGACCTCGATCGTGGTGCTGGAAGTGTTTCAACTGGAGTGGCGCTGGATCTTCCGCCTGCCGGTACTCTTGATGCTGGCAGGCGGCATCATCTTCTATCTGGTAGCCCGGGAACGGCCTCAGGACCTGGGCTTCGAACCCCTGGCCGATACCGGCGTGGCCAACGCCGAAGACAAGAATCATGAAGTGGCCCACGGCGAAGTCGAAACCTCGGCACAGCGCTACAAGGCTGTCCTGAAAAACCCGCGCCTGATCATCGCCGCCCTCTCCCTGGGCTTCCAGAACGCTGCCCGCTACGGGCTGATCGTCTGGGTGCCGGTGCACTTCCTGGGCGCCAACTGGAAAAGCGGCGACAGCATGATCGATCCGAAGTGGATCACCGTGGCCCTGCCGGTGGGCATGGCCATCGGCGCCCTGAGCAATGGTTGGGTCTCGGACAAGCTGTTCGGCTCCAAACGCTACCTGGCGATCATGCTCTACATGTTCCTCGGCGCCGCCACCAGCCTGTGGATGTGGAGCCTGCCGCCCCACAGCGCAATCGGCCTGGTGGCGCTGTTCCTGTGCGGGTTCTTTGTGTACGGCCCGGCATCGAGTTTCTGGGCGCTGTGCCCGGACCTGGTCGGCGCCAAGCGTGCGGGTACGGCCACCGGCGTGATGAACTTCTCATCCTATCTGTTCGCCGGCCTGGCGGAACCGCTGATCGGCAGTATGCTCGACAGTACCGGCAATACCTCGCTGATCTTCATCGTCGTGACCTCGGCCTGCCTGTGCAGCGCGGCGGTGGCGTTGTTTATCCGACGTTGATGACCGGCCCGGCGGACCTCAGGAACAGGACTCTTTATGTACCAGTACCACAAGTGGCTGCGCTCGTTTCATGCGGTGGCGAAGACCGGCAGTTTCACCCTCGCCGCCGAGTACCTGAGCGTCGGCCAGCCGACGGTCAGCGAGCAGGTCAACGGTTTGGAGAAGCAGTTCTCGGTGGAGTTGTTCCACCGTCGCGGGCGGTTTATCGAGATGAGTGCGGCCGGGCACGCCCTTTACGGGATCACCCAGGGGCTGTTCGGCCAGGAGGATGAAGCCATGCAACTGTTGCAGAGTTTCAAGCAGCGCAAGACAGGGTTGTTGCGCCTGGGCGCGGTGTCGCCGCCGATTGCGATGAACCTGACTTACGAACTGATGCAGCGCCACCCGGACATCGAACTGGAAACCTCGTTTTCCCCGGAAAAGGAAACCCTGGACCGGCTCTTCAACTTCGATATCGACGTGGCAATCCTGGCCCTCTCGGAATTCGACCAGCGCTTCGATACCCAGCTGTACCGGCGCTATCCGATTATTGCGGTGGTGCGCGATGACCACCCATGGGCGCAACAGAAAGAGGTGCACGTGGAACAGATCAGCCGCGAAAAGTGGGTGATGCGCGAGAAAAGCTCACGCACCCGGCAACTGGTGGAAGAAAGCTGCAAGCGCCAGGGAGTTGCCGTGAACTGCGTGATGCAGTTGAACAGTCGTGAAGCCATCGTGCACGCCATAACCAAGGGCATTGGCATCGGCTTTGTGTCCGCCGTGGAATACGCCGAAACCCCGGGCACCACGCCGATCACCTTCGTCGACCATCCGTTTTTCATCGACTACCACTTGTGTTGCCTGGGCATCCGGCGCAACCGACCGATGATCGCGGAGCTGTTCGAGGCCAGTCCGATCCCGGCCACCTGATCGCCTTACCCGTTTAAACCCTCACCAGGCGCTTACCTCTTCTTCGGCAGAGGGACGGCCTGCTCACACCTGAAAATGGAGACTTGCCATGCACTACCAACAACCTTCCAAGCTGCAAGCTGTGGTCCTGGATTGGGCCGGCACCGTTGTCGACTTCGGCTCCTTCGCCCCCACGCAGATTTTTGTCGAGGCGTTCGGCGAGTTCGGCGTTGCCGTGTCCCTGGAGGAAGCACGCGGCCCGATGGGCATGGGCAAGTGGGATCACATCCGCACCTTGTGCAACCTGCCGCAGATTGCCGAGCGTTATCGGGCGGTGTTTGATCGACTGCCCACCGACGAGGACGTCACGGCCCTCTACGAACGCTTCATGCCGTTGCAGATCGAGAAAATCGCACTGCATTCAGCGGTCATTCCCGGCGCCCTTGAGGCAATCAAAACCCTGCGTGGCCAAGGCTTGAAGATTGGCTCCTGCTCGGGCTATCCGGCGGTGGTGATGGCCAAGGTGGTCGAACTGGCGCGCCACAACGGCTACGTCGCCGACCATGTGGTGGCGACTGACGAAGTGCCCAACGGGCGTCCGCATCCGGCGCAGGCACTGGCCAACGTGATTGCGCTGGGCATCAGTGATGTGGCCGCCTGCGTGAAGGTCGACGACACCTGGCCCGGGATTCTGGAAGGCCGCAGCGCTGGCATGTGGACGGTGGCGTTGACCTGTTCGGGCAACGCCCTGGGCTTGACCTACGAGCAATACAAAGCGCTGCCCGCTGCTGAGTTGGCGCTGGAGCGTGCGCGCATCGCCCAGATGTTCGAAGGCTCCCGGCCGCATTATCTGATCGACACCATCGTCGAACTGCCGGCGGTGATCGAAGACATCAATGCGCGTCTGGCGCGCGGGGAAACACCGCAGGGTTCTTGATGGGCCGATGGGGTCAGTGAGCTGACCCCACACTGCGGCCTAGCGTCCGCCGATCAATTGTTCGCTTAACGTCCACAACCGTTGCGCCAACTCGGCATCCACCGCCCACGGCCTGACACCCAGCTGTTCTTCTGATTCCGCGCTCACCGCAACCGCCACATCACAGTTCTCGCAATACACCCCGCCCATTCCCGCCAACGGCTCGCTCACCGCGCACCACACCGTGGTGGCTGCGCCTTGCTCCGGGGTTTTCATGTTCCGTTCGGGGTCGATCACCGGTTGCCCGTGCTCGTCTACATAGCCTGATGCCTGCAAGACTTCTGCTTTCATGTGGCGCACCAGGTCGGTAATGATTCCGCCGGGATGCACCGCAAAAGCCCTCACACCGCCGGCTGCGCCGAGTGTGTCCAGATGCACGGCGAACAGCGCGTTAGCGGTTTTGGACTGACCGTAGGCCTTCCATGGATCGTAGGCCTGACGCTCGAAGTTCCAGTCATCAAAATCGACAGCGCCGTGTACGTGGCCCCGTGAAGACAACGCCACCACCCGCGCACCTTCGGCACGTTGCAGGGCTGGCCATAGGCGCTGGGTAAGCTGAAAATGCCCGAGGTGATTAGTGGCGAACTGGGACTCGTAACCCTGTGCATTGCGGCTCAGCGGTGGCGCCATGATGCCCGCGTTGTTGATCAGCAGGTGCAACGGGCGGCCTGTCGCCAGAACGCGCTCGGCAAACTGGTCGATGGAACCGGCATCCATCAGGTCCAGGGATTCAAGTTGCAGCTGTGGATAAGCGTTGACTGCAGCGCGAGCCTTGGCCGGGTCACGGGCCGGGACGATCACGTGGGCGCCGGCGGCAGCCAGGGTGCGGGCGGTGACCAGGCCAATGCCGGAGTAACCGCCCGTGACAATCGCCACCTTGCCGGAAAGGTCGGCACCTCGGATCACTTCGGCGGCGGTAGTCGCCGCGCCGTAGCCGCTATGGATGGGTTTTTGTGCAGTGGGCATGACAGAGTCTCCATTAGACGTGTGGTTAACACGCTACGCCCCGAAAGCCGTACTCTGAATACTCGAACATCCCGTTTACCTGCGTGAAAGTACGAATATGCACAGCGATCCGTTTTCCGAGATGCTCACCTTCGTGAACGCCCAATCGGTGATGACTGGCGGTTTCAGCGCGGGCGGCGCCTGGGCCCTGCGTTTTCCGGCGCCAGACAAGATCAAGTTTTTCGGTGTGGTGAAAGGACAGTGCTGGTTGTGGCTCGAGGACGAGCCAGCGCCGGTATTGATTGAAGCGGGAGATGTGTTCCTGCTGAGTGCGCAACGCTCGTTTGTGCTTGCAGGCGATGTGTCGGTAGCGCCTTTGGAAGCGCGGCAATTATTCGCTGACGCCGGCCGCTTCCCGCAAATCGGTGACGGCCAAGGCTGTGTGCAAATCGGCGGCTACGTGCGCCTGGACCCGGAAAGTGGCGGGCTGTTGGCCAATGCACTCCCACCCCTGATCCACGTGCGGGCCACGGCGCCGCAAGCGGCAATCGTGCAATGGCTGCTTGGCCAGTTGGCGCATGAGGGCGAATCCCGTTTGCTGGGGGCGAGCCTGGCATCGGCGCAGCTGGCGCAGTTGATGTTTATCCAGATCCTGCGGGCTTACGTCGAAACCTCGGGCGCATTACCCGAAGGCTGGCTGCGCACGGTCAGCGACAAGCGCCTGGCGCCCGCGCTGCGCTTGATGCACAGCGAGCCGGGGAATGCCTGGTCGCTGGAAGCCTTGGCTGCAGCCGCTGCAATGTCGCGCACCACCTTTTCGCAATACTTCAAGAACGTCGCCGGCGTGCCACCGCTGACGTACTTGACCGAATGGCGCATGCGCCTTGCGCAACGGGCGTTGCGCGAGGGGAATCTTTCCGTTGGGGTCTTGGCGCAGTCACTGGGGTACGGGTCTGAAAGCGCGTTCAGCAATGCCTTCAAGCGAGTGACTGGGAAGGCACCGAGGCATTATCGGCAGGCGTGCCGTCAATCAACCTGAATTACTGCGCCTGAAACGTCGCAAGATACGCCAACAAGTTATCGATCTTCTCCTGGTCACTGATCCCCCAGAAAATCATCCGGGTGCCGCTCACCACCTTTTTCGGCGCCTCGATATAGGCGGCCAGTTTGTCCCGCGTCCAGACCACGCCTGAATTCTTCATTGCATCTGAATACTGATAGTCAGTGGTGGTCCCGGCCGGGCGGCCAATGATGCCGTTGAGCTGCGGCCCGAAACCGCCCCGGGCGTTTTCGCCGACGCTATGGCAACCGCCGCAGGTTTTGCTGAATAGCTTCCCACCGGCTTCGGCGTCGCCTTCCGCCATTGCCTGGGCACTGACAAAACCGGACATCAAGGCAAGGGTGAGTAAAACAACAGGCTTCATAAATAGCATTCCATCCGGTGTGCCGGTTCAGGTGGTAACTTGCCACGACATGGCGCAACGACTGCCCGGCGCAAAACCGTGACGATACTCCTCACGCAAAGCCTCTGCCAAACGATGATCCGGCACCAGGGAGTGCTCTTGCCGAAATCCCAGCCGCTGGTAAAACGGGGCATTCCAGGGCACATCACAAAACGTGGTAAGGGTGACGGCCCGCAACTGGCGCGAGCGTGCTTCATTCATCACGGTTTCAAGCAATTGCCGCCCTGCGCCACGGCCTTGCATGGCCTGCGCCACTGACAGTTCATGGATGTGCAGGTCATCATCAAATACCTCTGCACTGAGGAACCCCTGGAGTTGGCCAGTAGCATCCACCGCCACCCAACACGTACCCAACGCGATGACCTGCAGATGGCGCCCAACACTCATGAGCTCGGCATCGGCAAGCCAGCCCAACGATTCGATGGTGCGGAAGGATTGGGCCGCAGATGCTTCTATCGCAGGCAAAAACGCTGCATCCTCAGAGATAGCGGTCCTAATAACGACAGAGATGAGACTGCAGCCACTCACGAACGCATGCCCATCCAGATCACCGCCTCTGTCCAGGCCGTCACCACCGGGTTCAACGCCCGGCTCCACGGATCGCGCGGGTCGATCTGCGCGGCCGACTGGTCATGGTGCTGCTGCTCTTCTTCCACAATCGAGGCAATCGCCACCACTGCCTGCGGGTCGCTGTCGCGTAAAACGTGAAGTTGATGGGCAAGGTGCTTAAGCACCACGCTTTCGACCGCGACGGTGGTGGCCAGGATCGCCTTGCGCCCGCAAAGCCCGGTCACCAACCCCAACACCAGGCCGCCGAGGCCGCATAGCCAGTAGCTGCGGCAACGCCGCCGGCCACGGCGCTGCAATTCGGACTGGAACACTGCGCGATGGCGCAACTCGTGGGAACGCAGCTCCCTGAGTTCTTCTACCAAACCAGGGGCAACCAGGCGTGCCATGAACAGTTGGCCGCTGTAGATGCAGATCGCGCCATGTTCGCCAGCGTGGTCGACCTTGATCATACGGCCGCCGATATCAATCGTACTCGACACTGGATTGCCTTCCATAGCGTGGGGGACGGCATCGTGACGTATCCCGTCCGTTACTCGCAAGCACACCCACCAAATGACCACCCATCGCAAAAAAAACATCCAATCGAACCTAATCAACTGCCGTCCACTCCACCTTACTTATCCCGGATGGTGGAGTGGTGATCATGGCTCAGCCATCGATATTGGTACTGGAAGACGACGAAATCATTCGCGCGTTGATGGTGGATGTACTGGAGGATTTCGGTGCGGTGGTGACCTCGTTTCCCTCCGCAGACGAAGGGATGATTTTTCTAGAACGGGCCAGTGATCCGGTGGACCTGATCGTGAGCGATATCCAGATGCCCGGCCTGCTCAATGGCTATGACTTGAGCAAGGTGGTCGCCCATCGCTGGCCGTCGCTGCCGGTGCTGCTGACCTCGGGCAATACCGTAATGGCGTCGCAACTGGGCGGCACGGTGCGCTTCTTGCCCAAACCGTGGAGCGCCGAGCGCTTGCTCGATTGCGTGCAATCGGCGCTGGTTCAGGGCCCGCCCATGCATTGATAGCGTAGCGATATCAGCTGCAGCGAACTTCGCGACAGCTCCTGCGGTCAATGATCAGGCAACCCTACATGGCCAGCAGGCCCCCAGTTCGAGTTTACTGAATGCATTCACAGGCCCATGACGTTGGTGCGCCCCCCGTACTTGAAGCCCTGCGCTCAGGTACCGCTTTACTGCACGTCGCCCTGGAAAAACGCTTGCCGTTTTTCTCCCCGCAGCTGGATCACGACGGGTACCGACGCCTGCTCCAGGCCTACTACGGGTTCTACGACCCTCTGGAAGCAACGCTGAACGACAGCGGCTTGATCCCGGTGGGATTCGATCAGGCACTGCGTCTGAAAACGCCTACCTTGCTGACAGACCTCCACGCCCTGGGCCTGGACGATCCGGCCATTGCCGCCCTTCCCCGCTGCACGTCGCTACCGCCCCTCGACACACCTGCCGCCTGCCTGGGTGCGCTGTACGTGCTGGAAGGCGCCACCCTGGGCGGGCAAATTCTGCGCCGGGAAATGGCGCAGCGCCTGGGTCTGGACGCCGACAACGGCGCTGCGTTTCTCAACGTGTATGGCGCCGAAACCGGCCGGCGCTGGAAAGACTTTCTCGATTACCTGAGCCATGTGCCCCTCGACGCGCACGCCAAACTGCGCGCTGTAAACGCGGCCCGCTCGACATTCAGCTGCTTTGAGCAATGGCTCGACAGCCAGGAGGTACTGCTATGAAACCCGATGATTTTGAAGAACTGCTTGCCAACTGTGCGGACGAGCCCATCCGCTTCCCGGGGGCCATCCAGCCCCACGGCGCGCTGCTGACCTTGTCTGAGCCACGCCTGCATATCGTGCAGGTCAGCGCCAACGTGGCCGGGCTGTTCAATCACGCGCCCGAGTCCCTGTTGGGCCAGCCACTGCATACATTGATCGGTACGGAACATGCGGATGCCGTCCAGGCCATGGTCACGCACAATAGTTTTTTCGACGCCCCACCCTTGCACGTGACGCTCAACGGCGCCGAGTTCGAAGGGTTGCTGCACCGCCATCAGGGTGTGCTGGTGCTGGAGTTCGAGCCGCGCCTCAAGGATTTCCAGCCCAAGGCGCTCAATGGCCGGACCAGCAACCTGGGCAAGATGCTGCAACGTCTGCAAGCGGCGAAAACCCTGCAGGCCTTGTATGAAATCAGCGTCAACGAAATCCAGGCCATGACCGGCTACGACCGCGTGCTGATTTATCGCTTCGAGGAAGAAGGCCACGGCCAGGTGATCGCCGAAGCGTCCGCGCCGTCGATGGAACTGTTCAACGGCCTGTTCTTCCCCGCCTCCGACATCCCCGAACAGGCCCGGGAGCTGTATCGCACCAACTGGCTGCGGATCATCCCCAACGCCGACTATGAGCCGGTACCACTGGTGCCCAGGTTGCGCCCGGACACCGGCCAGCCCCTGGACCTGAGCTTCGCCACCCTGCGCAGCGTGTCGCCGATTCACTGCCAGTACATGCAGAACATGGGCGTGCTGTCGTCCATGAGCATTTCCCTGATGGCCGGCGACAAACTCTGGGGCCTGATCAGTTGCGGCAACCGTCAGCCGCTGATGGTGCCCAATGAGTTGCGCACGGCCTGCCAGACCATCGGCCAGGTGTTGTCGTTGCAGATCAGCGCCATGGAGGCCCTGGACCTGAGCCGCCAGCGTGAAGAAAAGGTCGAGGCCCTGGCCCTCCTTAGCCAGGCCATGCAGGCCTCGCCCGCCAATGTCTTCGACGGCCTGGCGCAACGTCCGCAACTGCTGATGGACCTGACCCAGGCCTGCGGTGTGGCGATCATCGAAGACAAGCAACTGCACCGCTATGGCAACTGCCCGGAACCCGGGCAGATCCGTGTCTTGCACAAGTGGCTGCAAGAGACCGGGCAGCCGGTGTTTGCCAGCCATCACCTGGCGTCGGTGTACCCGCCGGCGGCGGAGTACCAGCACGTAGCCAGTGGCGTGCTGGCCATGAACTTGCCCAAGCCGGTGGATAACGGCGTGCTGTGGTTTCGCCCCGAGGCCAAGGAAAACATCAACTGGAGCGGCGATCCCAATAAACCCCTGAACCTGGAAACTTCCGACGCAGGCCTGCGCCTGCGCCCACGTACCTCGTTTGAAATCTGGAAGGTCGAAATGGCCGGCATTTCCACCAAGTGGAGCCATGGCGACCGCTTTGCCGCCAACGACCTGCGTCGCTCGGCCCTGGAAAATGACCTGGCCCGCCAGGTGCTGCGTGAGCAACAAGCGGTGCGCGCCCGGGATGAACTGGTGGCGGTGGTTTCCCACGACCTGCGCAACCCGATGACGGTCATCTCGATGCTCTGCGGCATGATGCAAAAGGCCTTCAGCTCCGACGGCCCGCACACCTCGCGGCGGATTTCCTCGGCCATCGACACCATGCAACAAGCCGCCGGGCGCATGAATGTACTGCTGGAGGACTTGCTCGACACCTCGAAGATCGAGGCCGGGCGCTACACCGTCAAGCCGGTAGCCCTGGACGTGAGCCAGATGTTCGAGGAGGCCTATTCATTACTGGCGCCCCTGGCGATGGAAAAGGGCATCGATTTGTCGTTCAACGCCGAACCCGGGCTGCAAATCAATGCGGACCCGGAGCGGCTGTTCCAGGTGTTGTCGAACCTGATCGGCAACGCCATCAAGTTCACGCCACGCCAGGGCAATATCGGCATCAGCGCGATGAGTACCGGCGAAGAGATTGTGTTTTCGGTGCGGGACTCCGGCGAAGGGATTGCGCCTGAACAATTGCCCCATGTGTTTGACCGCTACTGGACCCAGACCGAAAACAACCCCACCGGCAGCGGCCTCGGGCTGTACATTACCCAAGGCATCGTGCAGGCCCATGGCGGGCGGATCGAGGCTGAAAGTGAGTTGGGCCGGGGCAGCGAGTTTCGGTTTACGGTGCCCAAGCCGGCTTGAAACCGGCCCTGTTGAGACGGCGAAGCAAATAGAAACCCGATGGCCCGGAACGCTGGACCGGGCCAAAGCCACTGATCAGGACGCACTCAAAGGGAGTTGATGCGCACGGCAAACTTCCTATTGATCGAGAGGTACATCCATGATGATCGGCAGCGTTTTTCATACTCAAAACCTGATCCAGGCACTTCAACCCGTCCAGCCTGTTCAACCTGCGTCCAAACCAAAGGAGGAGCCATCGCGTAACGGCTTCAATCAACAACACGCCCAGTCGAATGGCGGCTCTCTGAGCAACCTGGGAAACGGCAAGCTGCCATGACCGTTTAAGCCCTCCTAAACCGGCAACACCACCACGGCGGCCAACCCGCCGCACGGGCGATTTTCCAAGGTCAGCGTCCCACCGTGTTCCAGCACAATCGCCCGTGCCGTGGAGAGCCCCAAACCGACACCGCCCGTACTTTTATTGCGTGAGCCCTCCAACCGGAAGAACGGCAGGAACACCTGTTCGTGCTGCTCCACCGGGATGCCGGGCCCACGGTCCAGCACCCGCACCGTCACCCTTCCAGGACTCTGTTGCAGTTCAACTTCCGGCGCCAGCCCATAGTGAATCGCGTTGTCCACAAGGTTGGTCATCACCCGTTTGAGCCCCAGCGGTCGGCCGAAATAAACCAGTCGCGGCGGGCCGTTGAAGGTGATGTCGATGGACTGGTCACGGTAGTCATCAATCAAGGTTTGCAGCAACTCGGCGAGGTCCAGTTGGGTGGCCTGCTCCAGGCGTGCATCGTCGCGGAAGAATTCCAGCGCGGTGTTGATCATCGCCTGCATCTCATCGACATCCCGGAACAGGCGGTGCTGCTGGTCGGCATCCTCGACGAATTCTCCCCGCAGGCGCAGGCGGGTCAGCGGCGCCCGCAGGTCATGGGAAATCGCGGCAAGCATCTGGGTACGGTCCTGGATGAAGTGCTGCAACTGCGCCTGCATGCCGTTGAACGCGAGGATCGCCTGGCGGATTTCGTGGGGGCCGACCGGTTCGATGGGCGGCGCACGAAAGTCGGCGCCGAAGCGCCGCACACCCTGGGCGAAATGTTGAAGCGGCCGAGCCAGGCGCCGGGTGGCGATCAGCGTGACCAACGCAGTGGAGACCAGCACCAGCATCAGCACCACCAGGCTTCGCGGGCCTTCCGCCAGGCCCCAACTGCGCGACGGTGCACTGAACATCAGCCAGGACTGGTCAACCAGTTGCACCACCAGCGCATAGTGCCCGCCGGGGCCTGGCCAGTCGGACGGTTCGTAGGCTTCCATTCGCCGTTCCGGTCCCTTGAGCAGTTGTTTGAACACCTGATCGGAATGAAAACCCGGGTCTTCCAGAATCGGCACATCAATGCCCCCACGGGTGGCCGACCAACTCACACTGAAACTGTCATCGCCCACTGCCTGCGTCAGCTGTGCTCGCTGTGACGGCTCTGCCGCCTCAATCATCCGCACGATCACCGCCACTTTTTCCAGCAGGCCGGTCTCACCCAGCGGCGGCCTGGCCCAAACGCCCGCCAGTTGCACAAATAGCGCGTTGAAGGCCAGCGCCGTGAGCATCGCAATCAGGATGGTCAGGGCGATCCAGCGGGCCACGGTGTCCCGGGGTTTGAAGCGACTCATGAGCGGGTCACGGCGACGGTGAACTGGTAACCACCGTTGCGCACCGTGCGAATCATCGCCGGGCGCTTGGTGTCAAATTCCAGCTTGCGTCGCAGGCGGCTGACTTGCACGTCGATGCTGCGGTCGAACGCGTCATGGCTATGACCCCGCGCCAGGTTGAGCAATTGCTCGCGGGTCAGCACCCGTTGCGGGTGCTCGACGAACACCAGCAGCAGGTCAAACTCCCCGGACGACAACGGGATCATCACCTGATCCGGCGAGCGCAGTTCCCGGCGCGTCAGGTCCAGTTGCCAGCCGGCAAAGCGGATCAGCGGGCGCGAAGCGTCACCCAGGCTTGGCTGGCTTTCTCCGGCCCGGCGCAGTACTGCGCGCACCCGGGCGAGTAACTCACGGGCGTCGAAAGGCTTGCTCAAGTAATCGTCGGCGCCCATTTCCAGGCCCACCACGCGATCACTCAACTCGCCCATGGCGGTCAGCATGATCACCGGCGTTGCGTATTGCTGGCGCAGGCGTTGGCACAGCAACAGGCCGTTATCCCCCGGCAGCATCAGGTCGAGGATGATCAGGTCGGCAGGCGTACGCTCCATGGCCGCCCACAGTCCGGTGCCATTGGCGGCGGTCTCGACCGTGTAGCCATGTTGCAGAAAAAATTTCTTCAGCAGGGCGAGGACCTCAAGGTCATCGTCCACGATTAAAAGATGGCTCACCGGCGGGCATCACTTGGTCTTGTCGATGCGCCATCTAAAACCATTCGACGCGGCCCGTCATATATTTCAATCGTGCAATAAAGCGTCAACGGCGCAATAAAGCAGACATCTTTGCGCAAACTGCGGCTGCCAGCATCGGCCTCCTTTTCCCGGAGACTGACCCTATGCGCTCGCTGACGTATCCCCAGCACCTGGCTCGCCAGGCCGTGTTGCTGCTGACCGTGTCTTACCTCACAGGCTGCGCGAGCCCGCCCAACGTGACGAGTACGACACGCTGCGCACAGGTTTCCTACCCGGTGTATGACCCCGCCGAGCCGGTCAACCGGGGCGTGTTCGCCTTCAACCGCGCCGTCGATGACTATGCCCTGGCGCCTGTGGCTCGTGGTTACCGATACCTGCCGGATTTTTTCCAGCAGGGTGTGCATAACTTCGCCAGCAACTTCAGCGAGCCCAAGGTATTTATCAACGACCTGCTGCAAGGCAACCCACGGCGTTCGATCAATACCCTGGGACGCTTTGCAGTGAACACCACTGTGGGGATTGTCGGGCTGATCGATGTCTCGGACCCGCTGGGCATCCCTCGTCACACCGCCGACTTCGGCCAGACCTTTGGCGTGTGGGGGATTGGCAACGGGCCGATTGTCGAGCTGCCGTTGCTGGGCACCGGCAACAGCCGCGATGCGGCAGGCAAAGTCCTGAACTTCCTGGTGGCGCCGCTGGGCGACAGCGACACCGTGCAGACCCTGGGCACCATCAGCCTGGTGGGCGGTACCGTCGATACCCGGGCGTCGTTGCTGCCACTGACCGACAGCCTGCAAAAGTTGCCGGACTACTACAGCGCCCTGCGTAATGTGGTGGCCGAACACCGTGCGGCCTTTGTACTGGAAGGCAAGCAGGGAGCGACGTCGCCCCAGGCCGATAGTTGCGCACAGGGAGCCGGCGATGATTTCTGAGTCAGGCTCACTGGTTTTGCAACATCAGGTGCGTAAGCGTGGGGCCCACGCCCTGCTCTGCCGGGAAACCCGCCTGAGCCTGTCGTCGGAACAGGGCCGCCTGGTACTCAGACGCTACGTCGAACAGTACAGCCCGCAGGGCGTGCGCTGGGTTGAGCGGCAGCACAGCGTGGCGCTGGGCGAAGTACTGCGCTGGATGATCGCTGAAGGTGAAACCACAGCCAGCCGGTCATGATTTGAGATGAAAGGTTTATAGCCCGGGCTCGCAGGTGCCGGGTAATTTGCGGCTCGCCCGGGTATCGCGCCTTAACAAAACGCTGACATTCAATGCGTTACCTTTTCGGCCCAACCCTGCCCAGAGCCGTTGCCTTGATGCCGCACCCCGACACACTTCCCGCTGTACTCGCCGGCCCGTTGCTGCGACGCCTGGAACCCCGGCGCCTGGTGATGTGGCTGGTGGGAAGTCGCGCCCTGGCATTGACCCTGAGGCTGCAACCCGCCCACGGCGAGGCGTTCGACATCGAACTGGACGCCAGCCGCTGCCAGGTCGTGCCCGTCGGGCGCCAGGCGTTTATCCACCTGATCGACGTTGAACTGGCGCACGCCCTGCCCCAGGACGTGAGCATCGGCTACGACCTGCTGGTCGAGAGTGCCGGTATCGCCGAGTGGGCGCCCCATCTGCTGTACCCCGGCGCCCAAGGCCCGAACGTTGTCCTGCACAGCCGCATCCACCAGTTGGTACACGGTTCGTGTCGCAAACCCCACCACAGCGCCGACGAAGGGTTGTTGTGTGTCGACCGGCTGCTGGCCGAGTCGACCACGGTCGAAGACCGCCCGGCCCTGTTGATGATGAGCGGCGACCAGGTCTACGCCGACGATGTCGCGGGGCCGATGCTGAGGGCCATTCATGCGTTGATCAGCCGCCTCGGCCTGTTCGACGAACACCTCGACGGTGCCGTCGTCGACAACAGTGCAGCACTCTACGAGCACGCCGCCAGCTACTACCATCGGGCCGATCTGTTGCCCGCCCTGGAAAGCAACGAGACCCTGCGCGAGCGTTTTTTTGGCGGCGTGAAGAAGCCGATTTTTACCAGCAGCAGCGCCGACAACCACCTGGTGACCTTCGCCGAAGTCATGGCGATGTACCTGCTGGCCTGGTCACCCACACCGTGGCAACTGATCACCCCGCAAGCACCGCAACTGCGTGCCGAAGAGCACGTACGCTATGCACACGAGCAGGTGCAGATCGACAAGTTTCGTGACGGCCTGGGCGGCGTGGCCCGGGTGTTCGCTCACCTTTCCTGCCTGATGATCTTCGATGATCACGACATCACCGACGACTGGAACCTCAGCGCCCAGTGGGAAGAAACCGCCTATGGCCACCCGTTCTCCAAGCGCATCATCGGCAACGCCCTGCTGGCCTACATGCTCTGCCAGGGCTGGGGCAACAACCCGGATGCGTTTGGCACCGTGTTGGGCAACACCCTGGCGCTGACTACGCAAGCCCATGGCAACTCTCTGGATGCCGTGGCCCAGGATGAACTGGTGGATGAACTGCTGAAGTTCCAGCACTGGCATTACGTGCTGCCCACCACACCCGCGCTGGTGGTGATCGACACCCGCACCCGACGCTGGCGCAGTGAATTCACCCTCAAGCAACCGTCCGGCCTGCTGGACTGGGAAGGCTTGAGCGAACTGCAACAGGAACTGCTGGATCACCCATCGGCAATCATCGTGTCGCCGGCACCGATCTTCGGCGTCAAGCTGATCGAGACCGTACAGAAAGCCTTCAGCTGGTGCGGCTACCCGCTGCTGGTGGACGCGGAAAACTGGATGGCCCACCGCGGCGCGGCACAGGTGATCCTCAACATCTTTCGCCACTCCCGCACCCCGGGTAACTACGTGATCCTGTCGGGGGACGTGCACTACTCGTTCGTCTACGAAGTGCTGATCCGCCACCGCAACGCGGGCCCGAAGATCTGGCAGATCACCAGCAGCGGCATCAAGAACGAATTCCCTCCGCGCCTGCTGGAATGGTTCGATCGCCTCAATCGCTGGCTCTATTCGCCGCGCTCCCCCCTGAACTGGCTGACTCGACGCCGTCCCATGCAGGTGGTGCCGCACATTCCGGAACACGCCGAAGCGGGTGAGCGGTTGTGGAATTCTGCCGGTATCGGGCAAGTGTTTTTTAATCAGCAAGGGCAGCCTGAGGCGATTTATCAGCACAATGCGAATGGGGCGCCACGGACGAGGATGGTGGCACCGAAGTAAGCTTTCCTACTCATGCCAAACAACCTTCCCATGTAATTCGAGGAAGCTGCTTAACACGCAGTTTCTCGCGCCATTTTTGGCAATATTTCAGTCCCCTTCGCTCACAGAACAACGTGCGACGCTTTGGTCGGCTTTTTCGAAAAAAGCCTCTTTAATCGCCGATTGTCAGATGAACCTTTTTTGGTACACTCACCTGTGAACGATATTCCTCTTGTACTAAACGTAAGTTTTTTTCGCACAGATGCCGGAAATGAGCCTGTTCGTGAGTGGCTGATGGAACTGCCCAAAGCGACGCAAAGCCAAACTTTGAGGAACAATCCATGAAAAAACATATCGGTTCCGACTTTGATGAGTTCCTTAACGAACAAGGACTCATTGAGGAGGTTTCCGCCGCAGCGTTGAAGCGAGTGATCGCCTGGCAACTGGCAGAGGCCATGAAAGCCCAGCACATCAGCAAAAAGGCACTGGCTGAGCGTATGCACACCAGTCGTACGGCAGTGGACAGAGCCCTGGATCAGAACGATGCAGGCATGACACTTGCCACCCTGGCAAGCGCAGCACGAGCGTTGGGGCAACGGGTTGAAGTGCGTCTTGTGCCGAATCCGGACGCAGCGCCGGCAATAATTTGAACACTGCCAGTTCGTAAAACTACAGACTAAACAGCAATAAATAGTGGCTCATAGCCACCTTCCAGCCTAGACCAAAGCCCCCCTTCTAAGCGCCAAAGCGCCGTTGTACAGTACCGCCAGCCACGGAGTATCGGCGTCAACTTAGGCTGGCCATGGGGGCCAGTCCACGCAGGGAGTGCGCAATGGACGATACATCCGCCAGCGAACCGTCAAGGAAGGACTTTTGCGACCTTAACGCCGACATGCTGCACGCAATCATGGAGCTGGTCAGCGACGGGATCTGGGACTGGAACGCCAACACCGGGTTCGTCTATCGCAACCCCGGCTGGTACGAAATGCTCGGCTACGCCCATCACTCCCTGGAAAACAGCGTGTTTACCTGGGAAAACGTGATTCACCCCGAGGACTATCCGAATGTGATGGTGCTGTTTGATGACTACATCAACCGCCGCACCACTCACTATCAAGCCGAATATCGCTGCCGCAAGAAAGACGGCTCCTACCTGTGGATAGAAGACCGTGGCTACGTGATTGCACGTAACGATGATGGCTCGGTGGCCCGTATGCTCGGCGCCCACCGCAGCATCCAGGCACGCAAGCAGTCCATCGAACAGCTGGAGCGACGTAACCAATCCCTGGAAGCCCTGGTGGCCGAGCGCACGCGCGAGCTGTCGCGGGTCAATCAACAACTGCAGTTGCAACTGGATGAAAACCGCTCCCTGGCCGAACGCGACGCCCTGACCCGTGTGGCCAATCGTTACCGCCTGGAGCGGGCCCTGGTGGAAGAATGCGATCGGGCCCAACGGTTTCGCCTGCCGCTGTCGCTGATCGCCATGGACATTGATGACTTCAAACCCATCAACGATCAGCACGGCCATGCCGTCGGCGATGAAGCCCTGGTGCATGTGGTGGAATGCCTCGAAGCCTGCCTGCGTCCCGGCGACTTGCTGGCACGCTGGGGAGGCGATGAGTTTATGGTGATCGCCCCCAAAAGCACGCTGGAAACTGCCCGGGAACTGGCCGAGCAGTTGCGCACGGCACTCAAGGCGCTGCCCGCCGTGGGCGGTTTCAAGGTGACGTTGAGCCAGGGCGTGGTGGAACGGCGCACCGATGAGTCACCCACAAGCCTGATGGCCAGGGCCGATCAGGCGTTGTATCGCTCCAAGGCGGCGGGTAAGGACACTGTGTCTTCGTGACGCCTCAACGAACCGGCGGCGCGTACTGGATCCCGCCGTTGCTCCACAAGGCGTTCAGACCACGCTTGATCTTCAGCACGCTGCCCTGGCCGATATTGCGCTCGAACACTTCGCTGTAGTTGCCCACTTGCTTGACGATCTGCACCACCCAGTCCTTGCGCAGTTTCAGGTCCTTGCCGTAGTCACCGTCTGCACCCAGCAGGCGGGCGACGTCCGGGTTCTTGCTGGACTTGGCCTGCTCCTCGACGTTCTGCGAGGTGATGCCCATTTCCTCGGCATTGAGCATGGCGAACAGGGTCCACTTGACGATGCTGAACCACTCGTCATCGCCTTTACGTACCAGTGGCCCCAGGGGCTCCTTGGAAATGACTTCCGGCAATACGACGAACTCATCCGGGTGAGCCATCTTGATCCGCTGGGCATACAGGCCCGACTGGTCGGTGGTGAGCACGTCGCAGCGGCCGGCTTCGAGGCCCTTGGCGCTTTCGTCGGCGGTGTCGAAGGTGATCGGCGTGTACTTCAGGCCGTTGGAGCGGAAGTAGTCCGAGACGTTCAGCTCGGTGGTGGTACCGGCCTGGATGCAGATGGTCGCGCCGTCCAGGTCCTTGGCACTCTTCACGCCGAGTTTGGTGTTCACCAGAAACCCGATGCCGTCGTAGTAGGTTACGCCGGTGAACACCATGCCCATGCCGGCGTCGCGGGAACTGGTCCAGGTGGTGTTGCGGGAAATCAGGTCGATCTCGCCGGACTGCAACGCGGTGAAACGCTCCTTGGCGGTCAACTGGCTGAACTTCACTTTCGACGCATCACCGAACAGCGCGGCGGCGACGGCGTGGCACACATCCACATCGATGCCGGTCATCTTGCCATTGGCGTCCGGCACGCCGAAGCCCGGCAAGCCGTCGCTGACGCCGCACTGGATAAACCCTTTCTTCTGGATCGCGTCCAGGGTCGCCCCTGCGTGAGCGGTCCCGGCCAGGCCCAATACGGCGGCGGCGGTGAATGCCGCCAAAGTGGATTTCACGTTCTTCATTCAAGGCACTCCCTGTCGATCTTTATTATTCGGCGCCAAAAACCCGCGCCGGTTTATAGTGTTGCCGGTCAGTATCAACGGCTTTACACCTTGGCCACAAACGACGTTTAGGCTTAGGCTCCTTCCGATTTGGAATGAACTCGGCTATTTAAAAGGATCTGCGATCCCGTGATATCCAAACGCTTGACCCCTTCGATGACGGCCCTGCAGTGCTTCGAAGCCGCCGCCCGCCACCTGAGTTTCACCCGCGCCGCCGAAGAACTGCACCTGACCCAGAGTGCGGTGAGCAAGCAGGTGGCGCAGCTGGAAGAGATGCTCTGCCATCCGCTGTTCCAGCGGGTTCGCCAGCGTTTGTACCTGTCGCCGGCGGGCTCGCTGTACCTGGAAGAAGTGCGCAAGATCCTCAACCAGGTGGATATTTCCAGCCGCTACATCCTGACCTACGGTGGCGAGACCGAAGTGCTGCGGATCGCCACCCAGCCGACCTTCGGTGACCGCTGGCTGGTGCCCAAGCTCAAGGACTTTGCTGCGCGCCATCCCACTATCCACCTGGACGTGCGCAACGAACTGGAGCCCTTCGACGTGTTGCAGGCCAAGGCGGATATCGCGTTTTTCTTCGGCCAGGGATCGTGGCCGGGGGCGACCTGCATCGAGTTGTTTCGCGAAGCCGTGGTGCCGGTGTGCGCACCCGGGTTTGTCGCCGCCGGCAGCGACGCCTCCTCCCGCCACACGTTGCTGCAATGCACCTCGCGTCCCGAGGCCTGGCACGCATGGTTTCTGGAACAGGGCCTGCACTCGCAAAACAGTTACCACGGGCCGCGTTTTGACACGTTCTACATGTGCATCCGCGCGGCGCAATCAGGGTATGGCGTGGCGCTGGTGCCGCAGTACCTGGTGGCCGAGGAATTGGCGAACGGCAGCCTGATGATCCCCTGGGACTACACGATGCCCAGTGCCGGTGCGCACTTTATCGCCCACGCCGAACATGCCGGGGAGATCCCGAAAGTGAAGGCGTTTTTGAACTGGATGGTGGAGTACGCCACAGCACATCCCGACTTTTAATAATGACCCGGCGACTTTATTTCGTTTGCGGGGCGAGGCGGCTCACGGCTTAGATAAAAGGACGCATCCCCTTCTTGAGTCCCGGATCCATGAGCCGCGAAACCATCAGCCAGTCGATTTCCATCGTCCACCCCATCAGCCTCAGCCATGGCAAGAACGCCGAAGTCTGGGACACCACCGGCAAGCGCTTCATCGATTTCATCGGCGGCATCGGCGTGCTCAACCTGGGCCACTGCAACCCGCGTGTGGTCGAGGCGATTCTCGAGCAGGCGACAAAGCTCACCCACTACGCCTTCAACGCTGTGCCTCACGCGCCGTACATCGAACTGATGGACCGCCTCACTGCCTTCATCCCGGTGGATTACCCGGTCAGCGGCATGCTCACCAACAGTGGTGCGGAAGCCGCGGAAAACGCCTTGAAAATCGTCCGGGGCGCCACGGGCCGCACTGCTGTGATTGCGTTTGACGGTGCATTTCACGGGCGCACACTGGCCACCTTGAACCTCAATGGCAAGGTCGCGCCCTACAAGCAGAAAGTCGGCGTGCTACCGGGGCCGGTGTTCCATCTGCCCTACCCCAGCCGCGACAACGGCGTGACCTGCAGCGAAGCACTCAAGGCGATGGACCGGCTGTTCAGCGTGGAAATCGACGTCAACGATGTGGCGTGTTTCATCATCGAGCCGGTGCAGGGTGAAGGCGGCTTCCTGACCCTGGACGTGGAATTCGCCCAGGCCCTGCGACGCTTCTGCGACGAAAAAAACATTCTGCTGATTGCCGATGAAATCCAGTCCGGCTTCGGCCGTACCGGCGAGCGTTTTGCCTTCTCTCGCCTGGGCATCGAGCCGGACCTGATTCTGTTGGGCAAAAGCATCGCTGGCGGCGTACCGCTGGGCGCGGTGGTCGGGCGTAAATCGTTGCTCGACAACCTGCCCAAAGGCGGCCTGGGCGGCACCTACTCCGGCAACCCGATCGCCTGCGCGGCGGCGTTGGCCACCCTGGATGAAATGACTGACGAGCACCTGCAAAATTGGGGCGCGCAACAGGAAGAAGCCATCGTCAGCCGATATGAAGCGTGGCGTTCGAAAAAACTCTCCCCGTATCTCGGTCGATTGACGGGTGTCGGCGCCATGCGCGGCATCGAGCTGGCCAATGCCGACGGCAGCCCGGCGCCACAACAACTCACCCAACTGCTGGCCCTCGCTCGCGACGCGGGTTTGCTGCTGATGCCCAGTGGCAAATCGCGGCACATCATTCGGCTGCTGGCGCCGTTGACCATTGAGGCGGCAGTGCTGGAGGAAGGGCTGGATATTCTTGAGAGTTGTTTGGTGAAGTTGGCTTAGCAACCAAAAAGGCCGGCAGGGAGCCGGGCTTCAAACGCGAGCCGATGAACAGTTTGATACCAAATCCAACGACCCAGCCCACTATTACCAAATCCGAAAGAATCCATCTTCCGTTTAGCCCTTTCTCTCCCCGCGTCAGGGCATTATCCTTGTCAGTAACAAACTGAAACGTTTCATCATTCTCATCCAACCATCGACTGCCCGCGTCCAGCGCCTTTGTGCGAACGCGCCAGGCCGCTGTTTGCGTTTCAAGACCATAAAATATTAAGACCCCATTTTGCCTATGCCTGCTTTCCAAAATCTGCGCCTGTGCGCTGCGCTGCTGCCTTTCGGTCTGGCCACCTGTGCCCAGGCTGCACCTGCCTTTGACGCTGAATCACCGTGGATGCTGGGTGATTTCGGCGGTACCCGGACAGCGCTGTCTCAACAGGGCTACGACTTCAAATTCGACTACACCGGCGAGATGGGCAGCAACCTGCACGGCGGCTCAAACCATGACCGCACCGCACGCTACAGCGATCAGTTCGGCCTGGGCACGCACCTGGACCTGCAGAAAATCCTCGGCTGGCACGACGCCGAATTCCAGTTGACGGTGACCGAGCGCAGCGGCAACAACATCACCAATGACCGGGTCAACGATCCACGTGTGGGCGGGTTCACCTCGTCCCAGGAAGTCTGGGGCCGCGGCCAGACCTGGCGCCTGACGCAGATGTGGTACCAGCAGAAATTCTTCGACCAGAAACTCGACATCAAGGCCGGCCGTTTTGGCGAAGGCGAAGACTTCAACAGCTTCCCCTGCGACTTCCAGAACCTGGCGTTCTGCGGCTCGCAGGTCGGCAACTGGGTGGGCAGCATCTGGTACAACTGGCCGGTGAGCCAGTGGGCACTGCGGGTCAAATATCACCTGACGCCCGAGCTTTACGCCCAGGTCGGCGCCTATGAACAGAACCCGTCCAACCTGGATCGCGGCAATGGCTTCAAGCTCAGTGGCAGCGGCACCCAGGGCACCCTGCTCCCGGTTGAACTGGTGTGGACCCCCACGCTCAACGGGCTGCCCGGCGAATACCGTGCCGGTTACTACTACAGCAGCGCCAAGGCCAGCGATGTCTATAAAGACCGCAACGACCAGCCGGCGGCCCTCAGCGGCGAAGCCTACCGCAGCGCCTCCAGCAAGCACGGGGTGTGGCTGGGCGTGCAGCAGCAAGTCACCAGCCTGGCCAGCGACCACTCGCGGGGCCTGAGCGTGTTCGCCAACGGCACGATGCACGACAAGAAAACCAACGCTGTGGATAACTACGTGCAGGCCGGCGTGGTCTACAAGGGCCTGTTCGACGCCCGCGCGAAGGACGATATCGGCTTTGCCGTGGCCCGGGTGCACGTCAACCCGGCCTATCGCAAGAACGCCGAGGCCAGCAACCAGGCCCGCGCCGTCTTCGACTTCGATGACCCGGCCTACCTGCCCCTGCAACACACCGAATACAGCGCCGAACTCTATTACGGCGTGCACGTCACGAACTGGCTGACGGTGCGCCCGAACCTGCAATACATCCGTCATCCCGGGGCCGTGGCCCAGGTGGATGACGCGCTGATCGGCGGGATCAAGCTGCAAAGTTCCTTCTGATTTCTGAATAAACCTTATTTGCCCTGAACCATGCCTGCGCCGGAACGTCATCTACAGTGAACTGTGCGCAATCAATTCAAAACGTAACGGAGAACCACACTATGAGCACTGATGGTGCTTCAAGTCCAAGTCGCCTGCTGCCCAGGCTGCTGGGGATCTTGCTGCTGATAATGGGCCTGGCCTTGTTGGCCGGGGGGATCAAGCTGAGCATGCTCGGCGGGTCGCTGTATTACCTGCTGGCCGGTCTCGGCATCACCGTTACAGGCCTGTTGCTGCTGGCGACACGCCGCGCGGCGCTGGGCTTGTACGCACTGGTGCTGTTTGCCAGCACCGTCTGGGCGCTGTGGGAAGTCGGCCTGGACTGGTGGCAACTGGTGCCGCGCCTGGCCCTGCTGTTCGCCCTCGGCATCGTCATGCTGATCCCGTGGTTCCGCCGTCCTTTGCTGCGTGGCCAAGCCGCGCCGCTGGGCACTGGCGCCCTGAGCGTCGCTGTCGTGCTGGCAGGCGCCGCTGCCTTGGCCAGCCAATTCACCGACCCGGGTGCACTGGTCAAGAAAGGCCAACTGGACCGCGACGCGGTACCGGGCATGGCCAGCGCTGCTCCCGCCCAGGCTGATGGTGACTGGAACTCCTATGGCCGTTCGGCCTTTGGTGATCGCTACTCGCCTCTGGCGCAGATCACCCCGGAAAACGCCCACAAGCTGGTGCCAGCCTGGACGTACCGTACGGGCGACATTCCTGGCCCAGGCGATCCCGGTGAAACCACCGCGGAAAACACCCCGCTGAAAGTCAACGGCATGCTCTACGTGTGCACCCCGCACAGCCAGGTGATTGCCCTGGACCCGGACACCGGCAAGGAAATCTGGCGTTTCGACCCGAAGATCAGCAGCGAAGGGGCTGCCAACTTCAAGGGTTGGGCGCACATGACCTGCCGTGGCGTGTCGTATCACGATGACGCGGTCTACGCTTCCGAGCAGAGCCCGACTGGCAGCGCCAGCCCGGCTGCCGCGCCGAATGCCTGCCCGAAACGCATCTTCGTACCGACCGCCGACACCCGTCTGATCGCCCTGAATGCCGACACCGGCAAGATGTGCGAAGACTTCGGTGACAAAGGCCAGATCGACCTGCGTGCCAACATCGGCACCTTCGCCCCGGGCGGTTACTACTCCACCTCGCCACCGGCCGTCACCAAGAACCTGGTGGTGATCGGCGGTCACGTGACCGACAACGTCTCCACCGACGAGCCTAGCGGCGTGATCCGCGCGTTCGACGTGCACACCGGCAAGCTGGTGTGGAACTGGGACAGCGGCAACCCGGACGACACCACCCCGTTGGCCGAGGGCAAGACCTACACCCGCAACTCGCCAAACATGTGGTCGATGTTCGCGGTCGACGAAAAACTCGGCATGCTCTACCTGCCGATGGGTAACCAGATGCCCGACCAGTACGGCGGCGACCGGACTCCGGACTCCGAGAAGTACAGCGCCGGCCTCACCGCCCTGGACATCGACAGCGGCCACGTGAAGTGGACCTTCCAGTTCACTCACCATGACCTGTGGGACATGGACGTGGGCGGCCAGCCTTCGCTGGTCGACATCAAGACCGCTGAAGGCGTGAAACAAGCAGTAATGGCGTCGACCAAGCAGGGCAGCATCTATGTGATCGACCGTTCGAACGGTCAGCCTGTAGTGCCGATCAATGAAATCCCTGTACCGCAAGGCGCAGTGGCCGGCGATCACACCGCACCGACCCAACCGAAATCCGACCTGAACTTCATGCCACCGCCCCTCAAGGAGCGTGACATGTGGGGCGTGACGCCGTTCGACCAGATGCTGTGCCGGATTGACTTCAAATCCATGCGCTACGACGGTCCGTTCACTCCGCCATCGCTGCAAGGTTCGATCGTTTACCCGGGTAACTTCGGTGTGTTCGACTGGGGCGGCATTTCGGTCGACCCGGTTCGCCAGATTGCCTTCGTGAACCCGAGCTACATGGCGTTCAAATCGAAACTGATCCCGGCCGCCGATATTGCCAAGCAAGGTCCGCGTGTCAGCGAAACCGAAGGCGTGCAGCCAAACAAAGGCGCGCCATACGGTGTGATCCTCGAAGCCATGCTGTCGCCACTGGGCCTGCCGTGCCAGGCGCCGGCGTGGGGTTATGTGGCCGCGGTCGACCTGACCAACCACCAGACCATCTGGATGCACAAAAACGGTACCGTGCGTGACAGCTCGCCGGTTCCGATTCCACTGACCATGGGCGTACCAAGCCTGGGCGGGACCTTCACCACCGCCGGTGGCGTGTCCTTCCTCAGCGGTACCCTTGACCAGTACCTGCGTGCCTACGACGTGAAAAACGGCAAGCAGTTGTGGGAAGGCCGCCTTCCAGCAGGCGCGCAAACCACACCGATGACCTACACCGGCAAGGACGGCAAGCAGTACGTGCTGGTCATGGCTGGCGGTCATGGTTCCCTGGGCACCAAGCAGGGTGACTATGTGATGGCGTTCAAACTGCCGGATTAAGTAAAACCGGCGGTAAGAAAAAGGCGGCTACCTAATGGGTAGCCGCCTTTTTTTATGTGGGTAATAAAGTAAAGCGAGACGGCCTATGCACTTAAATAAACACTAAGAAAAGTCCTATACCACCCTCCAAATATTTCACTCTACTTTAGTACCGGGCAAATCCCGTTAAATTAAACGTTACCCGCAATATTCAACATGGAGTTATTCATTATGACGGACCTGAACAACAGCGAACTAACGCCCGCCGCATTGCAAATCAAAACACCTGCCATCTTAGAGCTCACACAACTCGATGCAGCCAGCTTAAAAAGACTCATCACGGGTGAAGTACTCGCCATTCGAATAGCTGATTTTGCGAATGAACAAACCAGCGCAGTATTAACTAAATATATAGACGAAACGGCGATTCTTCAGGAGTACAATCACGAAACCTATGAGAGCGGGAAAGTTGTCCAGCAATTCTATGGTGTCCATCGCTGGGGAACACCGTTCAACTCTACCTACGGCAAGAGCGCAGGCAGTGACGCCCAACAGCAATACTATGCCGACGCAGCCCATATGCGCGGCTTGATCGACAGCCTATGCGCCCCGCAGAAGCCGCCCATCCACCTGCTGATGGAGCACCTGCAGCAGGTTTGGCCAGAAGGTGCGACCACCGCCGCATTTCAGGGCCAGCCAATGTTCTGCGGTATTATCCGCGCCATGTTCCCGGAGACAGCTCACCTCTCGGAAACCGTGCCCCATGTTGATTGCCTGCCTATTTCCATTGCCGAACTGGAACATCAATTCAGCGCCAACATTTACATTGATACTCCACCTTCGGGAGGAGAGTTGATCATCTGGGATACCGAAGCGTTTGCCTATGAAGACGTCGAGCGCTTTGAAGGCGCACTACTTCCCGAAGACCGTTTGCAAAAGCCACTGCACATCCAGCCGCGAAAAAACGAACTGATCATCATCAATACCCGCCGTCCTCACGCCATTTGCGGATTCGATTCAGGCAAACGCATCAGTATCCAATCGTTTATCGGCTATACCACTGGTGAGCCGTTTTACTTCTGGTGCTAACGCCCTTATTTCTTTTCCTGATGGACACTCTTATATGACACCTGACGAATTCCGCCAACATGGCCACGCCATGATCGACCTGATTGCAGACTATCGACAAAACATCGAGCAGCGCGGTGTGCAACCCACCACGACCCCCGGCGAAATCAAATCCGCCTTGCCGGCCAGCCCGCCTGAAACAGCCGAACCGTTCGAACAGATCATGGGCGACGTCGAAAAACTGATCATGCCCGGTCTGTTGCACTGGCAGCATCCGAGCTTCTTCGGTTTTTTCCCGTCCAATGTGGAACTGTCCTCCGTCCTCGGCGATTGCTTGAGTACCGGCCTGGGCGTGGTGGGATTGTCGTGGCAATCGAGCCCGGCCCTGACCGAAATCGAGGAAGTCACCACCGATTGGCTGCGCGACATGATCGGCCTGAGCGCCAACTGGAGCGGAGTGATCCAGGATTCGGCCTCGACCTCCACACTGGTGGCGCTGATCAGCGCTCGCGAACGCAGTTCCAACTACGCGCTGATGCACGATGGCCTGCAAAACAGCGGCGCACCACTCATCGTCTACACCTCGGCCCACGCCCATAGTTCAGTGAACAAAGGCGCCATCCTGGCCGGGTTCGGCCAGAACAATATCCGTACCGTGGCCACCGACGAACACAATGCGATGTCACCGCAGGCATTGGAGCAGGCCATCGAACAAGACCTGGCTGCCGGGAACAGACCCTGTGTGGTGATTGCGACCACCGGCACAACGGCAGCCATGGCCATCGACCCTCTGGAAGCCATCGGCGCCCTGACTCAGCGTCACGGCCTCTGGCTGCATGTCGACTCGGCCATGGCCGGTGCCGCGATGATCCTCCCGGAATGCCGCGTGCTGTGGAACGGCATCGAGAAAGCCGACTCGCTGGTCCTCAACCCTCACAAATGGCTAGGGGCAGCGTTTGATTGCTCGGTGTACTTCGTACGCGACCCCGAGCACCTGATTCGCATCATGACCACCAACCCCAGCTATCTGCAGTCCAAGGCTGATGGCCAGGTCAGAAACTACCGCGACTGGCGAATCTCCCTGGGCAGCCGCTTCCGCGCCCTGAAGCTGTGGTTCCTGATCCGCGAGCAAGGCGTCAGCGGCCTGCAGGCCCGGCTGCGACGTGACCTCGCCAATGCCCGCTGGCTGGCAGAACAGATTGAAGGCAGCAAGCACTGGAAACTGGTGGCCGCCGTCGCCCTGCAAACGCTGTGCATCCGGCACGAGCCGCCAGGCCTTGGTGGTGAGGCGCTGGACAACCACACCCGCGCCTGGGCGGAAAAACTCAATCAATCAGGCAAAGCCTACGTCACCCCCGCCATTCTGGGCGAGCGCTGGATGGTACGCGTGTCCATCGGCGCGCTGGGGACGGAGCGCCACCACATCGAAGGCTTGTGGGAACTGTTGCAAACCCTGGTCGATGAAACGGCCTAGCGTTGACAGCACCTGCGTCGGTGTAACCGCCGACGCTCTAAACCGGCACCCGCTCGCGGCGCATCCACATTTCAAACGCCATGGCATTCAATGGCCGGCTGATCAGATAACCCTGGGCCGTGTCGCACTTCCAGAGCTTGAGCAGCTTGAGGCTCGGCTCGAACTCCACGCCTTCGGCCACCACCTTGAGCCCCAGGTTGTGGCTCATCTCGATGGTCGAACGCACGATAACGCCGTCGCCGGAGGTGCTGTCGAGGTTGCGCACGAACGACTGGTCGATCTTCAGCTCCTGCACCGGCAGGCGTTGCAGTTGCGCCAGCGATGAATAGCCGGTGCCGAAGTCGTCCACCGACAGGCTGATGCCACAGCCGCGCAGTTGCTCGAGCACGCTGAGGGCCTGGGCCGGGTTGTGCATGATCGCGCTTTCGGTGATTTCGAAAATCAGTTGCCGGGCCGATACGCGGTAGTGCGCCAACAACTCGGTCACCCGCAGGGCCAGGCCGTCATCGGCCAGGTCGTCCACCGAGATGTTCACCGACAACTGCACCTGCAATCCACGCACCTCCCACTCGGCCAGTTGCCGAATGGCTTCTTCGATCACCCAGTGGGTCAGGCTACCCATGCTGCCAGTGCGCTCGGCCAGGGGAATGAATTCGGCGGGCGACACCAGCCCGAGGGTCGGATGCTGCCAACGCAGCAGCGCTTCGGCCTGGCGCACATGGCCGTGGGTCAGGTCGAGCTTGGGCTGATAACACAGGTACAACTCGCCCTCCGCCGCCGCCCGGCGCAGGTCGCGGATCAGGCTGATCTGGCGTTGGTGAGCGAGGTCGCGGTCCTGTTGGTAGATCTGCAAATAGCCCGGCAACGCCGCTGCATCGTGACGCGCAATGGCGGCGCGGCTGATCAGTTCTTCAACCTGCTGGCCGTCGGCCGGGTAAGCGGCGATGCCGATGCTCACTTCGTGGCGCAGTTCATCGCCGCCGATGCGCTGGGGCTCGGTCAGCAGCCCATACAAGCGGTCAGCCAGGGCCACGACCCGGTCGATCTCGGTGTTTTCCAGCAGCAGCAAGAACTCGCTGCCGGTGATGCGTGCGGCGGTGTCGCTGGCCGACAGGCTCGACAGCAGGCAGCGGCTGGCCTCGCGGAGCATCTCTTCCACGCCTTCCGGCCCATAGCCTTCGTTGATCACCCGGTAGTTTTCAATGCCCAGGTACAGCAACACCACGGGCCGGCCCGCGCTGATGGCGCTGCCCAGGCGCTCCATGGCCAGCGCGCGGTTGGGCAGGCCGGTAAGCGGGTCGTGCAGGGCGTTGTGGGCCAGTTGCCGCTCGCGCACGGCGATCCCGGTTTGCATGGCGTTGAAGGCCTGGGCCAGCAGGCCGAACTCATCATGGCTGCGAACCCGCACCGGGGTGCGGTAGTCACCGGCGCCGATACGTTCGGCCGCCTCGACCAGCGCATTGAGCGGGCGCGAAACCCGCCGTGCCAGAAACAACGCACCCGCCAGTGACACCAGCAGCACCACCAGGGCGATCGCGAGAAACTGCCGGTCCAGCGGCGCGAAGGATTCGAGGGCGTGGTCCAGCGGACTTTGCAGCAGCACCCGCACTTCACCGCCGTCTGCGGTGTTGCCCAGGGGCAGTACCTGGCTGAGATAACGCTGGCCGTGAAACAGGTTCAGTTGCGGCACAGGGTTGATGTACGGGGCCTGCAAGTCGCTGGCAATCGAGGCCTGGAACGCCTCGGGCTGGGTGCTGAACAACTCGCCGGGCTGGCCCTGCTGCACACTGATGAACGAGACTTCCAGGTTGCTCATGGAGCGCAATTCACTGGCAAACACTTCGTCCATGGGAAAGCCCATGGCGACACGGGCAATCGGTGCCGGGTCGACCACTTCCTGCTGCACCAGCAGAAAAGGCCGGCCATCGAGGGCCACGATCAACATTTGCAGGCCACTGCGCCGGGCCTGGCGCAAGGCATCGTTGTAGGGAAAGGCCTGGCCGGGCGTCAGCGCCTGTAACGTGCTGACCATCACCTGGCCGTCGAGGCCCAGCACAAACACTTCACTGGACGTCAGGCCGGTGCCATGCCGGCGCAGGGCAGCAAGAATCGCAGCGGGCTCGCCCTCGGCGACCGACTGGCGGAAGGGCAAGTCTGCCGTCAGCCAGTTCAAGCCGTATTGCAGGCGCCGGCCCCGCAGGTCGAGCAAACGTTCGAACACCTGGCTGCCGGTTTCCAGTTGCACCTGGGCCTGGTTTTCCACGGCGCGGTTGGTCGCGGTCTTCACCGCGAAATACACCGCGGCCACGACCACCAGCAACAGCAGCGCCAGCACCCCGGCGATCCGGGTTTGAAACGTATGGCGCCACCTCATTTTGTTGCCCTCTGGCAGCGCCTGCCCCCTCCAGCCGAAACGTCCCTTCGTCATGCGCGTCCCTCGCGATAGCTGACCGGCGTCAAATAAATATCCTTTTTGAAGGGATATTTGAATTATCCAGATTAGCTGTGCAAGAGCAGAAGTGCACCCAATAAATACGGGAACTTCAGTGCCATTAATTTGGCGACATAGCGCTGTACTTACGTCCGCGCCCGCATGAAGTCGCCCCAGCGCCGCACCAGGTAGTTGTGCTCGTCCATCACCGAGTTCCACACCGCGATATGCCCCATGCGCTGCTCATAGGAGCCGCCGTCGCGCACTTCGCCCACATCGATCAGCGGCAAGCCGTCGCTGCCCAAAAGCTCTTCCCGCGCGGGCAGGCCGGCGTACCAGTAGTCCCATTCGGCACTGCTCAGGTGATCGCGGCTGCGGGCCGGGTTGCCAATGTAATAACCCTGGCGCGCCATCACCGCGCCAGGCCAGCCGGACAGCCACCAGTTGAGGTAGGCATAGGCCGCGTCCAGCACCGGGCCCTTGGCATGGCGCGACAATGACAACCCGCCGAACCAGGCGCGATAGCCTTCACGGGGCACCGCCAGGCGGTATTTTACCCCGGCCCGGTGCAGGCGCATCAAGGTCGGAGACCACAAACTCTGGATGTCGATGCTCGGGCTGAGCATCAGTTGCGCCGCTTCTTCGTCGTCAGACCAGAACGCCGCGAAGTGCCCTTCCTTCTGCTTGCGCACCAGGATATCGGCGAGCACATCGATCTCTTCGATGCTCATGTTGCCGATGTCCTTGAAGCTTGCCAGCCCCGCGCCCTGCACCGCCAGCGCGGCGTCGAGGGCGCCGATGGCGGCGTCACTTTGCAGTGCGGTACGCGCGCCCCAGGCCGGGTCCAGCAGCCAGCCCCAGCTCTCGTTGGCGCGGTTGAACCCCTCGGGCAGGCGCTCGGGACGGTAGGCAAAACTGTCGGCGTTGTGGGTCAGGGGCAGCATGCTGATGCGTTCGGTGACGGTGCTGCCGAGGCTGCCGTCGTGCTGCACGAACAAGCGCTCGCTGGGCACACTGCCGCTGCCCAGGCGGTCGTTGGCAGACAGGCGGCCGCGCTTGGGCAGGTCGTTGATTTCGTGCCACAGCGCGATGCGCCGGGTGTCGATCGGCTGGATCGCCCGCGCCGGCCACACGAAGTCGACGTTGTGAAACCACTGGTCGTAGAGGTCGTAGCTGTCGGGCTGCATCACCGCGATGCGCTGGGCCTGCTCGACGTCGTGCACCTGGTACACCAGGCGAATGCCCAGTTCCTGTTCGGCGCGCACACGCAAGGTTTCCAGCAAGGTCACCGACGTGCCGAGGACGCGAAGCGTGATCATGCGGCGAACCTTCTGGAGAACACTTCAAAGGAGCGGCGCAGCAACGCGGGGTCGAGGCCACGCAGGATAAACACCAGGCGCGATTGCCGGTCGGTTCCCGGCCAGGCAGGCAGGTGAACCGGTGCATGCAGGCAATGCTGCACGCCATGGATAACGATGGGAGCCAAACTTGCGTTCACGTTGAGCAGTCCTTTGACGCGAAGAATACGTTCGCCGTGGCATCTTAACAGCATCGATAACCAGACCCCGAAGCCGACCCAATCCAGCGGCTGATCGAAGGTCAGGCAACAGACCTGCGCCGCGCCATGGTTGGCGGCGGTGGTTTGATGGAGTTTCCAGCGGCTGACTTCCGCCGCCGGTTCGGCGCTGCGCAGGCCTTCGCCGAGCAGCAGTTGTTCACCGCTGTCGATATCGCAGGTATTGAGGATCGGCGTACCGGCGTTCAGTGCCTGCAAGTGCGCGCGCAGCGAGTCGCAGTCTTCGACCAGGTCGGTCTTGCTCAACAGCAGGCGATCGGCGGCGGCCACCTGCGCCAGCCATTCCGGGTGCAGGCGTTCTTGCAAGGCAGCGTGACTGGCGTCTACCAACGTCACCACCAGGCCGATATGAAAGCGCCCGCGCAGTTGAACGTCGTTGTTCAAGGTGGCGAGGATCGGCGCCGGGTCGGCCAGGCCGGTGGTTTCCAGGATCACCCGCTTGAAGGCGGGAATCTCGCCGCGCTCGCGGCGCTGCAACAGGCCGAGCAAGGCGTCTTTCAACTCGCCGCGAATCGAACAGCAGACGCAACCGCTGGGCAGCAGCACCGTGTCCGGCGCCACTTCTTCCACCAACAGATGGTCGATGCCAACATCGCCGAATTCGTTGATCAGCAACGCCGTATCGCCGAGGCTTTCGCCTTGCAGCAGGCGCTTGAGCAAGGTGGTCTTGCCGCTGCCGAGGAACCCGGTGATGACGTTTAGAGCGATGCTCATATTTCTACCTCAATGATGCCCCTGTAGGAGCCCGGCTTGCCGGCGATGGCGATATGAAGGACGCCATCGCCGGCAAGCCGGGCTCCTACAGTTCCAGATGATCCAGCAGGCGCGGGTCCAACGGGTCCAGCGGCCGACCGAGCATGGCCTCCGCCGCCCGCCACAGTTGATCCAGGCCGCTGGCCAGTTCCTGTTTGCCCGTGGCGCCCATCAGCAGATAGGACGCGCCCTGGAAGTCTTCGACCTTGAGCCGGAACACCGCCAGCACCTGATTGATCGCCGCGATTCGGCGCAGGCGTTCGCGCCGGCGCGGCAGTTCATCGCCCAGCGGATCGCTCCAGTGCAGGTCTTCACCCAGCAGGCCGCAGAGTCCGCACATGCTTAGTGCCCGCTCATGGCATGACATCGCCGGAGTTCGGGCCCAGGGTCTGGCCAACGAACAGATTGCCGCCGGGCTCACTGGCCAACAGCACGGCGGTGGGCGCCACTTCGTCTGCCAGGCCGAAACGGCCCAGGGGCAACTCGGCGGCCTTGGCGCGTTTCCAGGTGTCGCTGATGCCGCCTACCAACGGCGTCTCAATCGGCCCGGGCGCAATGGCGTTGACCAGCACGTTGTCCTTGGCTACCTCCAGCGCCAGGGATTTTGTGAAGCCGATGACGCCGGCCTTGGCCGCCGCATAGTGCGTCAGCTCGGCACCGCCCTTGATGCCCAGTTGCGAGGCGACGTTGATGATCCGGCCCCAGCGCTGGGCGATCATGTGGGGCAACGCACGCTGGCTGGCGACGAAGACGCTGGTGAGGTCGATGCGCAGCATGTCGTTCCACATGTCCATGGTCAGGTCGATACAACGGGCCTGGGTCAGCATGCCGGCGTTGTTGACCAGGATATCGATGCCGCCGTAGTGGGCGACGCAGGCATCGACACTGGCCCGGGCGCCGTCGACGGTGCCGACGTCGGCCACGCATTCGAGGACTTCGGCGCCGAGGTTGCGGCAGGTGATGGCGGTTTCGGCGAGGGTTGCGGCGTCGCGGTCGGCCAATAACAGGCGCGCGCCTTCGACGGCGTAGGCGCGGGCGATGGCGGCACCGATGCCGCTGCCGGCGCCGGTGATCACGGCGCGGCGGTTATGCAGTTGGGACATACAAAAAACTCCTGATGACAACACTGGACCTGTGGTGAGGGAGCTTGTCCCCCGTTGGGCTGCGCAGCAGCCCCAAAAAAGCGGGAGCGCTGCGCACTCCAACGGGGGACAAGCCCCCTCGCCACAACAAGCCCTCACCGCTTAAGCCTTCATTTCCACGCTGCGTGGGTTAGTCCGGCCAGCGCACGGTCAACCCACCATCAATCACAATGCTCTGCCCGGTCAGGTAACTCGATTCCTCACTGGTCAAGAACCGCACCAGGGACGCCACTTCATCCGCCCGCCCTACCCGGCCCAGCGGAATCGCCCGCGCGGCTTTCGCCAGCCCTTGCGGGCCGAGTGAGTTCTTCGCATCCAGCGACTGCGGCGTCTCGATCAACCCCGGAATCACCGCATTGCAGCGAATCCCCAGCGGCGCCAATTCCACCGCCAGCGACCGGCACAAGCCCGGCACTCCGGCCTTGGCCGCTGCGTAGTGCGCGTGGTCCTGCCAGCCATACACGCCACCGGCAATCGACGAAATAGCCACCAGCGCGCCGCCTTCCTGCATGTGCCGGGTCGCCGCCCGGAAGGTGCGCATCACCCCGGTCAGGTCGACGTTGAGCATCTCGTTCCACAGCTCGTCGGTCATTTCCAGCAACGGCGCACGCCGCAACAATCCTGCGTTGGCCACCGCGTAATCGAGGCGGCCAAAATGCTGGATCGCCTGCGCGGCCAGGTTATCCACAGAGGCGGTGTCGCCCACGTCCAGCGGCAGCATCAGGCATTCACCGCCGGCTTCTTCCACCTGTAAAACGGTGTGGTGCGGGTCGTGGGGATCGGCCGGGTAATAGCCGCCCACCACCGCCACGCCGCTGCGGGCATACGCCACCGCCAGGGCCTGGCCGATGCCGCTGGCGGCACCGGTAATCAACGCAACTTTACGACTCATCAACTGACTCCTTACTGGACGGTTTCCGGACGCACATGGCGTGCGGCAAACATCAGTGCACCGGACAAAAAGCACGGCACTGCGCCAAACCACAGTGCGGCGGTCTGCCAGTCACTGCCGGCCGACAACACTTGGGTCGCGCCAAACCCGGCGACCACCGCACCAATCGGCCCCATGGCATGAATGATCGCGCCGCCGGTGGCACGGATGCTGGTGGGAAAACTTTCGCTGATGAAAAACAGCGCCGCCGAGTACGGCCCGATCAGGAAGAACAGGCCCAGGCTGTAGAGCCCGACCACCATCGCCATGTTGCTCGGGCCAAACAGCATCCCGGCAAACGACAGCCCGCCGAGCATCCAGCCCAGGCCGATCACGTTGCGCCGACCAATCTTGTCGCCCATCCAGCCGTGGCTGAGGTAACCGCAGTAACCCACCAGGTTCGACAGCACGAGGATGATCAGCGAGTTCTCGAACGAGATGTGGTGCACGCTGACGATCACCGATGTACCCAGCACGCTGAACACCTGGATCGCCGCCCAGTTGAGCAGCAGCGCCGCACCAATCACCAGGGTTGCACGGCGGGCCGGGCCACGGAATGCGGCCTTGAGGCCGGCCTTGCTGTGTTCGTCATAGTCCACGCCGTAGGTCACGGCGACGTTCTGCGCTTCTTTCACCGAGCCGCTTTTGCGCAGCTCGCTGATGCGCTGGTGAATCTGGAACTGCGGGCTCTCCTTGAGCTTGCGCGCCATGACCGCAATGACAATCGCCGGGATCGCCGCAAACACAAAGCAGCCCTGCCAGCCAATCACCGGCAGCAACAGCGCGGTCAACCCCGCCGCAATCAGCGCGCCCACCGGCCAGCCGCCCTGCACCAGGCTGTAGATAAAGCCGCGACGCTTGGCCAGTTTCGGGTCATCGGAGGCGGCGTACAGCTCGCTCAGATAGGTTGCGTTGACGGTTTCCTCGGCATACCCCAGGCCGCCCAGCGAACGGATCAGGATCAGCGACGACTTGCCCCACGCGCCGCCAATGGCGGTCAGCGCCGAGCAGATCGCCGAACCGGCCACGGTGAAAATAATCCCTTTGCGCCGGCCCAGTTTGTCCACGATCGGACCGATGGCCAGCGCGACCACGGCGGTGCCTACCGCCACCCATGTCGCAATCTCCGCTTGCTCCACTTCACCCCAGTTAAAGTGCCGCCCGATTTCCGGCAGCAAGGTGCCGAAAAGAATGAAGTCATACACCGCAAACACCCAGGCGAAAAACGCGATCCAGGTGGCGAAACGCACTTCCTTGGGCGTCAGTTGCCGGGGTTTCCAGCCAGTCAGATCAAGCTTGTTGTAGATAGACATGAATCGCGCCTCGGGAGGTTGGCCAGGGGTTGGTTACAGGTATCAGGTACGCGGTTGGCGGCGGATAAAGTCATCGGCGATTTCGTCGAAGGTGACGAAGCGCACGCCGGCATGGCTCTGGATGTGTTCGATCAGGCGCTCAAGCATCAGCAGCACTTGCGGGCGGCCGGACACGTCGGGGTGGATGGTCATGGTGAACACCGCGTGCTCGTGCTCGCGGTAGACCCAGTCGAACTGGTCGCGCCACATTTCTTCCAGGTGACGCGGGTTGACGAAGCCGTGGCTGTTGGGGGCTTTCTTGATGAACATCATCGGCGGCAGGTCGTCGAGGTACCAGTTGGCCGGGATCTCCACCAGGTCGGTTTCTTCGCCGCGCACCAGGGGTTTCATCCAGGTGTCGGGGTGCTGGCTGTAGTCGATCTTGGTCCAGCTGTCGCCCTTGCGTACGTAGTAGGGGTGGAAGTCGTTGTGCATCAGGCTGTGGTCGTACTTGATGCCTTTTTTCAGCAGCAGCTCGTTGGTGACCTTGCTGAATTCCCACCATGGCGCGACGTAGCCGGTGGGGCGTTTGCCGGTGACGTTGGTGATCAGTTCGATGGACTTGTCGAGGACGATTTCTTCCTGCTCGGCCGTCATCGCAATCGGGTTTTCATGGCTGTAGCCGTGCACACCGATTTCGTGGCCGGCGTCGGCGACCGCCTTCATTTGCTCGGGGAAGGTTTCCATCGAGTGGCCGGGGATAAACCAGGTGGTGCGCAGGCCATAGCGCTCGAACAGTTTGAGCAGGCGTGGCGCACCGATTTCACCGGCGAACAGGCCACGGGAAATGTCGTCCGGGGAGTCTTCGCCGCCATAGGAACCGAGCCAGCCGGCGACCGCGTCAACGTCGACGCCAAATGCACAGAGGATGTCTTTAGCCATGATGTGTCTCCTTAAAAAATGAGTGCTGTTTCGGCTGACAGGGCAGCCCGAAGCAGGCGCGCGTCTTCGCCGCTGGGGGCGCTGAGCAGCAGGCCGGTGGGCAGGCCCAGGGCATCGCGGCCGCTGGGCAGGCTGACGCCGGGCATGTCCAGCAAGCTGCCGGGCATGGTCAGGCGCAGGGTGGCGAGGTTGGTGCTGACGAACAGTTGATCGTCGGCTTCCAGTGGCGCCAGGGCCGGGGCCACGTGGGCCACGGTGGGAGTGATGAGAATCGCGCCGTCGAGCTCGTCGACAAGCTGCTGTTGCAGGCGCCGGCGCGCTTCATACAACGCCAGCAGTTGGCTGGCCGGCAGCGCGCGGGCCGCTTCAAGGCGACGGCGTACGCGAGGGTCGAGCTGGCTGGCGTCGGGGCTGTCGAGCAGGGCTTCGTGGAGCGCGAAGGCTTCGAAGGAGCCGAGCCAGCCCTGGTGCTGGATCAGGTCAAGGGTGGCCTGGAAGGTCTTCAAGGGACGCACATCAATCAGCGCGCCTTCGGCTTTCAATCGGTCCACGCAATACAACAGGTTGTTGCGTACGCCGGGCTCGACGCGAGCGTCTTCCAGCACACTTTGTTCAACCCAAAAACGCTGGCCATTGAGGCTGCGGGCCTGGCGTGGCTGGCGCTGGTCGCGACCGTTGAGCAAATCATCAATGGCCAGCGCATCGCGCACGCTGCGAGTCAGCGGGCCGAGGCTGTCGAGGGTATGGGCCAGCGGGAAAACGCCGTCGCGGCTGTAGCGCCGGCAACTGCTGCGATAACCCACCACGCCATTCAGTGCCGCAGGAATACGGATGGAGCCCGCGGTGTCGGTGCCCATGGCGATCGGCACGATATCGGCCGCCACGGCGACCGCCGAGCCCGACGACGAACCACCGGGGATCCGCGGTTGATCGATGCCACGGGGATTGTGCGGGGTGCCGAAGTGCGGGTTAAGGCCTAGGCCGGAGTACGCCAGCTCGCTGAGGTTGGTCTTGCCCACGCTGACCATCCCGGCGCGGCACAACAGGCCTACACTCGGCGCGTCCAGCAAAGCCGCCGGCGCGTCGCGACGATGGGCCGCGCCTGCCGTGGTAATGCTGCCGGCCACATCAAACAGGTCTTTCCAGGCCAGGGGCACGCCATCGAACACGCTCAAAGGCTGGCCGGCACGCCAGCGGGCAGCCGACGCTTCGGCCTCACGCCGGGCGCGCTCGGCGGTCAGGGAGATGAATACGCTGGGGGCCTGGCTCGCGCGAGCGAGTGCCTGTTCGAGGGCGTGCACCGGGTCGCTGCGACCGCTGGCGAAATCCTCGGCCAGTGAAGTGGCGTCTGACATGGGAATGACCTTCTGAAAACGTACATATTAATAAAATGTACATTTTACAAAGGCAGCTTTCGTGCCAGTCTCTCAGGGGTGATGTTTGAAGCATCTGGCACTTTGGGTCAGACCCACGGGATAGATGGGTTGTTGACATCAAAAGAAATATTCGGCGGCGCTCAATACTCGGCCACAATGAAATAATGTATCTTTTATTAATAAATACATTTTGGTGCAAAAAAGTAACAACCACCCTCTGAAGGCCCCAAAAAAGTGCCACCGACGTGGCGCAGAGTGACAGGCGCAACTATGAGAGAATCCCCGGCCACCGACCCGTTTGCTCCAGAGAACCCGATGAAAGCAGTGTCAGCCTCGGCTTCCCGTTACGCGATGATTCACCAGGTTTTGCGCGACGCCATCACCCACGGCACTGCCCGTCATGGCCTGGTGTTGCTGGAAGCGCCGCTGGCCGAGCTGTTCGGCACCAGCCGGGTGCCGGTGCGCAAGGCCCTGAACCTGTTGCATGACGAAGGGCTGATTTGCCGCTTCGATGGCCGGGGCTACCTGATCAACCCCGAAGGCCTGGACCTGGAACCGCTGCGACTGCCCTTGAGCCACGCGCACCTGGGCCTCAACGGTGAAGATGAGCTGGTGGACACCCGGCCACTGGGGGAGCGCATCGTCGAGGAAATCGGCGCAGCGCTGTCGACCTGCATCGCTTTCGGCCATTACCGCCTCGACGAACAGGCCGCCGCCGAGCACTACAACGTCAGCCGCGCGGTGGTGCGTGAAGCCCTGATGCGCCTGCGGGACCGTGGCCTGGTGGAAAAAGAACCCTATTCCCAATGGCTGGCCGGGCCGCTGACCGCCCGGGAAGTCACCGAAGACTACGAACTGCGCGCCTGCCTGGAGCCCGAAGCCCTGCGCCAGAGCGCGCCGAACCTCGACCGCGACCTGCTGCAAGCCATGTTGCAGCGCGTGCTCGACGCGCAGAACAGCGCCCATTGCAGCCTGGAAGAGATCGAGCAGATCGAGGAAGACCTGCACCAGCACTGCCTCGCGGGCCTGCAAAACCGCAAGATCGCCGCGCTGATCCGCCAGGGGCAGAGCCCGATGATCATCAGCCGGATTTTCTACCGGCTGCTGGGTATCGGCGCCGATCCGGCGATGCTGGCCGAGCACCGGCTGATCCTTGAGCTGCTGCTGCACGGCGCCTTCGACGCCGCCGCGCTGAACCTGCGCGAGCACCTGCAACGGGCCCGGCAGCGCATGTTGCAACGGTTGAAGGTGCTGTCGGTGCTGCCCGAACAGCCGTTGCCGGCCTACCTGCACAAACTCAGCTGACGAAACGCTCCCACATTGGTCCAGCAGCGTTTCGAAAATAGTGTGCAATTTGTTGCTAACTACCCTCGCCCATTGAAACCACTGCCGACCCGCCCCATCTAACCTGCATACTTCCTTATGCAGGTGCCCCATGAGCGACCAGCAAGAATTCCCGGACATCGACCTCGACGACTACGCCGACCCGGAAAACGCTGAACACACTTCCGCCAACACTGGCTTGGCGCTGCCTGGGCAAAACCTGCCCGACAAGGTCTACATCATCCCGATCCACAACCGGCCTTTCTTCCCGGCGCAAGTGTTGCCGGTGATCGTCAATGAAGAGCCGTGGGCCGAAACCCTGGAACTGGTGAGCAAATCCGAGCACCACTCCCTTGCCCTGTTCTTCATGGAAACGCCACCTGAAGACCCGCGCCACTTCGACACCTCCAGCCTGCCGCTGTACGGCACCCTGGTGAAGGTGCATCACGCCAGCCGTGAAAACGGCAAGCTGCAATTCGTCGCCCAGGGCCTGACCCGCGTGCGGATCAAGACCTGGCTCAAGCACCACCGCCCACCGTACCTGGTGGAGGTCGAATACCCGCATCAGCCGACCCAGCCGACCGACGAGGTCAAGGCCTACGGCATGGCGCTGATCAATGCGATCAAGGAACTGCTGCCGCTCAACCCGCTGTACAGCGAAGAACTGAAGAACTACCTCAACCGCTTCAGCCCCAACGACCCGTCGCCGCTGACCGACTTCGCCGCCGCCCTCACCTCGGCCACCGGCACCGAGCTGCAGCAAGTGCTGGACTGCGTGCCCATGCTCAAGCGCATGGAAAAAGTCCTGCCGATGCTGCGCAAGGAAGTCGAAGTCGCGCGCCTGCAAAAAGAAATATCCGCCGAGGTGAACCGCAAGATCGGCGAGCACCAGCGCGAGTTCTTCCTCAAGGAACAACTCAAGGTCATCCAGCAAGAGCTGGGGCTGACCAAGGACGACCGCAGCGCCGACGTCGAGCAGTTCGAACAACGCCTGGTGGACAAGGTTCTGCCGACCCAGGCGCAGAAACGCATCACCGAAGAAATGAACAAGCTGTCGATCCTGGAGACGGGTTCGCCGGAGTACGCGGTCACCCGCAACTACCTGGACTGGGCCACCTCGGTGCCGTGGGGCGTGTATGGCGAGGACAAGCTCGACCTCAAGCACGCCCGCAAGGTGCTCGATAAACACCACGCCGGCCTGGACGACATCAAGAGTCGCATCCTCGAATTCCTCGCGGTGGGCGCCTATAAAGGCGAAGTCGCCGGCTCCATCGTGTTGCTGGTAGGCCCGCCGGGCGTGGGCAAGACCAGCGTGGGCAAATCGATTGCCGAGTCCCTCGGCCGGCCGTTCTACCGCTTCAGCGTCGGCGGCATGCGTGACGAGGCCGAGATCAAGGGCCATCGCCGCACCTACATCGGCGCCATGCCGGGCAAGCTGGTACAAGCGCTCAAAGACGTCGAAGTGATGAACCCGGTGATCATGCTCGACGAGATCGACAAGATGGGCCAGAGCTACCAGGGCGACCCGGCGTCGGCCCTGCTCGAAACCCTGGACCCGGAACAGAACGTCGAATTCCTCGACCACTATCTGGACCTGCGCCTGGACCTGTCCAAAGTGCTGTTCGTGTGCACCGCCAACACCCTGGACTCAATCCCCGGCCCGTTGCTGGACCGGATGGAAGTGATTCGCCTGTCGGGCTATATCACTGAAGAAAAAGTCGCCATCGCCAAACGCCACCTGTGGCCCAAGCAGTTGGAAAAAGCCGGCGTGTCGAAAAACAGCCTGTCCATCAGCGACGGCGCCCTGCGCGCCCTGATCGACGGTTACGCTCGCGAAGCCGGTGTGCGCCAGTTGGAAAAACAGCTGGGCAAACTGGTGCGCAAGGCCGTGGTCAAGCTGCTGGATGAGCCGGACTCGGTGATCAAGATCGGCAACAAGGACCTGGAAGCTTCCCTGGGCATGCCGGTGTTCCGTAACGAACAGGTGCTGTCGGGCACCGGCGTGATTACTGGCCTGGCCTGGACCAGCATGGGCGGCGCGACCTTGCCGATCGAGGCGACGCGCATTCACACGCTCAACCGGGGCTTCAAGCTCACCGGGCAACTGGGCGACGTGATGAAGGAGTCGGCCGAGATTGCCTACAGCTACATCAGCTCGAACCTGAAGTCGTTTGGCGGTGACCCGAAGTTCTTCGACGAAGCCTTCGTGCACCTGCACGTGCCGGAAGGCGCCACACCGAAAGACGGCCCGAGCGCGGGCGTGACCATGGCCAGTGCGCTGCTGTCGCTGGCGCGTAACCAGCCGCCGAAAAAAGGCGTGGCCATGACCGGCGAACTGACGTTGACCGGGCATGTACTGCCGATTGGCGGGGTGCGCGAGAAGGTGATTGCGGCGCGGCGCCAGAAGATTCACGAGTTGATCTTGCCGGAGCCCAATCGCGGGAGTTTTGAGGAATTGCCGGAGTACCTGAAGGAAGGCATGACGGTGCACTTTGCCAAGCGCTTTGCGGATGTGGCGAAGGTGTTGTTCTGACCATTATGTAGCGCCTGAACTGGCCCCTGTGGTGAGCGGGCTTGCCCCGCTCACCACAAGCAAGCCCGCTCACCACAATAAACTCACTCACCACTATTAAGTGGTGTTTGCCTTCCTGTCACACCTTGTCTCATCTTCGGTTATGCTCGCCCTTCGTCGCCAAACAACGGAGCCCCCATGACCGCTGCCCGCCTGCTTCTCCCCCTGAGCCTTTGCCTGCTCGCCGCCTGTGCCAGTGCGCCGAAGCAAAACGTCACCGTGGAAAAACAGAGCGCTTGCCCCCTTCAACTCAAAACCGGGCAAAACCTGATCCTGACCCTGCCCAGCAACCCCACCACCGGTTACCGCTGGGCCATCCAGGACTCGGCCGGCGGCGTGCTGCGCAGCCTGAGCCCCGAGGTCTACAGCAACACCGAAGACACCGGCGTGGTCGGCAGTGGCGGTCAATCCACCTGGCGTTTCCAGGCCTTCAATGCGGGCCAGGGCCGGCTGCGCCTCACCTCACAACAACCCTGGGAGCCGGAAGCAGAACCGGCCGAAACCTTCGACTGCGCCATTACGGTGAACTGATATGCCATGGATGATCCTTGCGTTGATGGGGGCGGTGACCTTTATCTACGGCCTGAGCACCCACGCCACCCTGCTCTGCCTGTTGGTAAAGCCATTGCCGGTGCTGGCGCTGTTGGGGTGGCTGCATGATGCGCCGCCCACCGACTATCGACGCTGGATCAGCCTCGGGCTGATTTTTTCCCTGGTGGGCGACGTGCTGCTGGCGTGGCCCGGCGACCTGTTCATCTTCGGCCTCGGTGCGTTTTTGTTCGCGCACCTGGCGTACCTGAAAGCCTACTTGAGCGACTGCCGTCGCCCGGCGATTTTGCCGCTGGTACTGGCGCTGGTGGTGGGCGCGATCTTGCTGAGCATCCTGATTTCCCATGGCCTGGGCCCATTGCTGGTGCCGGTGGTGGTGTATGCGCTGGTGATCAGCGCGATGCTGTGGCGAGCGCTGGCACGGTTGGGCAGCGCAGTGCCCCAGCGCTCGGCGTACCTGGCGGCCGCAGGTGCGGCGTTGTTCGTGTTTTCCGACACGCTGATCGGGATCAATCGGTTCGTGGTGGCGTTTGAAGCGGCGCCGTATTTGCTGATCGTCAGTTACTGGCTGGGGCAGTGGGGCATTACCGCATCGGCGTTCCATCAGACAACCCGCGCATCCGAAGGCCAATTTGGCTAAAATGCCGGCCTTTTCCCCCTCGTCGCCGGAACAGCCGTGAGCAAAGAACCCGATCGCCTATTCGCCCAGCCCCTGCACCAGGTGCCGGACTTCGCCTTCAACGAAGACGTGGTGCGGGTTTTCCCGGACATGATCAAGCGCTCGGTGCCCGGTTACCCGACCATCGTCGAGAATCTCGGCGTACTCGCGGCGCAATTTGCCCAGCCCAATAGCGTGCTCTACGACCTCGGTTCGTCCCTCGGCGCCGTGACCCAGGCCTTGCGCCGTCACGTGCGCACCGACGGTTGCCGGGTGATCGCTGTGGATAACTCGGCGGCGATGGTCGAGCGTTGCCGCGAATACCTCAACGGCCAGGACTCGATGTTCCAGGAGTTGCTGCCGGTGGACGTTATCGAGGGCGATATCCTCGCCCTGCAATTCCAGCCGGCCTCGGTGGTGGCGCTGAACTTCACCCTGCAATTTATCGCCCCCGAACAACGCCTGGCGCTGCTGGGGCGGATTCGCCAATCGTTGCTGCCGGGCGGCGCGTTGATCCTTTCGGAAAAGCTGCGCTTCAATGATTCGGAAGAACACGCACTGCTCACCGATTTGCACATCGCCTTCAAACGCGCCAACGGCTACAGCGAACTGGAAATCGCCCAGAAGCGCAGCGCCATCGAAAACGTCATGAAGCCCGACAGCCTCGAAGAACACCGCGAGCGCCTGCTGGCGGCCGGGTTCTCGAAAGTCGTGCCGTGGTTCCAGTGTCTTAACTTTGCCTCGTTGATTGCCTTGCCATGATTGATCTGTCTCCCCTCGCCCGCCATCTGGTCGGCACTCCCCTGGCCGTATGGGCCCAGGGCCTGCAAGCGCAACTCGATGCAAAGATGGAAAAGGGTCACGGCGACCTGGAACGCTGGCAAAGCGCGCTGGACGCGCTGCCGAAGATCATGCCCAGCGAAATCGACCTGCTGAACGGCCTGGTGCTCGACACCGATTGCGACGACGACACCCGCGCGCAAATGCGTACCGCGCTGATGGGCCTGTGCCCGTGGCGCAAGGGCCCGTTCGATCTGTTCGGCGTGCACGTCGATACCGAATGGCGTTCGGACTGGAAATGGTCGCGGGTCGCGCCGCACCTGGACCTCAAGGGCAAGCGCATTCTCGATGTGGGTTGCGGCAACGGTTACTACATGTGGCGCATGCTCGGCGCCGGGGCCGACAGCGTGATTGGCGTCGACCCGAACTGGCTGTTCTTCTGCCAGTTCCAGGCGGTGCAACGCTACCTGTCAGCACCGAAGGCCTGGCACCTGCCGTTCCCGTTTGAAGACCTGCCGCCGAATATGGAAGGCTTCGACACGGTGTTTTCCATGGGCGTGTTTTATCACCGTCGTTCGCCCATCGAGCATTTGCTGGCGCTGAAGGATTGCCTGGTAAAGGGTGGCGAACTGGTGTTGGAAACGTTGGTGGTTGAGGGCGATCAGCAACAAGTGCTGGTGCCGGAAGACCGCTACGCGCAGATGCGCAACGTGTGGTTCCTGCCGTCGGTGCCGGCGCTGATGCTGTGGCTGCGCCGTGCCGGCTTCAGCGATGTGCGTTGTGTGGATGTGAGCGTGACCACGATCGAGGAACAGCGCGGCACGGAGTGGATGAAGTACCAGTCCCTCAGCGACTTCCTGGACCCTGAGGATCACAGCAAGACCGTCGAAGGGCTGCCGGCACCGATGCGTGCGGTGATAGTCGCGAAGAAATAAGACTACTGTTGTGTTGAAGAAATAAGACTGCTGTTGTGGCGAGGGAGCTTGCTCCCGCTGGAGTGCGCAGCGCTCCCCAGATTTTGGGGCCGCTACGCAGCCCAACGGGAGCAAGCTCCCTCGCCACAGGGTATCGCGTCAGCCTTTGGCGCGACGTGCCTTGAAAAACTCGCTCAACACCGTCCCGCACTCTTCGGCCAACACCCCGCCCTCATACAGCACCCGATGATTGAGAAAGCCCTGGGTAAAAAACTGCCCCTGGCTTTGCACGATCCCCGCCTTTGGCTCCAGCGCGCCGTACACCACCCGGGCAATCCGTGAATGCACGATCAGCCCGGCGCACATGCTGCACGGTTCCAGCGTGACGTACAGCGTACTGCCCGGCAGCCGGTAATTGCTCACGGCCTGGGCGGCCGCGCGGATCGCGACCATCTCGGCATGCGCACTGGGGTCGTTGCCACTGATGGGGCAGTTAAAGCCGCGCCCGATGATTTCCCCATCCTGAACCAGTACCGCGCCCACCGGCACTTCACCCAATGCCGCGCCTTGGGCAGCCAGGGCCAGCGCTTCACGCATGAAGTCCTGATCGCGACTGCGGTCGATAATCGCCGTGGGGCGAAACTGGCGCATTACGCCACCTCGATGGCGGCCATCAGGCCGGTTTCCATGTGGTCGATCACATGGCAGTGGAACATCCAGACACCCGGGTTATCCGCCACCAGCGCTACGCGGGCACGTTCGTTCTTGCCCAGCAGGTAGGTGTCGGTGAAGTACGGAATCACCTTGTGGCGGTTCGAGGCGATGACCTTGAAACTCATGCCGTGCAGGTGGATCGGGTGTTGGTACTGGGTCATGTTCTTCAATTCGAAAATGTAGCTCTTGCCCTTTTCAAGCTTGGCGATCGGGCGGTCGGCGCAGGTCTTGTCGGTGATGTCCCAGGCCTGGCCGTTGATCTGCCACAGGCTCGGTGGCTTGCCATTGTCCACGTTCACCGAGACCGATCCAACCCATTCGAAATTGAAGTTGAGTTTCTCGGCATTGGCCAGGTCCGGCTCGGCAATCGGGTTGGCGGGCAGCGCGGGCGGCCACTCGGTGGGCGCGTCGGTGCTGGCCACCGAGCGGAAGGTGCCCAGGCGCACCGGCCCGTTGCGGATCGACAATTCTTCACCGGCGGGAGGCGCCTTGATCGCCAGGCAAATGCGCATGCCCGGGCCCAGCCAGTATTCCTTGCCCAACGGGCGCGGTTCGACGGGATTGCCGTCCAGGGCATAGATCTGCGCTTCAACGTCGGGGATGTTGATGCGATAGGTCAGGGTGTTATCGAGGTTGAGCAGGCGCACCCGGGTGATCTGCCCGGCCGGCAAATCGATCACCGCCTGGGACACGCCATTGATGGTCGACAGGCGCCCGGCGGTGCCGCCCCGGGCTGCTTCGCGGGGAATGCTGAAGGCGACAAAGGCGCCCTCTTCGTCCACGTGCCAGCTTTTCAGGCTCAGGGTGCGTTCGTGTTTGAAACCGGTGGGTTCGCGCTCTTCGATGATCAGCGGGCCCACCAGGCCACGGCCCAGCTCTTCGCTGCTGTTCACGTGGGGGTGATACCAGTAGCTGCCGGCATCGGGCACGCGGAATTTGTAGTCGAAGTATTCGCCCGGCAGCACCGGCAGTTGCGAGACGTACGGCACGCCGTCCATTTCCAGCGGCAGGCGAATGCCGTGCCAATGGATGGTAGTGGCCACCGGCAGGTGGTTGATAAACCGCACCCGCAGCCATTCACCCTGGCGCACTCGCAACTCGGTGCCCGGCGCCGAAGGGCCGAAGGCCCAGGCTTGGGTCTTGTGCCCCGGCACCAATTCCACGTCCAGCGGTGCGGCGATCAACTCGTAATCGTGCCCCGCCTCGGCCTCGGCGACTTTGCCCAGCCAATAGCGGTAGGCGCCACCGGCACCGACGCCCACCACGGCAAGACCGGCAAGACCACCCAGGATTTGTCGACGGGAAAACGATTGGGACACAACAACCTCACGTATCTGCCGCGGGTCCGAGACCCGCAAAGGGCAGATACCATACACCGGCATCACCTAAACAGTAAGGGTTCGCATTGCCACATGTAGGAGCGGGCTTGCTGTGGTGAGCGGGCTTGCCCCGCGTTGGGCTGCGAAGCAGCCCCATCAATCTGTGGTGAACCCGACGGGGGACAAGCCCCCTCACCACAGCCCGCTCCCACATTGGATCTTCAGCGATTTTTTAATGTTTGGCAGCAGCCAGAATCAAGGCTTTCATCTCGGCGACGGCGCCTTTGAATCCGACGAACAGCGCATGGGCCACCAGCGCATGGCCGATGTTCAGCTCGTTGATGCCCTTGATCGCAGCCACGGCTTCGACGTTATGGTAGTGCAGGCCGTGGCCGGCGTTGACGATCAGGCCTTCGCCCAGGCCGCATTTGACGCCGTCGATGATGCGCTGCAATTCATCAGCGACTTCGGTCGGCGTGGTGGCGTCGGCGTAACGGCCAGTGTGCAGTTCGATGGCCGGGGCACCGACACGGCGCGAGGCTTCGATCTGGCGCTCGTCGGCGTCGATGAACAGCGAGACTTCACTGCCGATCTTCGACAGGCGTTCCACGGCGGCCTTGATCCGCGCTTCCTGGCCGGCCACATCGAGGCCGCCTTCGGTGGTCAGTTCCTGGCGGGTTTCCGGCACCAGGCAGATATGCGCCGGGCGGATGCGCTCGGCGAATGCCATCATTTCTTCGGTGACGCCCATTTCGAAGTTCATGCGGGTTTGCAGCACGTCCTTGAGCAGCAGTACGTCGCGTTCCTGGATGTGGCGGCGGTCTTCGCGCAGGTGCACGGTGATGCCGTCGGCACCCGCTTCTTCGGCGTCCAGCGCGGCCTTGACCGGGTCCGGGTAACGGGTGCCCCGGGCCTGGCGCAGGGTGGCTACGTGGTCGATGTTCACGCCGAGAAGAATGCGATTGCTGGTGGTCACGAAAAGCGCTCCTGAAGAGGGAAGGAATCGCTGCACAGCATACACGGGGATGTCAGGGCTTTCGAAACAACTCGCGACTGACCAATGGCCGACCGCCCAAATGCACGGCCAGGGCCTGGCGCATCAGGCGCTTGGCGGCGGACAACGCGCCGGGGGCGGTCCAGTCGGCTTCGCTCATGGCCAGCAACTCGGTGCCCTGGAACAGGCCGGGTTGCAGCAGGTAGACACGCTCCAGGCCCGCGTCGACTTGCAGGCGGTACATGCCGTCGGCGGCGATGGGGTCGCCGTGCAAGTCGCTGCTCAATTCGAAGCCGTAGCCAAGGTCGTCCAACAGGCGCCATTCGAACGCGCGCAGCAGCGGCTCCAAAGGGCGGCCTTCGGCGAGGGCGAGCAAGGTGGCGGCATAATGATCGAAGACGCCGGGGTGCGGGTCTTCGGCGGGGAGCAGGCGAATCAGCAATTCGTTGAGGTAGAGGCCGCTGAACAGCGCCTCACCGTTGAGCCAGTTGGAGGCACCGGCGGCCTCCATGCGGCCGACGTTCTTCAGCTCACCGCGTCCGCGAAACTCCACTTCCAGGGCCACAAAGGGCCGCGCCAGGGTGCCGGCCTTGCCGCGCGCACTGCGCAAGACAGCGCGCAGACGTCCTTGGGGTGTGAGGAAGTCCACCAGGGCGCTGGTCTCGCGGTAGGCGCGGCTGTGCAAGACGTAGGCGGGTTGGCCGGTGGGTGGGGTGGAGGACATGAGACGGGAGCTTTTCCTGTGGCGAGGGGGCTTGTCCCCCGTTGGGCTGCGCAGCAGCCCCAAACAAAGTAGCTGCAGTCTTTCAGAAAGACCTTATTGTTTGCTTTTAGGGCTGCTTCGCAGCCCAACGGGGGACAAGCCCCCTCGCCACAACAAGCCCCTCACCCACAAATCCGGTCAGGGCTTACAGGTCGCCGTAACCCAACGAACGCAACGCACGCTCATCATCAGACCAGCCACCCTTAACCTTCACCCACAGGTTGAGCATGATCTTGGAATCAAACAGCAATTCCATGTCCTTGCGCGCTTCGGTGCCGATGCGCTTGATGCGCTCGCCCTTGTCACCAATGATGATTTTCTTCTGGCCGTCACGTTCAACGAGGATCAGCGCGTGGATGTGCAAGGTCTTGCCCTGCTGCTTGAACTCTTCGATTTCGACGGTGATCTGGTACGGCAGCTCGGCGCCCATCTGGCGCATGATTTTCTCGCGTACCAGTTCGGCGGCGAGGAAACGGCTGCTGCGGTCGGTGATCTGGTCTTCCGGGAAGAAGTGCTCGTTCTCCGGCAGGTAACCGGCGATCACACGCTCCAGGGCTTCGAGGTTGTGCCCGTGCTGGGCCGAGATCGGCATGATCTGGGCGTTCGGCAGTTGTTCCTGCAGCCAGCTCAGGTGCGGCATCAGCTCGGCTTTGTCTTCGATACGGTCGGTCTTGTTCAACGCGACGATCAACGGGCCGGTGACGTACTGCACGCGCTCCAGAACCATCTGGTCTTCGTCGGTCCACTTGGTGCGGTCGACCACGAAGATCACCACGTCGACGTCTTTCAACGCCGCCGAAGCGGTTTTGTTCATGTAGCGGTTAAGGGCCTTTTCGCCGCCTTTGTGCATGCCCGGGGTATCAACGTACACCGCCTGGACGGCGCCTTCGGTCTTGATGCCCAGCATGTTGTGGCGGGTGGTCTGAGGCTTGCGCGAAGTGATCGCCAGCTTCTGTCCCAGGATGTGGTTCAGCAACGTGGACTTGCCCACGTTCGGACGGCCGACGATGGCAACATAGCCACAGCGAGTTGCGGTTGAATCAGTCATGGCCATTCTCCACGCCCAGGGCAATCAGTGCTGCAGCGGCCGCTACCTGTTCGGCAATACGACGGCTCACACCCTGACCTCGGCTTTTTTCATTCAGTAAGGTGATTTCACATTCGACGAAGAAGACTCGGCAATGCGGCTCACCCTGGATATCCACCACTTCGTAACGCGGCAGGTCGCAACCACGGGACTGCAGGAATTCCTGCAGGCGGGTCTTGGGGTCTTTGTTGGTGTCTACCAGCGTCAGGCTTTCGATCTCGGTCGACAGCCAGGCGACGACGCGCTCTTTGGCCGCTTCCATGCCCGCATCGAGGTAGATCGCGCCGATCAGCGCTTCAAGGGCGTCGGCCAGGATCGACTCGCGACGGAAACCGCCGCTCTTCAACTCGCCGGAGCCCAGGCGCAGGTAATCACCCAGGTCGAAACCACGGGCCAGTACGGCCAGGGTCTCACCTTTCACCAGGCGCGCACGCAAGCGCGACAACTGGCCTTCGCGGGCCAGGGGGAAGCGATTGAACAGGGCTTCACCGGCGACGAAATTGAGGATGGCATCACCGAGGAATTCCAGGCGCTCGTTGTTACGCCCGGCAAAACTGCGGTGTGTGAGGGCAAGGATCATCAATTCCTGATCCTTGAAGGTGTAGCCGAGCTGACGCTCGAGACGGCTTAGAGAAACGCTCACGGTTTACCCACATTCAGTTCGAGGCACCGGTGGCCTGCGACGATTAACGCTGTGTTCAAATTCAAATCCTGGTGGTTGCTGCATGGAGCCGGACTTTGTCCAAGCCCCAGAAAAGCATTCGGCGCTGTGTTCACAGCGCCGCATGGATTACTTGATCAGCCCTACCCGCGAGAAGTTCGGCAGGTGGCTGAGCTTGGGTTCCGGCCAACTCATCCAGACCGCGAAGGCCTTGCCGACGATATTCTGGTCGGGGACCATGCCCAGCAGGTCCTTGGGAATATTGGGGTCATCCCAGTAGCGGCTGTCATTGGAGTTGTCGCGGTTGTCGCCCATCATGAAGTAGTGCCCGGCAGGCACTGTCCACTGGTTGTCAGGCGGCGAACGGTAGCGGCTCATTTCCTTGCGGATTTCGTGCTCTACCGCTCCGAGTTTCTCCTGGTACAGCTCGGCGCTGCCCAGGGTGTTTGGCTCGGAACCGATCAGTTTTTCTGCCACCGACTCGCCGTTGACGAACAGGCGCTTGTCGCTGGTGTAGCGAATCACGTCGCCCGGCAGGCCCACTACACGCTTGATGTAGTTGACGTTCGGGTCGCTTGGGTAGCGAAACACCATCACATCGCCGCGCTGCGGGTCACCGATCTCGATCACTTTCTTGTCGATCACCGGCAAGCGGATCCCGTAAGAAAACTTGTTCACCAGGATGAAGTCGCCCACGTCCAGGGTAGGTTTCATCGAGCCCGAAGGGATCTGAAACGGCTCCACCAGGAACGAACGCAACACCAGCACGATGAACAACACCGGGAAGAACGACTTGCCGTATTCAACCAGCATTGGCTCTTTGTTCAGTTTCTCGATCACCGCCACATCGGGCTGGCTGACGCTGCCCTGATAGGACGCGATGGCTGCCCGGCGACGCGGGGCGAAGAACACCAGATCGAGCAACGCCAATAGACCGCAAACGGCAACGGCGATGACCAGCAACAGCGGGAAATTTAGTGACATAGGACCTAACTATCCAACCTGAGCACCGCAAGGAAGGCTTCTTGTGGAATTTCCACGTTGCCCACTTGCTTCATGCGTTTTTTACCGGCCTTTTGCTTCTCGAGCAGCTTGCGCTTACGGCTGACGTCGCCGCCATAGCATTTGGCCAGTACGTTCTTTCTGAGTGCCTTGACGGAGGTCCGTGCAATGATCTGCCCGCCAATGGCGGCCTGGATCGCGACGTCGAACATCTGGCGCGGAATCAGTTCTTTCATCTTTTCGGTCAACTGGCGACCTTTGTAGTGCGCGTTGTCCTTGTGCACGATCAGCGCCAGGGCATCCACCTTGTCGCCGTTGATCAGCACATCCAGCTTCACCAGATTAGCTGATTGGTAACGATCAAAATGGTAATCCAGCGAAGCATAGCCGCGGCTGGTGGATTTGAGACGGTCAAAGAAGTCGAGGACCACTTCGTTCATCGGCAAATCGTAGGTCACTTGCACCTGGGTACCGAGGAAGAGCATGTCGTGTTGTACGCCACGCTTTTCAATACACAGGGTAATGACGTTGCCCAGGTGCTCTTGCGGCACAAGAATATTGGCCCGCACGATCGGTTCGCGCATGTCCTCGATGGAAGACAGATCCGGAAGCTTGGACGGGTTGTCGACGTAAATCGTTTCACCGGTTTTCAGCGCCAGCTCAAAAATAACCGTCGGCGCGGTGGTGATCAGGTCCAGGTCGTATTCGCGCTCGAGGCGCTCCTGGATGATTTCCATGTGCAGCATGCCCAGGAAACCACAGCGGAAGCCGAAGCCCAGGGCGTCGGAGCTTTCCGGGGTGTACTGCAACGACGAGTCGTTGAGGGTCAGCTTCTGCAGGGCTTCGCGGAAATCCTCGAAGTCGTCGGAGCTGACCGGGAACAGGCCGGCGTAAACCTGCGGCTGGATGCGTTTGAAGCCTGGCAGCACGTCGACGTCAGGGGTGGAGCTCAAGGTCAGGGTGTCACCTACCGGTGCACCGTGGATGTCCTTGATACCGGCGATGATGAAGCCCACTTCACCGGCTTTCAGATCAGCGGTTGCGGTGTGCTTCGGGTTGAAAACACCGACGCTGTCCACCAGGTGGATCTTGCCGGTGGATTTGACCAGGATCTTGTCGCCCTTCTTCACACGGCCGTGGCGCACGCGTACCAGGGAAACAACACCCAGGTAGTTGTCGAACCAGGAGTCGATGATCAACGCTTGCAGCGGATCTTCGTAGTTGCCGGTGGGGGCTGGAATGGTCTTGACCAGGCGCTCAAGCACTTCGTCGACGCCCAGGCCGGTCTTGGCGCTGCACTCGACGGCGTCGGTGGCGTCAATGCCGATGATCTTCTCGATCTCTTCCTTGACGCGGTCCGGATCGGCCTGTGGCAGGTCGATCTTGTTCAGCACCGGCATCACTTCCAGGCCTTGCTCGATGGCGGTGTAGCAGTTGGCTACGGATTGGGCTTCAACACCCTGGCCCGCGTCCACCACCAGCAACGCACCTTCACAGGCCGCAAGCGAACGGCTGACTTCATAGGTGAAGTCGACGTGGCCCGGGGTGTCAATGAAGTTGAGCTGGTACTTGATACCGTCTTTGGCGGTGTAATACAGAGTAACGCTGTGGGCCTTGATGGTGATCCCGCGCTCGCGCTCGAGGTCCATGGAGTCCAGCACCTGGGCTTCCATTTCACGCTCGGCAAGGCCGCCGCACATCTGGATGAATCGATCGGCCAGCGTCGACTTGCCATGGTCAATGTGGGCGATGATGGAGAAATTGCGGATATGACTCAAATCACTCACGGATCAACACTCAAAAAGGCTGCAGGCAGACTGCCCGCTGAAAAATAGCCGGGAATTGTACCTGATGCGCAGACCAGACGTCATCCATGGTGACCAAGAACAAAAATGCCCCGATCGTTCGAGCGGGGCATTTTTTGTTCATAAGCGCGGGCTCAACCGGCCCGGCGCAACAGCCAGAAGCCGGCCACGGCGCAGATCGCGGTCGGCACCAGCACCGCAAACAGCGGCGAGAAGCCGAATACCAGGCTGGATGGCCCCAGCAGGTCCTGGGCAATACGGAAGGTGAACCCCACCAATACGCCGGTAAACACGCGCTGACCGAGGGTTACCGAGCGCAGCGGGCCGAAGATGAACGAGATCGCCATCAGTACCAGCGCAGCGGTCACCAACGGCTGCAACACCTTGACCCAAAATGCCAGCCAGTAACGACCGTTGTTCAAGCCCTGGTCCTTGAGGTAGTGGATATAACCCCACAGGCCTGAGATCGGCAGGCTTTCGGGGATCATCACCACGGTGTTCAGCAATTCAGGCTTGAGGGAAATATCCCACTGCTCCGTCGGCACATTGATCACTTCGGTGCTCGACGCCGCGCCCTTGCCGATATCGCGGAAATAGGTGGTGCTCACCTCGCTCAGTTGCCACTTTTCGTCGGCGTACTGCGCACGTTTGGCGAAGCTGGACGACAGAAGGTGACGTTCTTTATCGAAGTGGTAGCGCGTGACACCGACCAACAGGCCGCCCGGTTGCACGGCGTTGATGTGGATGAACTCCTCACCCTGGCGGTGCCACAGGCCATGCTTGGAGCTCTGGGCATCACCCGAGCCCTGGGCCAGGGCACGATTGGCCTGGGCCGTGGATTCGGCCGGAGGCGCCACGTATTCGCCGATCAGCACGCTGACCACCATCAGCAACAGCATGGGCTTCATGACCGCCCACACGATGCGGCCGATGGAAACACCCGCCGCACGCATGATGGTCAGTTCGCTGTTGCTGGCCAGGCTGCCCAGGCCGATCAGGCAGCCGATCAGCGCAGCCATCGGCATCATGTCGTAGAGACGACGGGGCGCGGTCAGCGCCACGTAGCTCAGAACGTCGGTGACGGTGTAGGTATCGCTGACGTTGCCGACCTCGTCAATGAAGGCGAACAACGAGGCCAAACCCAGAATAATGCCCAATACCGCAAGGATTGCGACCAGGACGCTGCTACCAATGTAGCGGTCGAGCTTAACCACGAGCCATCTCCTTCATGCTGCGACGACTCTGCATCTTCAAGCGCAACGGTTCCCAATAAAGCAGGCCCAGGCCAATCGCCAGGAAGATCCCGTGGACCCACCACAGCCCAAGGGCGGGCGGCAGCTTGCCCTTCTCCAGGGAGCCGCGGGCGGAAATCAGGATGGTCAGGTAAGCCATATACAGCAGGATCGCCGGCAACAGCTTGAGGAAGCGGCCCTGGCGCGGGTTGACCCGGGACAGCGGCACGGCCATCAAGGTCACGATAAACACCAGCAGCGGCAGGGAAATCCGCCATTGCAGCTCGGCAATCGAGCGCAGTTCCTTGCTGCCGATCAGGTCTGGCGTCGGGATCGCGTCACGGTCGGTGACTTCGTCGCTGACATCCGGCCGGGCCAGCATCACGCCATAGGTGTCGTATTTGATTGCGCGGTAATCGGCCTGCCCGGGGCTGCCGTCATAGCGATAGCCGTTTTCCAGGATCAGGTAACGGCTGCCGTCCGGACGCACTTCCTGCCGGCCGCTGTCGGCCACCAAGATCGAAATGCCACGGTCTTTCTGGTTCTGGCCGAGGTTTTTCTGGGAGATGAACACGCCGCCCAGGTTGGCACGGTCATCCGACAGTTGTTCGGTGTAGGTCACCCGGGTGCCGTCGTTGAGCGCTTGAAAGCGGCCCGGCTCCAGGGTGTCGAATTCGGTCATGGCGTCCTGTTTATTGAGCACCAACTGGAACTGCAAGGCTCCCTGGGGTGCCAGGCTCAAGCTCAACCAGGCCACGACCAGCGCGATACCGGTGGCAGGAACCATGGTCATGGCCAGCAAACGTTGCTGGCTCATGCCGGTGGCCGACAGTACGGTCATTTCGCTTTCAAGGTACAAGCGACCATAAGCCAGCAGGATCCCGAGAAACAGGCCCAATGGCAGGATCAGTTGCAAGAAACCTGGCAGGCGAAAGCCCATGATCAGGAACAGCGAGCCCGGATCCAGGGCGCCCGAGGCAGCCTGGGCGAGATATTTGACGAAGCGACCACTCATGATGATGACCAGCAATACCGCACTCACGGCACTCAGGGTCAACAGGACTTCGCGGGACAGATAACGGAAGACGATCAAACCAGACACTCCAGGGTTGTCAGGCTAAGGCGGCCAAACAAGCAAGCATATCGAGTCGACCCATTGCTGCAGGCCGGCTAAAAAGATGCCGCATTATCCTGTGATTGACCGCACCTGTCACGGAGCTTGCTCATACGCGTGCACAAAGCTGTCCGCAAGGGTTGTCAGGCTCGGCCGGCGAGGTTCAAACTGCGGCCTTTGTCGCGGGCGGCCTACAGGCTGCCAAGCTTACAAGCCGGAGTACAGACTCCTGGCTCACTGACCTTTATAAGGGACCCGAAAATGGAACTGGTTGTAAAAAGCGTTAGCCCCGAAACGTTGAAAACCGCCACCCTCGTGGTCGCTGTCGGCGAAGGCCGCAAGCTGGGCGTTGCCGCCAAGCAACTGGACGAACTGAGCGGCGGCGCCATCAGCGCGGTCCTCAAGCGCGGCGACCTGGCCGGCAAAGTGGGCCAGAGCCTGCTGCTGCAAAGCCTGCCTAACCTTAAAGCCGACCGCGTATTGCTGGTGGGCGTGGGCAAGGACGCCGAACTGGGCGACCGCCCGTTCCGCAAGATCATCAGCGGCATCCTCAATACCCTCAAGGGCCTGGGCGGCACTGATGCAGCCCTGGCGCTGGATGAAATCGTAGTAAAAGGCCGCGACAGCTACGGCAAGACCCGCCTGCTGGCCGAAAGCCTGCTGGACGGCGAATACGTCTTCGACCAGTTCAAGAGCACCAAAGCCGAACCCCGCGCCCTGAAGAAAGTCACCCTGCTGACCATCAAGGCCGCCCAGGCTGAAGTCGAACGCGCCGTGACCCACGCCCAGGCCATCGCCGGCGGCATGGCGTTCACCCGTGATTTGGGCAACCTGCCACCGAACATCTGCCACCCTACCTACCTGGGCGAGCAAGCCAAGGCGCTGGGCAAGGAATTCAAGGGCCTGAAAGTCGAAGTCCTGGATGAGAAGAAGATCAAGGAACTGGGCATGGGCTCGTTCTATGCCGTGGGCCAGGGCAGCGACCAGCCACCACGCCTGATCGTGATGCAATACAACGGCGGCAAGAAGTCCGAGAAGCCCTTTGCCCTGGTCGGCAAAGGCATCACCTTCGACACCGGCGGCATCAGCCTCAAGCCGGGCCTGGGCATGGACGAGATGAAGTACGACATGGGCGGTGCCGCCAGTGTCTTCGGTACCCTGCGTGCCGTGCTGGAACTCAAGCTGCCGATCAACCTGGTGTGCATCCTGGCCTGCGCCGAGAACATGCCAAGCGGCGGCGCGACCCGTCCGGGCGACATCGTGACCACCCTCAGCGGCCAGACCGTGGAAATCCTCAACACCGACGCCGAAGGCCGCCTGGTGCTGTGCGACGCCCTGACCTACGCCGAACGTTTCAAGCCGCAAGCCGTGATCGACATCGCCACCCTGACCGGTGCCTGCGTGGTCGCCTTGGGCGCCCACACGTCAGGCCTGCTGGGCAACAATGACGAACTGATCGGCCAACTGCTCAGCGCCGGCCAGGCGGCTGACGATCGCGCCTGGCAACTGCCGCTGTTCGATGAGTATCAGGAACAGCTGGACAGCCCGTTCGCCGACATCGCCAACATTGGCGGCCCGAAAGCCGGCACCATCACCGCAGCCTGCTTCCTGTCGCGCTTTGCCAAGAACTTCAACTGGGCTCACCTGGACATCGCCGGCACTGCCTGGACCAGCGGCGGCAAGGACAAGGGCGCCACTGGCCGTCCGGTTCCGTTGCTGACCCAGTACCTGCTGGACCGCGCCAAAGCCTGAACATGACGATCCCGGGGCGGCAGTTTCAACGCCGTCCCGGGCTCAGGAACCGCAATGACCCAAGTCGACTTTTATATCTTGCCCAGCGCCGATCCTTCCGCGCGCCTGGACTTTGCCTGCAAGCTCACCGAAAAAGCCTGGCGCATGGGCCATCGCATCTACCTGCATTGCAGCGACGCCGCCCAGCGTGACGACCTCGACGCCCGCCTGTGGCGCTTCAAGGGCGAAAGCTTCGTGCCACACGGCCCCGCCGAATCAGAGCCGGAAGGCCTGGTGGTGTTGGGTTTGGGCGACAGCTGTGGCGATCACACCGACCTGCTGGTCAACCTCGACCTGAAAGTACCGGCCTTCGCCAAAGGTTTCGCCCGCGTGGCGGAAGTGGTGGTGGAAGATCCGGCTATTCGTCAGGCCGCGCGGGAGAGTTTCCGTTTCTACCGCGAACAGGGCTATTCTCTGCAAGATCACCGGCTACAACGACTTTGAGCATATGATGGATACTCCAAACCCGCTAAAAGACTCTGACCACCTGCTGGATGACCTCGAGTCGATCCGCAAGCTGCTCGGTGATGATGAGCTGCAACCGCCGCTGCTGACCGATGCGGTCAACGGTGACGTACAAATTCCTTTGCTGTTCGACATGGTCGGTGGCAAGCCCGTTGCGCCGCAACCTCTCGAAACGCCCGCGGTACAAGCTGTGCCCGCTGCGGCTGTTGCCGTACCTGCCGCCGAAAAAGCCCCCGACGCCCTGCTGCTGCACTTGGACAACGAACTGCGCGCCGCCGCGCAACTGATCATGCAAGACGTGATCGACGATTTTGCCCCGCATATCGAAACCGAGATCAAGCGCCGGCTGGATGCGCGCATGGAGCGGTTGTTGAGCCAGTACCAGAACTGAGCTTCCATAAAGGAGCGGGCTTTCTCGCTCCTACCCCTGCGCTCCCTCCCCCGCTATACTTGCCGGCTTTCCTGAATTAATGCCAACTAGGGTCCCGCCGCGCATGGATAAGACCTACCAGCCGCACGCTATTGAAACTTCCTGGTACCAGACCTGGGAGTCCGAGAATTATTTCGCTCCGCAAGGCGCGGGCGATTCCTACACCATCATGATTCCGCCACCGAACGTCACTGGCAGCCTGCACATGGGCCATGGCTTCAACAATGCGATCATGGATGCCCTGATTCGTTTCCGCCGCATGCAGGGTCGCAACACCCTGTGGCAGCCAGGCACCGACCACGCCGGTATCGCCACCCAGATGCTGGTGGAACGCCAACTGGAAGCCACCGGCCAGAACCGTCACGACCTGGGTCGCGAGAAATTCCTCGAGAAAATCTGGGAATGGAAGGATCAGTCCGGCGGCAACATCAGCCGTCAGATCCGCCGCCTGGGTTCGTCCGTCGACTGGAGCCGCGAGCGCTTCACCATGGACGACGGCCTGTCGGAAGCCGTGAAAGAAGCCTTCGTGCGCCTGCATGAAGACGGCCTGATCTACCGCGGCAAGCGCCTGGTCAACTGGGACACCAAGCTGCACACGGCGATTTCCGACCTTGAAGTGGAAAACCACGACGAGAAAGGTTTCCTGTGGAACCTGAAATACCCGCTCGCTGATGGCGCCAAGACCGCCGAAGGCAATGACTACCTGATCGTCGCCACCACCCGTCCGGAAACCATGCTCGGCGACGCCGCTGTCGCGGTTAACCCGAACGATGAGCGCTACCAGGCGCTGATCGGCAAGTTCGTTGAGCTGCCGCTGGTCGGCCGCCGCATCCCGATCATTGCAGACGACTACTGCGACCCTGAATTCGGCACCGGCTGCGTGAAGATCACCCCGGCCCACGATTTCAACGACTATGAAGTCGGCAAGCGCCACAACCTGCCGCTGCTGAACATTTTCGACAAGAACGCCGCCGTTCTGCCGGCCTGCCAGGTGTTCAACCTCGACGGCACGCTGAACGAAAGCATCGACGGCAAGATCCCGGCCGAATACGCCGGCCTCGACCGTTTTGAAGCGCGCAAGCAAATCGTTGCTGCCTTCGACGCTGCCGGCCTGCTGGTGAGCGTTGACGACCACGGCCTGAAGGTACCGAAAGGCGACCGCTCCGGCACCGTCATCGAGCCTTGGCTGACCGACCAGTGGTACGTGTCCACCAAACCTCTGGCCGAGCCGGCGATTGCTGCCGTGGAAGACGGCCGCATCGCGTTCGTGCCGAAGCAGTACGAAAACATGTACTTCTCGTGGATGCGCGACATTCAGGATTGGTGCATCAGCCGTCAGCTGTGGTGGGGCCACCGGATCCCGGCCTGGTACGACGAGTCGGGCAAGGTCTATGTTGGCCGCGATGAAGCCGAAGTGCGTGCCAAGCACAACCTCGGCCCGGACGTGGCGCTGCAACAGGATAACGACGTACTGGACACCTGGTTCAGCTCGGGCCTGTGGACGTTCTCCACCTTGGGCTGGCCGGAAAAAACCGAGCTCCTCGAGAAATTCCACCCGACTGACGTGCTGGTGACCGGCTTCGACATCATTTTCTTCTGGGTTGCCCGGATGATCATGCTCACCATGCATTTGGTGAAAAACGACGACGGCACCCCGCAGGTTCCGTTCAAGACCGTGTACGTGCACGGCCTGGTACGTGATGGCCAGGGCCAGAAGATGTCCAAGTCCAAAGGCAACGTCCTGGACCCGCTGGACATCATCGACGGCATCGACCTGGAAACCCTGGTGCAGAAACGCACCTCGGGCCTGATGCAGCCGAAACTGGCGAAGAAGATCGAGAAGCAGACCCGCGACGAGTTTGCCGACGGCATCGCCAGCTACGGCACCGACGCCCTGCGCTTCACCTTCTGCTCGCTGGCGTCCACCGGTCGCGACATCAAGTTCGACATGGGCCGCGTCGAAGGCTATCGCAACTTCTGCAACAAGATCTGGAACGCTGCGCGCTACGTGCTGGATAAAGGCGAAGACTGCGGCCAGAACGGCGAGGCCATCGAACTGTCCCTGGCGGACCGCTGGATCATCTCCCAGCTGCAGCGCACCGAAGCCGAAGTAACCCGTCAACTCGACCAGTTCCGCTTCGACCTGGCGGCACAGGCCCTGTACGAGTTCATCTGGAACCAGTATTGCGACTGGTACCTGGAACTGTCCAAGCCGGTGCTGTGGGACGAGAACGCGCCGATCGAACGTCAGCGCGGCACCCGTCACACCCTGGTCCGCGTGCTGGAAGTGGCCCTGCGCCTGGCGCACCCGTTCATGCCGTTCATCACCGAAGAAATCTGGCAGCGCCTCGCGCCGCTGGCCGGCAAAGACGGCAAGACCATCATGCTGCAGCCTTGGCCAGTGGCCAACGAAGCACGCATTGATGAGGCCGCCGAAAGCGACATCGAATGGCTCAAGACCTTGATGCTCGGCACGCGCAACATCCGCGCCGAGATGAACATCGGTCCGGGCAAGCCATTGGCGGTGTTCGTGAAGAACGCCAGCAGCGAAGACCAGCGCCGTCTCACCGAGAACGATGCGCTGCTCAAGAAGCTCGCGAAGCTGGAGTCGATCACTGTATTGGCCGCAGACGCCGAAGCACCGCTGTCCGCCACCGCTCTGGTGGGCGAGATGGAAGTGCTGGTGCCGATGGCGGGCCTGATCGACAAAGGTGCCGAACTGGCGCGCCTGGACAAGGAAATCCTGCGTCTGCAAGGCGAAGTGCAGCGGGTGGGCGGCAAGCTGTCCAACGCAGCGTTCGTCGACAAGGCCCCGGCTGAAGTCATCGACAAGGAACGCGCCAAACTGGCCGAAGCCGAACAGGCTTTGGGCAAGCTGGCCGAGCAACACGCACGGATTTCCAGCCTGTAAGGGGCAACCCGTGTGAAAAAAGAGACCTTCGGGTCTCTTTTTTTTGCCCGCAGAACACTGCTATTTCTCTTTGGAAACCCGATCATCGTGGGAGCTGGCTTGCCTGCGATGGCGTCGCCTCGGGCCGACAGGTACACCGCGTCGCCTGCATCGCAGGCAAGCCAGCCCCCACATTTGGCCGAGTTCGACCAAGGAATGTGTGACAATACCCGCCACTTTTGAAACAACCCCAGAATCGACGCAGCCCATGACCGCCCCCAGCACACCCAAAGCACCGCGCAAGAAGCCAAAATCCACGACCCCGGCCAAGCCCGTCGTTCCGCGGAAAGAGGCCACCTTGCACCCGCGTAACCGCCACCAGGGCCGTTACGACTTCCCGGCGCTGATCAAGACCACGCCGGAACTGGCGCAATTCGTGATCATCAACCCGTACGGCAAGGAAAGCATCGACTTCGCCAGCCCCGACGCGGTGCGGGTGTTCAACCGGGCGTTGCTCAAGGCGTTCTATGGCATCAATCACTGGGACATCCCGGCTGACTACCTGTGCCCACCGGTCCCGGGCCGTGCCGACTACGTGCACTTCCTTGCCGACCTGCTGGCCAGCGTCAACGAAGGCGTGATCCCTCGTGGTGCGCCGGTGAAGGTGCTGGACATCGGCATGGGCGCCAACTGCGTCTACCCGTTGATCGGCTACAGCGAATACCGCTGGCACTTCCTCGGGTCGGAAGTCGACCCGACGGCCGTGGCCGCTGCCAAGGCGATTGTGCAGTCCAACGGGCTGAACAAGGCCATCCAGTTACGCCAGCAAACCAACCCCAAGCAGATCCTGCTGGGCCTGCTGGAGCCGGGCGAGCGGTTTGACCTGACGATGTGCAACCCGCCCTTCCACGCCTCCATGGATGAAGCGACCAAGGGCAGCGAGCGCAAATGGCGTGCACTGGGCAAGGCGGATCCGAAACGCAAGTTGCCGGTACTGAATTTCGGTGGCCAGTCGGCCGAATTGTGGTGTGAAGGCGGTGAAGCGCGGTTTGTGACCCAGCTGATCGCTGAAAGCGCGCATTTCCAGCATAAAGTGCTGTGGTTCAGCACCCTGGTGTCAAAGGCGTCGAACCTGCCGGCGATCCAGACCGCGCTGAAAAAAGCCGGTGTGCTGGAGAGCCAGGTGGTGGAGATGTCCCAGGGCCAGAAGCAAAGCCGCTTCGTCGCCTGGACCTTCCAGACCCCGAGCGAGCAACAGGTGTGGCGCCAGCGTTGGGCGCGTAAAGACTGATAAATCGCAGGCAACAAAAAACCGCGCCCGGATCACTCCGGAGCGCGGTTTTTTTTGCTGCGTCTTACTTGTTAACAGCGTCGGTCAGGCCTTTGGCCACAACCAGCTTGATAACTTTCTTGGCAGCGATTTCGATGGCAGCGCCAGTCGAAGGGTTACGGCCAGTACGGGCAGGACGCTCGGTCACTTTCAGTTTGCCAACGCCTGGCAGAGTGATTTCGCCGCCATTTTCCAGCTGATCAGCAACGATCTGGCTCAGTTGGTCCAGCAGAGCGCGCACGGTGGTTTTCGGTGCGTCTACAGCTTCAGCCAGATCAGCGATCAGTTGGTCTTTAGTAATAGCCATTGTGGTGTTCCTTCCCTATCAAATTCATTTGGATTGCAGAGTGCAGTGTCAGCCATCGAGCCCTGCCATCAAGGCCTGGCACCCAAGGGCTATAACCACGAAGATCGGGGTTATAGATACCTGAAACCGGGTTTGGTTCGACCTGACAAATGCTGAATGCACGCTTAACGCCCAGACTGCGCGTAAGACGGGGCAAAACTAGCACAGAGACGGGGAAATATCCGCCTCAACATACCCATTTGGTCAGCTTTATCGCTCTAAACCGTGAAAAAAAGGCATATGGACCGTCGGAGGGTGCCCAAAATGCCCTCCGAACAGCGCCATCCCCAGCGGGTGCGGTACACTGGCGACTTTTTCCGGGAGCCTCACCACTCCCCTTCAACCAGCCGAGAAGCCCATGCCGATCCGTCATTGCATCGTCCACCTGATCGACAAAAAACCCGACGGCACACCCGCAGTTCTCCACGCCCGCGACTCCGAGCTTGCCGAGTCGGCTGCGATCGAGAACATGCTTGCCGACCTCAACGAGAGCTATAACGCCAAACAAGGCAAGGCCTGGGGCTTTTTCCATGCCGAGTCCGGCGCGCACCCGTTCAGCGGCTGGTTGAAGGAATATTTCGACGGCGGCAAGGATTTCACCGCCTTCAGCCGCATCGCGGTGGAACACCTGCAAAAGCTGATGGAAGAGTCCAACCTCTCCACCGGCGGCCACGTGCTGTTTGCCCACTACCAACAGGGCATGACCGATTACCTGGCGATCGCCCTGCTGCACCACAGCGAAGGCGTGGCGGTGACCGACCAACTGGACGTGACCCCGTCGCGCCACCTGGACCTGGGCCAACTGCACCTCGCCGCGCGGATCAACGTCTCCGAGTGGCAGAACAACAAGCAGTCCAAGCAGTACATCTCGTTTATCAAAGGCAAGAACGGCAAGAAGGTCTCGGAGTACTTCCGTGACTTTATCGGCTGCCAGGAAGGCGTCGACGGCCCGGGCGAGACCCGCACCCTGCTCAAGGCCTTCAGCGACTTTGTGGAAAGCGAAGACCTGCCGGACGAGTCGGCCCGCGAAAAAACCAAGACCCTGGTGGACTATGCCAGCAGCCAGGCCAAGCTCGGCGAGCCAATGGGCCTGGAAGAGCTGTCGGGGCTGATCGACGAAGAGCGGCCAAAAGCCTTCTACGACCACATCCGCAACAAGGATTACGGCCTGTCGCCGGAAATCCCGGCGGATAAACGCACCCTGAACCAGTTCCGCCGCTTCACCGGGCGCGCCGAAGGCCTGTCCATCAGCTTTGAAGCGCACCTGCTGGGCGACAAGATCGAATACGACGAAGCCGCCGGCACCTTGATCATCAAGGGCCTGCCGACCCAGTTGACCGACCAGCTCAAGCGTCGCAACTGATGCTGGGCGGGGTTCTGAAGAAAGTCCTGCTGGTATTGCTGGTGGTGGTGGTTTTCCAGAACTGGGGCAAGATCGAGCGGCTGTTCAACCCCTCGCAGGTAGTGCCGGAGCAGACACGCGCAGCGGCGCGCGTGGTGCTGTATTCCACCGAGTGGTGCGGCTACTGCAAACAGATCCGGCGCTTTCTGGATTCCAAAGGGATTCCCTACCAGGCGTTTGATATCGAGAAGGACGCCCAGGCGCGCAAGGCGTACGAGGCGTTGGGGGGTGGCGGGATTCCGTTTGTGGACGTGAACGGCACGCTGATTCGGGACTACAACCCGGAAGCGATCATGGCAGCCTTGAAGTAATCCAGCCCCACCCAGTGTGGGAGCTGGCTTGCCTGCGATAGCATCACCTCGGTGCAACTGACTGACCGAGGCGCCTGCATCGCGGGCAAGCCCGGCTCCCACACAAGCCCATTCCCACCCAGGAAGGTGTGTGGCTTAGAAATTGGCCTCCAGGGAAACCATCGCCGTACGTTCTTCACCCACGTTGTAGTACGCCGAACTGGCCGCCAGGCCATTCACCGGCGCCGAGTTGAACGACACGGTACGCGCCGAGCTCAGGTATTCCTTGTCGAGCACGTTGAGCATCGAGAACCGCAGCGCGGCCGACTTGAAGACCTTTTTGTCCACCGGCAGGTAAATACCGGCGTTGAGGTCAAACACCGTGCGCCCGGAGATTTTCTCGTTGTTGGTCAAGTCGCCGTAGAACGCACCGACGTACTTGCCGGCAATGTTGCCGTAGTAGCGCTTGTCGTCATACCCGAACACCAGGTTCAACATGTTCTCCGGGACGTTGGCCAACTGGTTGCCCTTGGTCGGCAACAGTACGTTCTTGCTGACAAAGTCGTCTTGCTGCTCGGACTTGGTGTAGGTGTACGACGCGTAATAGTTGAAGTTGTACGGCAGCAGGCCGCTCCACTCCAGCTCCAGGCCTTTGTTGGTCACGTCACCCACGTTGGCCATCACGTAGTCACCGTTCAAGTCGGTGGTCGACAGCTGACGGTCCTTGAAGGTGATGTAGAACAGGGTGGCGCTCAGGGCCATTTTCTCTTCGGTGTAGCGCCAGCCCAGCTCCTGGTTCCAGCTCAACTCGGGGTTGAGGTTGAGGGAATCACCCTTGTTGTACAGCACGTAGTTCTGCGGCGTACGCATGTTGCGGGTGACGTTGTAGAACGCCTGGTTGCTCTCGTCGACCTGGTACTTGGCACTGAAGTTCGGCAGGAACTGATGGTAGCGGGCGTTACGTTTTTCCGGCTTGTCGTACAGGCTACCGAGGTTGTCGCCGTCACGCTCGACGTACTGGTACGCCAGGCCGCCGACAAAGCTCAGGTCTGGCGTGGCTTGCCAGCTGTCCTGCACCCACAGTTTCTGGGCCGGGGTGACGGTGTATTGATGACGACCCTGGACAGTCTTGCCGTTCTTGTCGACCACCTGGCCGCCGCTGTTGTAATCGCCCCAGACGTCGTCCGGTGCCCCCTCGCTGTTGATCCCGATATACGGCTGGGTCTGGCGCTGGCGAGCGCGCTCGTACCAGTAGCCGTAGTCCAGGCTGTGCTCCTCGTTGATGTCCCATTTCATTTTGACGGTGACGCCAGGGCGCCAGGTCTCGGTCCACGAGGGGCGATAGTAGTTGGCCGATTTGAGGTTGCTCAGGTCGTAGTTGCCGGCCTTGTCGGACTTCGGCCCCAGGTTGGTCGCGGTCTGGCCGCTGAAGCTGCCGCCGTTGCCCCAGTAGTAGTAAGGCGCAACCGTCAGGGCCAGGTCATCACGCAGGCGCCAGCGCTGGGTGAAGGTGGTCATGACACTTTCGAACGGGTTGCGGTTGAGCTTGTAGGAGGACGACAGCAAGCCGTTCTTGTAGACCGGGGTTTCCGCGTAATCCAGACGCCGCCCCTGTTGCTGGAACTGGGCCTTGCTCAGGGTGTTGTAGTTGTAGTTCTCCTGGGTGTTGTACTTCATGGTGAAGTTGCTGGTGTTGCCGTTGTCGTCTTCGAACAGTGTGCTCCACTCCACCTTGTCGCCGCGCAGGGTGCCCTTGCCGCGCCACTTGTCGCCCTCGGTATGAGAGGCCGACACCCAGGTCTTGAAGCCGCCCAGGTCGCCGGTGTTGATACGGGCGAAGGACTTTGTCAGGTTGTTCGAGCCCATGGACTGCTTGACGAATAACCCTGGCTCTTTGGTCGGCCGGATCGTGACCATGCCGATGTTGCCGCCGCTGGAACCGATGTGCGGGCCGTCCGCTTCAGAGGAGCCCTGGGTGACAAACACTTCGCCGACGTTTTCCGGGTCGCCCAACTGGTTGGCGTACACGCCATAACTGCCGGAGTCGTTGATCGGTACGCCGTCCATGGAAACCCCGACCTGGTCGGAGTTCATGCCGCGCATGGTGAAGCTGGTGCCGCTCATGCCGCTGGCGTCATCGTTGGAAACGTTGATGCCCGGCGTGTATTTGAGCTTGTCGATGGCGTTGGCCGTCGGGGACATTTCGTCCATGGCTTCCTTGGTCACGGTGGACCGGGCCTTGGCACTTTCTTCCTGAATCATGTGGCCGGTACCCAGGGTACGTTCGCCGGCGACGTGCACCGAACCGACGTCCTGGGAGTCGTCTGCCAAAACCAGCGGCGCAAAGCCGCCCAGGCCCGATGCTAAAAGCAGGGCATAGAGTTTGTTGTAGGTCACGAGTAGATCCCTTACATGCATCTATCTGTTGTTTGGGGGAGGTATTGGCGATTTCGGCCGGGTGAACAGCGCCGCCAATCTTCCTGACCACCTGCTCAGGAATCCGAGGATCATCCGTGCATCACGTAACGATTTGGTTACAGGTTTTGGCGATTGCGATGAAGGTTAAATGAAAGGTCCGCAAACACGGATGTGCCAAGACAGGGGGATTTTCAAGGGAAATCGGTGCAAGTAATGACAGCGCTACGCCATTGCAGCGTAGCGCTCTGTATCTAGCGCAATACGATCATCCGACCGAGCAGCGAGTGTTGTTCGAACCCCAGCACCGCCTGCAGGGCATTGAGCACCGCCTGGGGGTCCTTGCTCGGGAAACTGCCGCTGACACGCCGGGCGGCGAGGTCGTCATTGAGCAGGAGAATACGCCCGGGGTAGTAACGACCGAGGTCTTGCACCACATCGGCCAGGGGCGCCTTGTAATAATTGAGCCAACCGTCACGCCAGGCCAGTCGCGATTCGCTGTCGACCGCGTGCAGCTCATCGGCGACACCGTCGGCGTAGGCCACTTGCTGGCCGGCGGTCAGAATCTGTTGCTGGCCATCTTTGGACGGCGTCACGCCGACCCGCCCGGACAACACCGTCACCTGGGCGCCCGCCGGCTGCAGGCGCACTTCGAATTGCGTGCCCAGCACCCGCGCTTCGCCACTGCCGGCCTCGACCACAAAGGATTCGCCGGTGTGGGTCACGCTGAAAAAGCCGGCGCCACGGCGCAGCTGGACATGGCGCTCGCCATGCTTGAAATCCACTGCGATGGCGCTGTCCGCGTCCAGGGTGACCTGGCTTTGGTCGGCCAGGGTGACGGTCTTCACCTCCCCCGGCGCGGTGACGTAATCGGCACCGAAGTCATCGACCCAGCGCGACGGCTGCCACCCGGCCCCCATCGAGAGCATCACAAGCAGGCAGGCGGCCATCGCCAGCGCGCCGGACCAGCGCCGCACACCGGAGCGCTTCGAGGTGTTCATCGCGTTCAAGTAGCCCTGCAACGCCAAGGCGTCCTCACCGGCCAACTTTCTCGCCGGCACTTCACTCAGTTCCCACAGCACCTGAGCCTGGGCGTAGGCCTCCACGTGCGCCGGGTCGGCCCGCAGCCAACGGCTGAAGGTGGCCTGGTCGCCGCTGCTGGGCTGGTCGTGCAACAGACTCAGCCACGCCAGTGCGGCCTGTTCCTGGTCGGGCGTCGGGGTGACGCTGGCAGTGGAATTCACGGTGCTTTCCTTGGCGATGGGTCACGAAGGCTGGCCTTGCAGGCTTCGAGGGCACGCATCATATGTTTTTCCACGGCACTTTGGGACAGCCCCATGGCCTTGGCGATTTCCGCGTACTTGCGGCCATGGATGCGGTTGAGCAGGAAAATCTGCCGGGTCCGTTCCGGCAGGCTGCGCAAGGCCGCTTCGACATGGCGCAAGTCATTGCCCGCTTCCAGCGCGGCCTGGGGTTCGGAGCCCTGGTTGTCCTGCTGCTCGGGCAGCCAGCCTTCACTGCTGCGCACCCGGGCGCCTTCGCTGCGCAGGTGGTCGATGGCGATATTGCCCGCGCAGCGCAGCAAGTAGGTGCTGAGTTCCTCGACCTGCACCAGCGGCCGGCGCCAGAAACGCAGGAACAAATCCTGCACCAGGTCCGCCGCCGTCGCACGGCAACCCACACGACGACTGACCAAGGCTTCCATCTGCGAACGCTGGGACAGGAACACCTGCAGAAAATGCGCCCGCCCGCCTGCCGCGTCTGCGTGCTGTTCGTTGGGTTCGGGTGGCGTGGTGATCATCAAGGATGAGCTCAAAGGGTGGCGAAGGCCGCAATCGGGCTGGCCAGCAGGCCGACGCCCGCCAGAATCAAGGCCAGCCTTGGCCGATACGGCAACAGCAACACCAGCAGCAACCCGCTGAGCATCAGTACCGCGCACCACTCCACCAAACCCTGGCTCCAGCCAGTCGCGCGCACGGCGGGCCAGATCGAGACGATCAACAGCAGCCAGCCGCCCACGCGCAAACCCAGGCGCCGACGCGGCGAGGGTTTACTGTGCAGCAGTTCGCCATGGTGGCGGTCCATGGACAGGCACAACGCGGTAAACCCTGCGTAACACAGCAGCAGCGCCAACAGCATTCAGTTCACCTCGCCCTTGAGGGTCAACGGCCGGGCACGTTCGGCCTTGGGCTGAGGGGCGCGGCGGTGCTGCATTTTCCAGGCAGCCCAGGCGAGGAACACGCCGCTGCCCAGGCACGTCAGGTCGAAACCGGCCATGGCCCAGTCGCCGTTGGCCAGCGACACACCCAAGTGCTGCGATGTGGTCAAAGCGTTGAGCACCGGCACACCGATAAACAACATCGCGCCCACGCTCAATTGCTCGATCCAACCGCGGCGCCCCTGGCGGACAATGGCGTGCAAAACGCTCAAGCCCCAGGCAATAAAGAACGCGTTTACTTCCCAGTCCGAGCGCCCGACAAAGCTTGCCGGCAACAGACGATTGGCCCAGAAAAACACCGCAATGGCGATCATCAAGCCCGACATGCTGGCGATGTTCAGCACGTCCACCAGCCGCAGTTCAAACGGCATCACCCCGGTTTTGGTGTGTTTGAGCTGACGCTTGCCCAGCCACATCACCAGCCCGGTGCCGATCATCGCCGTACCCGCCAGGCCGCAGATGAAATACAACCAGCGCAATACCGGGCCGGCGAAATGGCCCATGTGCAAACCGTAGAAGCTGCCGCCGATCGCCGCCGGCAACGACTGCTCGCCGCTGACCCGCAACAGCTCGCCGGTGGTGCCGCTGAATGAGGCGGTGCTGCCAAAGTCGTGCACCACGCGTTCCGACCCGGCGCGGAACACATTGACCGAGGCATTCACGTCGCTTGGGTTGTTCACCACCAACCGTCCGACGTGCCCACCGGCCCACTGCTCGCGCGCCTGCTCGTACATAGGCCCCAGCGGCAATAACTGCCCCGGCTGGCCAAGGGCCGGCGCATTGTCGGTGGCCGGGAACACATCATTGAAGAACGCCCGGGTGTCGTTGCCGTAAGAAGCGAGGATGCTCGCCGGCATCACCATGCTCATGAAAATCACCAGGCTGCTGTAGGTGATCATCAAGTGGAATGGCAGCACCAGCACACCCACGGCGTTGTGGCCGTCGAGCCAGGAGCGCTGGCCCTTGCGCGGGCGGAAGGTGAAGAAGTCCTTGAAGATTTTCTTGTGGGTGATGATCCCGGTGATCAACGCCACCAACATCACCATCGCCGCAATAGTCGACAGCCAGCGACCCCACGGATACGGCATTTGCAACTGGAAGTGGAAGCGGTAGAAGAATTCGCCACCCCTGCTTTCCCGGGCCTGGACCTGCTGGCCGCTGACGGGATCGAGGAGTTTTTCGACGAAGTTGCCGCGCTTGCCTGGGTCGACCTTGTCTTGCCACATCACCGACAAACCCGGCTCACGGCTGCTCGGCAAGGTAATAAACCAGCGCGCGGCGTTGGGCGCCTGTTGCTGCAAATACGTTTGGGCGGCGGCCAGGCTACGAGCGTCGTCGACGGGATGCGCCTGCACTTCGGGCTGCATCCAGTGGGTAATTTCGTCTTTGAAATACGACAGGGTGCCCGTCAGAAAAATCGCAAACAGCAGCCAGCCAAAAATCAGCCCGGCCCAGGTGTGCAACCAGGCCATGGCCTGGCGAAAGCCCTCTTTCATGTGCGCGCCATCCAATACGTCAACCCGGCGAACGTGGCCAGAATCGCGCTGGGCAGCAACACGCCAAACCAGGCGCGCCAGGCGGTACGGCAGGCAAAACACCAGATCACCGCCAACAGATAGAAGACAAACGAACTGAGCATGCCGCTGATCACTGCATCGGCGCGGCCGGTGGGCAGCCACAGCGTCATGCACACGCTGGCCAGCGAGGCCAGCAGGTAACCGCCGACCACCGCCGCCAGCACGCGCGAAGTCACGGCCAGACGGTAGGACACGGGAAGTGAGGTTTTGCGTTTCATGCACAAGGCGCCAGGTTCGTCAGTGCGCAATATTAATGATAAATATTCTCATAAGCAAAAGAGAACGCATCCCTGGCAATTGCCGAACCGTCCTACTCGCCCTACAATGCGAACAATTCTTGTTCTCTAAAGCATGCGCATGCTGCCGGAGTGTTCGCGTTGCAGCCGTCCAACACCGTCGAAGTCCTGTACCACGACCATCACCACTGGCTCACCGGCTGGTTGCGACGCAAGCTCGGCTGCCCTGAAAGCGCCGCCGACCTGGCCCAGGACACCTTCATTCGCGTGCTCACAGCACGGGAAACCCCGACGCTGATCGAACCCCGCGCCTTCCTCACCACCATCGCAAAGCGTGTGCTGTTCAACCATTACCGCCGCCAGGACCTGGAGCGCGCCTACCTCGACGCCCTGGCGCAAATGCCCGAGCACGTGGCGCCGTCGGAGGAAGAGCGGGCAATCATCCTGCAAACCCTGATGGAGCTGGACCAACTGCTGGATGGCCTGGCGCCCGTGGTTAAACGCGCGTTCCTGCTGTCCCAGCTCGACGGCCTGACCTACGCGCAAATCGGCGCGGAACTGGGGATCTCCATCGCCACGGTCAAGCGCCACCTGAATAAAGCGGCCATGCGCTGCTACTTCGCCTTATGAGCTTCTCTACCCACGTCGCCGAACAAGCGGTGCACTGGCTGATGGAAATGCAGCAGGGCCCGCTCAACCCGCGCAAACAGGCAGCCTGGCAACAATGGCTGGACGCCCACAGCGAACATCAGCGGGCCTGGGAGCAAATCCAGCGGGTCAACCAGCGGTTGCGCGGGATGCCCTCACCCCTGGCTCACGCCGCGTTGAATGCGCCGAAATCCGGCAGCCGCCGTCAGGCGCTGAAACTGTTGCTGATCCTCGGCGCCGGCTCGGCAGCGGTCTGGGGCCTGCGCCAGCAACATATCCTGCCGCCGTTGAGCGCCGATTACCGCAGCCCCATCGGCCAGCGGCGCAAGTTCCAGTTGGCCGATGGCAGCCAGTTGCAGCTCAACACCGGCAGCGCCGTGGATGTGCACTTTGATGGCCAGCAACGCTTGATCCGCTTGCTCGAAGGCGAAATCCTGCTGACCGCCAAACCCGGCAACACCCCGCTGCGGGTCATCACGACCCAGGGCTTGCTCAGCGCCCAGGCCGCGCGGCTGAACGTGCGGCAGTTCAACGATCACACGCAGCTGGCGGTGTTTGATGGGCACGTTGACGTGATGCCCAACACCTATAGCGGTTTGCCGCTGTCGGTGGAGAAAGCCCATCAGGTCAATTTCACCCGCAAAGGCTGGGATACCGCGCGCCCCACGGATGCCGGCAGCGGGGCCTGGGCCGATGGCATGCTGGTGGCGGCCCACATGCGCCTGGAAGATTTCCTCGCCGAACTGAGCCGTTATCGCCGTGGCCAGCTCAACTGCGACCCGCAAGTGGCCAACCTGCTGATCTCCGGCAGTTACCCGCTGGACGACAGCGAGCGGATTCTGGACCTGCTGCAGGTCAGCCTGCCGGTCAAGGTCCGGCGGTTTACCCGCTACTGGGTGACCGTCGAAGCCCGTGCCTGAATTATTTTCAAAACCCGTGAGCCGTTTTCCAGCCCTCGCGTGACAGAGAAGGAAAGCCCCCCTTGATCCTTCCTTCTCAGGACCGCACTTCATGCCCCAGCAACCGACCCGCCTGACGCCCCTCGCCCGCACCCTGCGCCACTTGTTGCTGGGGGCCAGCCTCAGTTTCAGCGCCGTGCCCTACGTGATGGCGGCTGATGCCAAGCCCTACCGCATCGCCCCCACTTCACTGGAAGCCGCGTTGAATCAATTTGGCCGGGAAGCCGGCGTACTGATTTCGTTTGGCTCGGACGTGACGGCCGGCGTGCAAAGCCACGGCCTGTCGGGCAACTACACCGCCGAGGAAGGCTTGAATACCTTGCTCAAAGGCACCGGCCTGCAAGCCCGCGCCGAGGGCAACAATGCCTTCAGCCTGCAACCGGCCAATGCCCCGGCGCCCCTTGAGCTGGGCACCTCCAACGTGGTGGGCGACTGGCTGGGCGATGCGGCGCAAACCAACGTCTTCGAACACCCGGGCGCACGGGACGTGATCCGCCGCGAAGAATTCGAACGCCAGGGCGCGACCCAGGCCCGCGACGTGCTCAACCGCATTCCCGGGGTCAACGCCCCGGAAAACAACGGCACCGGCAGCCACGACATGGCGCTGAACTTCGGCATTCGCGGGCTTAATCCCCGCCTCGCCTCGCGCTCCACGGTCTTGATGGACGGCATCCCGGTACCGTTCGCGCCGTATGGCCAGCCACAGTTGTCGTTCGCGCCCATCAGCATGGGCAACATGGACGCGGTGGACGTGGTGCGCGGCGGCGGTGCCGTGCGTTATGGCCCACAGAACGTCGGCGGCATCGTCAACTTCGTCACCCGCGCGATTCCCGATGCGCCGACGGTAAAAGGTGGCCTGCAGACCGAAACCAGCCCGTCTTCCAGCCACGACGGCTTCAAGACCACCGGCAACCTGCTGGCCGGCGGCACGGCAGACAACGGCCTGGGCGGCGCGATCCTGTATTCCGGCACCCGTGGCGGTGACTGGCGCGAAAACAGCGACACCCGCATCGACGACCTGATCCTCAAGGGCAAATACCAGCTGGACGACGCCAACAGCTTCAACGCCATGGCGCAGTACTACGAAGGCAAGGCCGATATGCCAGGTGGCTTGAGCACCGCGGCCTACAAGGCCGACCCGTATCAGTCCACCCGCCCCTACGACCAGTTCTGGGGCCGCCGCACCCTGTTCAACGCAGGCTATCGCTACCAGGAGGATCGCCGGGAATTCACCGTCAACAGCTTCTTCACCACCACCTTGCGCAGTGGCTACCTGGACCAGGGCAGCTTCCTCTCCCTGTCGCCCCGCGAGTATTGGGTACGCGGCCTCGAAACCCGCTTTGCCCAAGGCTTCGACCTCGGCCCCACCAGCCACGAAGTCGGCGTGGGCTACCGCTACATCAACGAAGCCGGCCACGAACTGCGCTACCGCACGCCGATTGCCGCCAACCAGCAACTGCCCACCACCGACAGCCGCAACGACCGCGACACCCGGGGCAGCACCGAAGCCAACGCATTCTTCGTCGACGACCGGATTGATATCGGCAAGTGGACCATCACCCCGGGCATCCGCTACGAGATGATCGAGTCCCAGCAGACCAACAACCTCAGCAACGTCAAATACAAGGGTGACTACAACACTGCCCTGCCGGCGTTGAACGTGCTCTACCACCTGACCGATGACTGGAACCTCTACGCCAACACCGAAGGTTCGTTCGGCAGCGTGCAATACAGCCAGATGCCCAACCGCGTGACCAGCGGCGAAGTGAAGCCGGAAAAGGCCCGTACCTGGGAACTCGGCACGCGCTATGACAACGGCACCTTGCGCGCGGAAATCGGCGCATTCCTGATCAACTTCGACAACCAGTACGACAGCAACCAGACCAACGACACCGTGATCGCCCGTGGCGAGACCCGCCACCAGGGCATCGAGTCCAGCATCAACTATGCCCTCGACGGCTTGAGCCCCGCGCTCGCCGGTTTTGATGTGTACGCGACCTACGCCTACGTCGACGCCACCATCCGCGAAGACGGCCCGAACAAAGGCAACCGCGTGCCCTTCTCTTCCAGGCACAAAGGCACGCTGGGCGTGGGTTACACCGAAGGTCGCTGGAAGTTGAATGTGGACAGCAGCTACCAGAGCAGCCAGTTCGCCGACAACGCCAATACTGAAGCGGAAAGTGCCGATGGCAGCACCGGACGCATCCCTGGCTACATGCTGTTCAGCAGCCGCGCGGCGTACGACTTTGGCCCGCAGCTGTCGGACTTGAACGTGGCGGTGGGTGTGAAAAACATCTTCAACAAGCAGTACTACACCCGCTCGTTTGACGACAACAACAAGGGCAAATACGTCGGTGAGCCGCGCACGCTGTATGTGCAGACGTCCATCGCGTTCTGATCAACTGCCCGCCAGGCACGACGGTGTGCCGGCCACCAACGCGTCGATGGCACAGCGGGTCTTGGCCGGCATGTGCGTCGCCGTGGGCCAGATGACATGGATCGGCATCGGCTGCTCGCGGTGGCCCGGCAGTACCGCCTGCAGTTGCCCACGCAACACGTAGTGGGCGATCAGCCAACTGGGCAACCAGGCCAGGCCGACCCCGGCAATGGCAGCATCGGCCACGGCCTGCAGGTCATCGAGGATCAACGGCGAGGCCACCCGTTCCCGGTGCGAGGCATTGCTGCGATAGGCAATGCCCCGGTGCCCGGCCAGGTCCTCGATGGAGTCGATTCGGGGTGTGCGCTGCAAGTACGCGGGTGACGCCGCCAGGGCAATCGCCTGTTCACCCAGGCGGCGTGCGCTCAGGCGGTCGGTGTCGGGCAAAGCGCCGATGCGTACCGCCAGGTCGAAGCCTTCCTGGGCCAGGTCGATCAACCGGTCGGAGAAGGAAATCTCGATCTCCAACTGCGGAAAACGGTCCATCAGCCCCCACAACGCCGGCGCCGCATAATGGTGACCGAACGCCAGCGGCAAGCTCGCCCGCAACCGTCCGCGGGGTTGCTGGCGACCGCTTTCCAGCACGGATTCGGCGGCTTCCAACTCCGACAGCGCCCGCAGGCAATGCTCGTAATAGGCCTGCCCGTCTTCGGTCAAACGCTGGCGCCGGGTGGAGCGTTGCAATAAAGACGTGCCCAGCCGCGCCTCCAGGCGAGCCAGGCCCTTGCCCACCGCCGAGCGCGTGAGGTTCAGCCGTTCGGCGGCCTCCGTCAGATTGCCGCTCTCGACGATCTGCAAAAACAGTTCAACACCATCAAAGCGCGGGGTAGCCATGGTCGTTTGTCGCCCCTAATTCCCTTATCACAGGAATAAGTATCGCCAATAAAGAATCCTATTCCCGCAAAAATGACACCTTCCCCCATCGAAAGGAAGAGGCCATGCCATCCGACGCCGTTGTATCCGCCATCAGCCCGCCGCGTACCGCCAGGGACGGCCTCGCGCTCACCGCCGTGTGCCTGGTGGCGCTGATGTTCGGGCTGGAGATTTCCAGCGTGCCGGTCATCCTGCCCACCCTTGAACAGCAATTGGGCACCGGTTTCCAGGACGCCCAATGGATCATGAACGCCTACACCCTGGCCTGCACCAGCGTGCTGATGGCGGCGGGCACCTTGGCCGATCGTTTCGGCCGGCGGCGCATGCTGGTGCTGTGCCTGTGGGTATTCGGGCTGGCGTCGCTGGCCTGCGGGCTGGCCAACGACGCCTCCACGCTGATCGCGGCGCGTTTTGTCCAGGGCGTGGGTGCCGGGGCCATGATGATCTGCCAGTTCGCGATCCTGTCACACCAGTTCAGCGAGCCGGCGGCACGGGCACGGGCCTTTGCGGTGTGGGGCGTGATCGCCGGTGTGGGCTTGGGTTTCGGGCCGATGGTGGGCGCGTTGATTCTGGCCGTCGCGGATTGGCGCTGGGTGTTCCTGGTGCATGTGCCGCTCACGTTGGTCACCCTGGCCTTGCTGCGCATCAGCGTGCAGGAATCCCGTGACCCGGCGGCCCATCGCCTCGACATCGCCGGCATGACCACCCTGACCCTGGCGGTGTTTGCGCTGGTTTATTTCATCACCCAGGGCACCGCGAGCGGCTTTGCCACCCCGGCCATGCTCGGCTGGGCCGGACTGTCGGTGGCCGGCTTGCTGTTGTTCGTGGTGATTGAGCGGCGCAGCCCGCACCCGATGTTCGACTTCTCGGTGTTTCGCATCCCGCGCTTCAACGGCGCGCTGATGGGTTCGATCGGCATGAACTTCAGCTTCTGGCCCTTCATGATCTACCTGCCGCTGTATTTCCAGGCCGGCCTGGGTTACGACACGATGCTCACCGGCCTCGCCCTGCTCGCCTACACCCTGCCCACGCTGGTGGTACCGCCGCTGGCCGAACGCCTGGCCCTGCGCTACGGCGCCGAACGCATCATCCCGTTGGGCCTGGGCTTGATGGGCGTGGGGTTTATGGCCATGGCCGCGATCAACCATAGCGACCAGCCCAGTGTGGTATTGATCCTGATCGCCTGTGGGATTGCTGGCAGCGGCTTGGCGCTGACCAACTCGCCCACCACCAACACCACCACCGGCTCGGTGTCGTCCGACCGCGCGGGCATGGCCTCGGGCATCGACTTCAGCGCACGGCTGATCACCCTGGCACTCAATATCGCGTTGATGGGATTGGTGTTGATCCTCGGGATCGCTCATTACCTGGCTGGCGCATTGCCCGACACCGCACAACTGGCCACCCTCAGCCAGGACATCGCCGCCGGCAAGCTGGAGGTGTTGCCCCAGGGCCAGGTGATCGCCCAGGCCGCGCTGCGCAACGGTGCCGGTTGGGCCATGGTCTACGCCGGTTTGGGCGCGTGCGCACTGGCGGTCTTGAGCCGCAGCTTTTTCCGGCGCAGCCCGCGCTGACCTTTTGCGCATAAAAAAACGGGCCTGCATCTGCAGGCCCGTTTTCAGTGGGGATGAAAAAGTATCAGCTATCAGCCGTTAAGCGCAGCCTGTTCGTTTTCCAGGAATTCCTCTTCAAGCTCGGCCTCGTCGGCCTTGGTGTTGGGCAGGCTTTGACCCGCGGCGCGTGGTTTGCCGCGCAGTTTGCCGTACAGATGTTCCAGCGCATGCTCCAGCTTGGTGGCCGCACCATCGATCGCCTGTTCCAGCGTATCGGCTTTATGGAGGACCGAAATCGGTTGATGGCCTTTTGGCCGTGCTTCCAGTCGGCAACTCAGATCATGTGGACCGGGCTTGTCACCGTTTTCGTCCCGCAGATAAACCTCGACGCGGGTCAGATCTTCTTCATAACGTTCGAGCGTGCTCTCAATGGTGGTACGTACCCACTCCTCCAGTCGGATGCTGCTTTCAATATGGTTATCGCTATTGACTTGGATTTGCATAGTTTTCCCTTATTTCAGCTAGCTCGCGGAAGGCCATTCCTGCTTCACCGGATGGGTGAAAACCATGACCTCCTGATTACACAATTGAGCAGACAGAGGAACATTTCAAGCCCTTTGCAAAGATAAATCCCACATTACAAATTAACCCTGACTACAACCAAAAACGCTGTTAGGGTGGGGAGTTGGTTACATCTTCTTACCGCCAACTTCCTTACAATTGCCCCTCTCCCAACGGGTGCAATCCGCGAAAAATCCCGGCTTCCTCCACCAGCCAGTCATGCACCGCCCGCACGCCCGGATGGCTCAGCGCGCCCGGCGCATACAGCAGCACATACCGTTTGTGATTAGGCACCGCCAGGCCGAACGGCACGATCAACGTGCCACGTTCCAGTTCGTCATTGAGCAAGGTGCGCCGGGCAATCGCCACGCCCATGCCGGCAATCGCCGCTTCGATGGTCAGGTGGTTACGGTTGAAGGTATGCCCGCGCCGCACGTCGGCAGCGTCGTAGCCGATGGCATTCAGGTAAAACTCCCACTCTGCATACTCATAACTCCCACGCCAGGCGGTAATGTCGTGCAACAGCGGGAAATGCACCAGGTCAGCGGGGCCATGCAGCGGCGGTCTCCCGCGCAGCAGGCTGGGTGCGCACACCGGGAAGATCTGCTCGTCCAGCAGGGCTGTGGATAACAACCCGGGGTAGCTGCCGTCGTTCAGGTCGATGGCCAGGTCGAAGTCGCCCTCGTACAGGGCGATGCTGCTGTCTTCGGCCACCATGCGCAGTTGAATATCCGGGAAGCGCTGCTGCAAACGCGGCAGGCGCGGGGTCAGCCATTTGCCGAGAAACGACGGAATCGAGCGCAGGCGCAACGTACCGCTGATCATCCCCGCATCCAGCCGCTGCAACTCGGCATCGATGCTGCCATAGGCCTCGCCCACGGTGATCGCCAGCCGCTGGCCCTCTGCACTCAGCTCAACCCCGCGTGCGCGCCGATGGAACAGCCGGAAGCCCAAACGCTCCTCCAACTGGCGGATTTGCTGGCTGACCGCGCCCGGGGTGATGTGCAGTTCTTCGGCGCAGCGGGTGAACGACAAATGCCGCGCGGCGCAGGAAAAAACGTGCAACCAGACGTAAGTCTGGCCATGAAGCGGGCGAGCCATAGGGTTTAGTCCTGCTAAAGGGTGTCTTAGGATAATTCGTTGGTCAGTGCCGATCCAGAGGCTCAGTATCGCGCCAATTCCGCTTGTCCTACAAAAGATGGCAGCGATTCCTACTCCATTGCTTGTAAGGGTTTAGCATGGCTATCAGTGTTTTCGATCTATTCAAGGTGGGCATTGGTCCTTCCAGCTCCCATACCGTCGGCCCGATGCGGGCGGCGGCGACCTTCGTCCAGGCGCTGACCGACCAGCAATTGCTCGACGAAACCCGTCGCGTCGAAGTGCGTTTGTACGGCTCGCTGTCCGCCACCGGCGTCGGCCATGCCACCGACCGYGCCTGCGTAATAGGGCTGATGGGCGAATGGCCAGACAGCATCGACCCCACCAGCATCGGCCCACGCATCCAGCAGTTGCGCGAGTCCGGCCAATTGCTGCTCGCCGGCCGCAACTCGATTGCCTTCAACTGGCAACACGACCTCCTGCTGCTGGACGAAAGCCTGCCTTACCACCCCAACGCCATGTCCCTGCACGCCTACGACGAAAACGGCCTGTTGAGCGAACAGACGTACTACTCGGTGGGCGGCGGTTTCATCATCGAAGCGGCGGAAGCTGAATCCGGCATTGCGCCTACCAGCGAAGTGCAATTGCCCTACGACTTCTCCAGCGCCGTCGAACTGCTGGCCTTGTGCAACAAGCACGGCCTGCGGGTTTCCGAATTGATGATGGCCAACGAGCGGGCCTGGCGCAGCGATGCCGAGATCCGCAGCGGCCTGCTGCATATCTGGTCGGTGATGCGTGAATGCGTCGAACAAGGCCTGCGCCACGAAGGCATCCTGCCCGGCGGTCTGGATGTGCCGCGGCGCGCTGCGAAATTGCACCGCAGCCTGTTGGAAATCGGCAAACCCAACGTCATCACTTCAACCTTGTCGGCCATGGAATGGGTCAACCTGTTCGCCCTCGCCGTCAACGAAGAAAACGCGGCCGGCGGGCGCATGGTCACCGCGCCCACCAATGGCGCGGCGGGGATCATCCCGGCGGTGTTGCACTACTACATGAAGTTCAACCCGGACGCGTCCGACGATGACGTAGTGAATTTCTTCCTGGCTGCCGCCGCCGTCGGCATCCTCTGCAAGAAAAACGCCTCGATCTCCGGCGCCGAAGTCGGCTGCCAGGGCGAAGTCGGTTCCGCCTGCGCCATGGCTGCTGCGGGCCTGGCCGACGTGCTGGGTGCGTCCCCGGAGCAACTGGAAAACGCCGCCGAAATCGGCCTGGAGCATAACCTGGGCCTGACCTGCGACCCGGTCGGCGGGCTGGTTCAGGTGCCGTGCATCGAGCGCAACGCCATCGCGGCGGTCAAGGCGATCAACGCCACGCAAATGGCCCTGCGCGGCGACGGCAAACACTTCATCTCCCTGGACCGGGTGATCCGCACCATGCGCGACACCGGCGCCGACATGCACGACAAATACAAAGAAACTTCACGGGGCGGCCTGGCCGTTAGCTGGGTGGAATGCTGAGGAGCATTCCCTGACCGTCCCAACGTGAGCCCGCGCAAAAATAATAACGAGGCAATAACGATGACCGATGTACGTACACCTGCTGCCGAAAATCCCGCTGTAGACCTGACCACGACCACCGTGACAACCGGCTGGAACAAACACGACACCACCTGGATGCTCGGCCTCTACGGCACCGCCATCGGTGCCGGCACCTTGTTCCTGCCGATCAACGCCGGCGTCGGCGGCTTCTGGCCGTTGATCGTGCTGGCGTTGCTGGCCTTCCCGATGACCTTCTTCGCCCACCGTGGGCTGACGCGCTTTGTGTTGTCGGGCAAATCCGGCGACATCACCGATGTAGTGGAAGAACATTTCGGCATCGGCGCCGGCAAGCTGATCACCTTGCTGTACTTCTTCGCGATCTTCCCGATTTTGCTGGTGTACAGCGTGGCGCTGACCAACACCCTGACCAGCTTTATGGAACACCAACTGCACATGGCAACGCCGCCCCGGGCGATCTTGTCGCTGGTGTTGATCCTCGGCCTGATGGCCATCGTGCGCTGCGGCCAGGGCGTGATCGTCAAGGCCATGAGCGTGCTGGTGTACCCGTTCGTCGCCGCCCTGCTGCTGTTGGCGGTAAGCCTGATCCCCAACTGGAACGGCGCCTTCTTCGCCTCCGCCGGCGAAGGCATGCCCCTGCCGGTGTTCTTCAAGACCTTGTGGCTGGCGATCCCGGTGATGGTGTTTTCCTTCAACCACTCGCCGATCATCTCCGCCTTCGCCGTCGATCAAAAACGCGTGTACGGCCCGCAGGCCGAGCGCAAAAGCAGCGGCATCCTGGCCATGGCCCACAGCATGATGGTGCTGACGGTGATGTTCTTCTGCTTCAGCTGCGTACTGGCCCTGTCGCCGGCTGACCTGGCAGCGGCCAAGGCGCAGAACATCTCGATCCTGTCGTACCTGGCCAACCATTTCCAAACGCCGGTGATTGCCTACGCTGCACCGTTGATCGCGCTGGTGGCCATCACCAAATCCTTCCTGGGCCACTACATCGGCGCCAGCGAAGGCTTCCAGGGCCTGATCGTCAAATCCCTGCGCGGGCGCAACCGCAGCATGTCGGCCAAGTGGCTGGAGCGCTGCACCGCACTATTCATGGTGCTCACCTGCTGGGCCGTGGCCACCTTCAACCCGAGCATCCTGGGCATGATCGAAACCATGGGCGGGCCGATCATCGCCTGCCTGTTGTTCCTGATGCCGATGTACGCCATCCGCCGAGTGCCATCTTTGCGCCAGTACTCGGGCCAGGCGTCCAACGTGTTTGTGGTGTTGATCGGCTTGATTGCGCTGTCTGCGATCGTTTTTTCGGTCATGCCCTGAAACAGGACACACTCACCACGACTTGAGTGAACGCCGCACCCTGTGGGAGCCGGGCTTGCCCGCGATGGCGGTGGATCAGTGGGTATAAATGCCGGCTGATCCTCCGCAATCGCAGGCAAGCCAGCTCCCACAGTTAATTCAAGGCAATGCTGAACGCTCGTACGGCACGCCCCTTGCTGTACAGCACTCGAGGAAAACGGACCTTGTGAAAACCTCAGCGAGCGAATGGCCGGTGGTCAGGAAACGCGAACTAATCCCGACACCGGTCGTCAATGACTGCATGTTCTTATCAGGCGGTAACGCACCATGGACAATCCTTTTCAGATCATCACCGACACCTTCGCCCCGAAATACCGGGTCAACTTGAGCATCCAACGGCTGGACGGCAGCATCATGCTGACCCTGTCCGACGAAGACGGCGTAGTGGCCAAACGCATGATCAGCGCCGAACAACGCAACGACCCGCAGCGCCTGAAACGGCTGGTGCAAAGTGTGCAGTTCGGGATTGCGATTGAGCAGGGGCACAGCGCGATTGAGATATTGGCGGTGATGACCGACGGGGACAGCCACAAAGTGTTGCAGCGGCCGCCGGTCAGCCGGCCGCCGCTGAGTGCCGGGCTTTAAAGTTCGCCTTTCTCTGTTTCAAGGCTCGCTTCGCCCTTGCGGCGCGGGCCTTCGACCTTCACCGACGGAAACGCCGACGACGCATACCGCACCACCAGAATCGCGAACGCCAACAGCAGAATCCCGCCGCACAGGTAGATGATGCCGATGTCGGGCGGGTTGTGGTGGGACACGTTGGAGATCAGCAGGCGGGTCAGCGCGGTGATCGCCACGTAGATCAGGAAGCGCACCGGCATGTGGTTGGTCTTGAAGTAAATCCCGACCATCGCCCCCAGTTCCAGGTAGATGAACAGCAGCAAGATGTCATCGATCTTGATGTGCCCCGTTTCCAGCATCCCCAGAAACTCCATCACCGCTGCGTAGGCCGTCACCGCACCAATGGCGAACAGCGCCAGGTAGTGGAAGGTCTCGACGAACAGATTTCCCAAGGACTCGGCCAGTTGGTGCACGGTCTTGCGCAGGTTTTCAGCCCAGTTGATTTTCACGATGATGCTTCCTTAGGTCGGCTCGACCGGATAATGCGGGTTGGACGTGACGGTTTCTCTGCATGCAGAAAAAAGGCCAGGGAACAGGGAGTGAGATGGTGGCGGGGTGATATGAGGCACTTCAATCGGGTTTATGAGCCAAACGCTTAACATCTATCAGCGCCTTTACTTCCGACATGACCTGATCATGAGGGATGCCTGGTCTCGCGTCTTCAAGGGCGGCCTGCACGTTGGCGCGGAACCAACGGTCATAAGAAACAGCAGAACTTTCGCTTTCAGGCAATTCCGGAACGTCATGAAAACTCATTGTGGCTCCTTATGCAGTCGTTCCCACCAGCGCAGGAACGACTTAGCAGTCCAACATCAGGTCGGGGCGACTTGATCCAACGCTTGATCGATCAATAAACCACTCATTTCCAGCAGTTGGTGGATCGCCAGAAGCAAACTTCGCTGTGGTCCTTCAAGCTCAAAAGCCAGGCTGCTGGCCATTTCACGGGCACTGTTCAACGTTTCGCTGGCGTTGGCGAGTAACGTTTCCGTGTCGGCATTGGGCGTAACGCTGAAAAGAATCGAGGAGGGTTCGGGAGGTGGTTCAGGTGTTTCAGGGCGCAGATAGTAATCAATCGCGCGGTTGGCTGCGGCTTGAAGACGGGTGTCAGTGTGTGAATCGTAAGGGGGACTCGGGGTAATCTTTTTCATGATCAGACTCTTCCGTATTAAAAACCGTCCCCATCTGCCGCCAAGCAGATTGGGTGACGGATTGCACAAGGTTGGCGGACCGGTACGAAAGATGAAAACCGGCACCCCGAAGGGTCCATGCGCAACCCGTCATGACACAGGAATACAAACGCCACGAAGCGTCTGCAATCTTGTTGGGACGTTGTTACGCCTTTCGTTACCGAGCCGCCAAGCCCGTCCGCTGCATTTGCAGCGCCCGAGGAAGGTAAGCGAACGAACGAAGCCGGCGCAACCCCGGCAAGTTGTCAGAAATTTCTCTTGCTGCAAACCCCCGTATTCCAACTACATTAAAAAGCCACTACCCAAAGCCCATGGATTGGCTTATGCTTTTAGCTGTATATAAATACAGTATTCGCACGAACGCATGGCGAAACCCGAACCAAGGGCTACCCCCTTCAATACTGCACCGATGACGAGGCCGAAAAATGGCTGTTGAAACCCTGTATCGCAGTACCCGTGACCTGGAGACTACATTCGTGGATCGCAAACTTGCCGACGCACACGACCAGATGCTTGAACTGGCAGAGTCCCTGATGGAAGTGCTGTTGAAAAACGTCGAAGGCTTGAGCGAGAAGCAGGCTGAAGATGCCGGTATCTTCATGGCCAAGAACCGCGCAGCGTTTGCGGCGGCGTTCAAGAACAATGCGAGTGCATTGGCGGAGATTGGGCAGCCTGAGGCTGAGTGATGCGTTGCCGTTCGTCAGTGGGATTGTTGTAGCTGGGGTTTATTGTGGTGAGGGGGCTGGTCCTGTGGTGAGGGGGACAAGCCCCTCACCACAGGACCAGCCCTTTCACCATAGAAAGCCCTCACCACAGGGTTATGTGTAGGCCGGTAAGGCGTGTGTTACGCCTGCCATAACGTCTTGCCAAAGAACGTCAACGTGCGGTCCCACGCCAGTTGCGACCAGGCGGCATCGTATTGCGTGTCTGCAATCCGACCATCGCCAATCGCCGTCTCGTTGGCAAACGCATGGCGCGCCAGGTAGCGATGGAAAGTCGCGTCCACACCCGCCGCGTGCAGTTTTGACTCCAGCTCAGCCACGGTGTCGATGTTGAAGAAGGCATCCTGCGTGCCCCAGTGCCCGATCAGCGGCGCCTTGATTTTCGACGCATCCAGATACTCCAGCGGCGGGAAGCCGTACCACACCACGCCCGCAGCCACTTCCGCAATTGCGTTCAGCGCCAGCAACGTCAACGCCCCGCCCATGCAGTAACCGGTCACGCCGACTTTTTTCGAGTCTGCCTGCAGGTACTGCACAGCGCCCTTGATGTCCTGGGAAACCGCATCGCCAAAATCCAGACCATCCATCAAGTGGTGAGCTTCTTCCTCTTCCACCGTGGAGGCGCCGCGATAAAGGTCCGGCACCAGCACCCGGTAACCGCACTCCGCCAAGCGGTTGGCCACGCCCTTGATCTGATCGTTGACGCCCCACCACTCCTGGATCACCACGATCGCCGGCGCGCCTTCGAGTACTGCCGGGCTGGCCAAGTAGCCGTTGACGTCCCCGCCATCCGGACGTTTGAAGGTGATCATGCGCCCGCTGGAGCGCCCTGCTGTTTGTTTGGACATGCCAACCTCGTTCTGATGGGTTTGATAACAGAGATATCTGTATTTGCCCGTGTCCGCCACTGCGGGTGTATCAGAGTGTGTATGGATGCGCCTCAGATACACACGGACCGGCAATCGCGGCAGCGCGACACACGACAGATACACACCGGCGGTTAAGTGATGAAGCCTGTTGAACATTCAATCACCCAGGGCCAGGAAAACAAAATGAATAACCTCCCAGCTGTCGACCGCCTCAGCGTCACGTCCTACACCAACGGCCTGCTCGGCCCCAGCCAGAAAATGCTCGGGCCACTGGCCGACGGGGGCACCTTGATCACCGGCACCCCGCCCGGCTGCTGGGGCCCGATGATCACCCCGGCCTTCGAGGGCGGCCATGAAGTCACCCAGCCGGTGTTCATCGCCGGGGCAGAAGTTGGGGACGCGGTGGCGCTGAAGATCACACGCATGCGGGTCACCTCCCTGGCCAAGTCCTCGGGGGTCATGAGTTTTGTCGAGGGGCGCTACCACGGCGACCCGTTTGTCGCGAAGTTCTGCTCCAACTGCGGGCAAGAGCATCCCGCCAGCCATGTCGAAGGCATTGGCGAAGACGCTATCCGCTGCAATGCCTGCGGGGCCGAAGTCAGTGCATTCCGCTTCAGCAATGGCTACGTGATCGTCCTGGATGCCGAGCAACAGGTAAGTTTGACGGTCAACCAGGCCGTGGCAGACCGCCTGGCCGGCAAGGCCTCGGACCTGTCGGCGCTGCCCGAACTGTCGGCACAGCATTCGATCCTGTCCCTGGCCCGCGCCGACATCCCCGGCCTGGCCGCGCATATGCGCCCGTTCCTGGGCAATATCGGCACCACGCCTTCACGGGATCTGCCGGATTCCCACAACTGCGCCGACTTCGGCCAGTACCTGGTGGGCGCGCCCCATCGCTACAGCATGACCCACGAAGAACTCCACGCCGCGAAAACCGATGGCCACATGGACACCAATTCGGTGCGCGAGGGCTGCATCCTGATCTGCCCGGTGAAAGTCCCCGGCGCGGGGGTGTACATGGGTGATATGCATGCCCAGCAGGGCAACGGCGAAATTGCCGGGCATGCCACCGATGTGTCGGGAGAAACCGAATTGACGGTGCACGTGATCAAAGGCCTGAGCCTGGACGGTCCGATCCTGCTGCAAAACCTCGATGACCTGCCGCCCATGGCGCGCCCGATGAACGCGGAACAACGCCTGCGGGTGAAGGCATTGGGCGAGCGCTGGGGCCAGGTGGAGATCGAGGAGAACGCACCCATCACCTTTATCGGCAGTGGGATAAATCTTAATGTCGCGACAGAAAACGGACTGGAACGCGCCGCTGCCGTGACCGGGCTGCCGATCGACGAAGTGCGCAACCGCGCGACCATCAACGGTTCCATCGAAATCAGCCGCCTGCCGGGAACCGTGCGGGTCACGATTCTGTGCCCGATGCACATCCTTGATCGTATGGGCGTGGGCCAATTGGCCCGGGAAAAATATCAGCGTTGACCCGCTTCAGCGGTACAGCAACCGCTCCGCCAGCTCATCCGCCACCCGCGCGGGTGAGCGTTTTTCCGCCTGGGCGTGGGCGAAGATTTCGGTCAGGCGGGTGCCAATATTCGACAGGTGCGCGGTGATGGTTTCCAGCTCTGCGCCACCGTGCTTGAGGGCGACGTAGATCAGACCGCCGGAGTTGATCACGTAGTCCGGCGCGTAAAGAATCCCACGCCCTTCCAGTTGATCGGCCACTTGCAGGTTGGTCAGTTGCGCACTCGCAGAGCCGGCTACCGCCGCGCAGCGCAACTGCGCGACCGTGTAGCGGTTGAACACCGCGCCCACGCCACAGGGCGCAAGGATGTCGCACGGGGTGCTGAGCAAGGCTTCGTTGGCAATCGGGTGCGCGCCCAGCTGTTCCATGGCCAGTTGCACCTTGCCGTGGTCGATGTCGCTCACCAGCAATTCGGCCCCGGCGGCGTGCAGTTGCTCGGCCAGGGCATAACCGACGTTGCCCAGGCCCTGGATCGCCACGCGCAAACCTTCAAGATTATCGCTGCCCAGGCGGGCCATGGCGGTGGTGCGGATGCCGGCGAATACCCCCATGGCGGCGTGAGGCGACGGGTCGCCGGCCGCCGTGGTGCTGGTGACATAGCGGGTCTGCTGGGCGATGCAATCCATGTCGGCCACTGAAGTGCCGCTGTCGATGGCGGTGATGTAGCGGCCATCAAGCTGCTCGATGCAGCGCCCAAAGGCTTCAAACAGCGCGGCGCGGCTTTCGACATGGGCGGGGCGGATGATCACCGCGTTGCCGCCACCCACCGGCAAACCGGCCAGGGCAGCCTTGTAGCTCATGCCTTGGGCCAGGCGCGCGGCATCCGCCACGGCACTTTCATCGTCGGGGTAAGAGAGGTAGCGGCAACCTCCGAGGGCGGGGCCCAGGCGGCTGTTGTGGATGGCAATGACCGCCTTCAACCCGGTGGCCGGGTCGACGCTCAGGTGCAGCGATTCAAGGCGGGTGCTGTGCATGAGCGCAAACATCGTCGAGCTCCCGAATCACTTCTTGTAGGCGCCAAGTATAGGACTGCCAGCGAAAGCCTGCTGAAGCGCGCAGGAATAAGGCCACCGGTTTTAAAGGGTTTGCGACATAAACAGGCAGGGCGTTTCTCAAGGTACTGGACGAAAGTGCACAGCAAGGCTAAAACGAGACATCCGCCGGAGAACCCAATGAATCCCCGCAAAGCCTTTTTCGCCTGCCTGGAACGGTCACCGCCCGCGCTGTTTGAAGCTGCGCTGTGGATGGCGGCCGAGCACGACCCGGCAGTCGATCCTTTGGCCATCCTGCAGGACTTCAAGGTGTTGCAACAGTTGGTCAGCCTCAGCATGCCGATGCTGCCGCCGGATGAACTGGGGCAACCACTGCTGCGGCGCATGAACGACCTGGGGTTTGCCCAGGATGACCACACGCCACTGCGCCCCGCCGCCGCCCTGCTGGACAAGGTGTTGAAGCGCAAGCGCGGGCAGCCTCTGGCATTGGGGCTGATTGCCCTGGAACTGGCCCGGCGCCTGGACATTCCCCTGGTGGGCGTCAACTTTCCGGGACACTTCCTGTTGCGCGTACCGGGGGCCGATCATCTGCTCGACCCCTGCGGCGGCCGACGGCTGTACCCCAACGACTGCCGCGAACTGCTGACTCGCCAGTACGGGCCCAATCTCAAATTGCAGGCCGACCACCTGCACACCGCCGAACCGCGTTCGATCCTGCAGCGGCTGTCACGCAATCTGCGCCAGTTGCACCTGTCCAACGACGAGCATCTGGCTGCGCTGGTGGATGCCGAGCGGGTGCTGGAGCTGGGCAATGCCAGCGCCGCCGATTACCTGGCCCGGGCCAGTTTGTATCAGCGCCTGGACTGCCCGAATGCCGAGCGTTTTGACCTTGAGCATGCATTGATGCTCAGTGAAGACCCGATCCAGCGCCTGCGCCTGACCGAGCGGCTGGGGCATTTACCGCCTAACTCTGTGGTGCATTGACCGGCTTGGCGTAAGCTGTACCGCCCCATGGATGAGGTTGTCATGCCCCTGCGCTCCCCCGCCGAACGTTACCTCGAAGATTTCCACCAGCGCCAACCCGGCACCACCAGCGCGGCGTTCGCCGAACTGAGGGCGGTGAAATACAGCTCTTCCTATGCCGCGTTGACGGCGCACGTGCCGGCAACACACAGCCCACTCACCGTCCTGGACCTGGCCTGCGGCGATGGTTATCTGCTCAAGCTGCTGGCCGACCGCCAGCAACCCGGCTTGCAACTGATCGGTGTCGACATGAGCCAGGCAGAACTCGACGCCGCCCGCGAGCGTCTTCCAGTTGAGGTCACCCTGCTCAAGGAACGCGCCCAATCATTGAGTGTGGCTACAGCCAGTGTCGACGTGCTGCTGTCGCACATGGCGATCATGCTGATGGATGACCTCGACCAGGTGCTGCAAGAGGTGCAGCGAGTCCTGCGCAGCAGTGGCACATTGGCAGTACTGATTGGCAGAAGCTTTCTACTGGGCCCAGTCGGTGTGGCGTTTCTGGAAGCCTTTCGTCCAATCGCCGAGGAAGACCGCCTGCCCAACCTGCCGATGGGCGACCCGCGCACCCGCAATGAAGCCGGCTGGCACACCTTGCTGGAAGACCACTTCAGCGACCTCAGCGTCGAAGATATCGACGTCCATTGGCAGCCTCAGCCAGAGGAACTATGGACGTCATTAAAAGAAACCTACGATATCGACCGGCTGACACCGCCCGCCAAGGCCCGCCTGAAAGAGCGTTTCCTGGCCACCATCACCCACCTTCGGCAGCGTGATGGCAGCGTGTCCACCGGGTGGGGGTTACGCGTGATCAGCGCCCGGCGCCGCTAACGCATCAGCGCCCTGTGACACCGTGCTCTTTGGCGAGCGCACCTGGATAATCAACAACGCAGCAATCACCGCCGGAATCGCACAGAAGAAGAAAATCTGCTGCACCGGAATGTGCATCGCCAGCAGCAGGCTGCCGAACAGCGGCCCCAGGATCGAACCGAACCGGCCGACGCCCAATGCCCAACCGGTACCGGTCGCTCGCACGTGAGCCGGGTAGAAGTTACTGGCGAACGCATTCAGGGTCAGTTGGCCGCCGATGATGCAGAAACCCGCCGCGAACACGCAAGCCACCAGATAGCGCGGGTTGTCGTGGTTCAGGCCCAACAGAATGGTGCACACCGCGGCCGCCGCGAGTACGCCGGACAGCAGGCGCACTTTGCTTTTCAGCCGGTCGGCAAACCAGGCCATGCCGATGGCGCCCAAGGTCCCGGCGAACAGGAACATCGAGGTCACCAGGTTGGCTTCGTTCAGGCCCAGGCCGCTTTCCAGCAACAGCGAAGGCAGCCAGCTGATCATGAAATACAGCAGGATCAGGCTGACAAAAAACGTCGCCCACAGCAGCAAGGTCGGGCGTGCGTAACCATGGCGAAACAGCTCCACCACCGTCAGTTTGCTGCCCTGCTCCTGACGATTTTCTGCCTCGCTCGCCGCCGGCGGTTGCCAACCCGGCAACATCCGCGCGGTGACTTTTTGCAGGCGCGTATACGGCGGTGCGTCACGCAGCAGGCGCGGCAGGGATTCGGGCAACATCCAGGCGAGAAACGGGAACAGCAGCAACGGCGTCACGCCGCCGGCCAGGAACACCGCCTGCCAGCCAAAGCTGTCGATAAACCCGGCGGCCACGAAACCGCCCGCCGCGCCGCCAAAGGAGAAACCACAGGCCGCGAGCGTCACCATCAACGTTCGCAGGCGCGGGGGCGAATATTCCGACATCAAGGCCATGGCGCTGGGCATCGCGCCGCCCATGCCGATGCCGCAGATAAAGCGGGCGGCCATCAAGGTATTCAGGGAATTGGCGAAGACCATCAGCACCGTGAGGCTGGCGTAGATCAGCACGCAGCACAGCAGGATGCGCCGCACACCAAAACGATCCGCCAGTGGTGTGACGGCCAGGGAACCGAGGGTCAGCCCCAACAGGTTGGCGCTGAACACCGGGCCGAACGCGGCTTTTTCCAGGCCCCAGTCCTTGGCCAGCGCCGGGACCACGTAGCCCAGGACCTGGGCGTCGTAGCCGTCGGTGACCAGCAACAGAGCCAGCAACAAGAGAATCAACCACTGATAGCGCGACACCGGACGGGCGTCGAGTGCCGCACGAAAGCTGGCAATCTGATTGTGCATCGCAAGGGACCTGTGTTGTTTTTATATTTTTTTGGACACGCTGTAGATCAAATGTGGGAGCAGGCAAGCCAGTTCCCACATTGATTTATGGCGTGTCAGGGGTATCGGGTTGATTCGCCGGATGTGCCTGCATGAACACCGGATGCTGCGCCGCCAATCCCGCCACCCGCTGAATGCGCGGATACGCCGCCAGCGACACCTTGAACCGCTCGGCCGCATACAGCTGCGGAATCAAAAACGTATCCGCCATCCCCGGCTGCTCGCCAAAGCAATAGCCCTGATCACCGATCAACTGCTCCACCGCCGCCAGGCCCTGGCTGATCCAGTGCCCGATCCACTCCAGCACCTGCGCTTCATCGTGCCCCCATTGCTTGAGCAAGTTCTGGGTGCTGGAGTTGTGCAGAGGATGAATGTCGCAACCGATAATCGACGCCACCGCGCGCTCATGGGCACGGGTCGCCAGGTCCCTGGAAAGCAACGGCACCTGTGGATAACGCTCCTCCAGGTACTCGATGATCGCCGGCGACTGAATCAGCACATCGCCGTCATCGGTACGCAAGGCCGGCACGCGACCCTGGGGGTTGATCGCCAGGTACTCCGGCTGGCGATTGGCGCCGCCCTTGGGCACCAGCAGGTTGACCGGCACCGCGGTGAAATCCAGGCCCTTCAAGGCCAACGCGATGCGCACCCGATACGACGAAGTGGAGCGGTAGTAGGTATAGAGTTCCATGGCCCCGCCCTCTCAGCGCGCCGCGACCACGGTCCCCCGGCATTCGCCGAAGCCGATGGAGGCAAACCCGTCGCGGGTGCAGCGGGCACGCAGGATGATTTCGTCGCCGTCTTCGAGGAATTTACGCACTTCACCGGAGGCCAGTTCGATCGGTTTTTTACCGCCTTCGGTGATCTCCAGCAGGCTGCCAAACTGACCCGCCTCAGGCCCCGACAAGGTGCCCGAACCAAACAGGTCGCCGGCCTGCAACTCGCAGCCGTTGACGCTGTGGTGCGCCACCATTTGCGCCACGGTCCAGTACATGTGTTGGGTGTTGCTGAGGGTCAGGCGATGGGCCGGCAGGTTCTGCTCACGCATCGAGGCGGTGGTCAGCAGCACTTCCAGTTCGATATAAAAACCACCGGCAGCCTGGTCGCGCTTGTCCAGCAGGTAGGGCAGCGGTTGCGGGTCGCCTTCAGGGCGCGCCGGTTGTGCCTTGCGGAACGGCTCCAGGGCTTCAGCCGTCACCACCCAAGGTGAAATGCTGGTGATAAAACTCTTGGACAGGAACGGGCCCAGCGGCTGGTATTCCCAGGCCTGGATATCCCGCGCCGACCAGTCGTTGAGCAGGCAGAAACCGGCGATGTGATCAGCGGCGTCGCCGATGGCAATCGAGTCGCCCATGGCATTGCCCTGGCCGATCCAGATGCCCAGTTCCAGTTCGTAATCCAGGCGGGCGCAGGGGCCGAAGGTCGGCTCGGTTTGACCGGCTGGCAGGGTCTGGCCTTTCGGGCGGCGGACGTCAGTGCCCGACGGGCGAATCGTCGACGCGCGCCCGTGGTAGCCGATCGGCACGTACTTGTAGTTGGGCAGCAGCGGGTTGTCGGGACGGAACAGTTTGCCGACGTTTTGCGCGTGCTCGATGCCCACGTAGAAATCGGTGTAGTCGTTGATTTTGGCTGGCAGGTGCATCTCGCAATCGGCCGCCAGGTGCAGCGCGCTTTGCAGTTTGCCTTGCAGGCTGCTGCCTTCCGCCAGCAGTTCCAACAGGCGCTCACGCAGGGCCACGCGCGGGCCACGGCCGAGTTCGAAAAACGCATTCAGTTGACCGCCAGCAGTGGCTTCAACGGCACGCCGGGCTTCGCCCTCAAAGCATTCCACAGCGGCCTGCAGATCAAGAATCTGCTCGCCAATCGCCACGCCACTGCGCGGTGCCGAACCGTTGAGGCTGAACACACCCAGCGGCAGGTTTTGCAGCGGGAAATCCCGGTGACCGTTGGCGCAAGGCACCCAACTGCGGGTGAGATTAGGCTGAGTCATGGGTTATCTCCGATTCGGGTTGAAGGTTGCAGGCAGCGAGGCCCAGCAAGCGTCGTAGGAAGGTTGCAGTTGCGGGCATTCCAGCGCGAACTGTGTAGGACGCAGCACCTGGCTGGTCTCGAACATGAACGCCATGGTGTTATCAATCTTGTGGGGTTCAAGCGTCGCGTTGATGGCCTTGGTGCAGGTCTCGCCATCCGGGCCATGGGCGCTCATGCAGCTGTGCAGCGACGCGCCGCCGGGCAGGAAGCCTTCGGCCTTGGCGTCGTAGGCGCCCTGGATCAGGCCCATGTACTCGTTCATCAGGTTGCGGTGGAACCACGGTGGCCGGAAGGTGTTTTCGGCGACCATCCAGCGGGGCGGGAAGATCACGAAGTCGAGGTTGGCCAGGCCGTGCACGCTGGTGGGCGAGGTCAATACGGTGAAAATCGACGGGTCGGGGTGATCGAAACTCACGGTGCCAATGGTGTTGAAGCGGCGCAGGTCATATTTGTACGGCACGTTGTTGCCGTGCCACGCCACCACGTTCAGCGGCGAATGATCCAGCTCGCAGCCCCACAGTTCGCCGAGGAATTTCTGCACCAGTGTGGTCGGTTGCTTGAGGTCTTCGTAATGGGCGACGGGCGTGAGGAAATCCCGTGGGTTGGCCAGGCCATTGCTGCCGATCGGGCCGAGGTCCGGCAGGCGCAGCGGTGCGCCGTGGTTTTCGGCGACGTAGCCGCGGGCCTGGGTATCCAGCAGCTCGATGCGGAATTTCAGGCCGCGTGGCAGCACGACAATTTCCAGCGGCTCCACGTCCAGCACGCCCAGTTCAGTGGCGATACGCAGGCGGCCCTGCTCGGGAACGAGCAACAGTTCGCCGTCGGCGTTGAAGAACACGCGGTCCATGGAGCGGTTGGCACGGTAGGTGTAGATGCTGATGCCTGAGGGTTTTTCCGACCCGGCGTTGGCGACCATGCCGACAAGCCCGTCGATGAAATCTGTCGGCTCATCCGGAATATCCAGCGGGTTCCAGCGCAAGCGATTGGGCGTCACGGCGCCCAGCGGGCCACCGGCCAGTTGCCGCTCCAGCTTGACGAACGCCGGGTGATTGGCCGACGGCTGGATGCGATACAACCAGGTGCGCCGGGCTTCGCTGCGGGCCATCGTGAAGGCGGTGCCGGAAAAGAGTTCGGTGTACAGCCCGTAGGGCGCTTTTTGCGGGGCGTTCTGGCCGACGGGCAATGCACCGGGCAAGGCTTCAGTGGCAAATTCATTGCCAAAACCCGATTGGTATTCGAGGGTCATGGATCGTCCTCTGAGCGGAAGTTGTTTTTATCGTAATCCAGTTACGCATAACGTAATTTGATACCTGTTGACCGTCAAGCTATAAAGACGCCCATTCGTCTTTCGGATTCATGCCCTCCATGGAAAAGCCGCCCGCTCCCCGCGACACCGGTAAACAGAAAGTCCGCTCGGCTGAAGTGGGCACCGACATCCTCAAGGCCCTGGCTGAACTGTCGCCGGCCACCTCGTTGTCGCGCCTGGCCGAGCACGTGCAAATGCCGGCGAGCAAGGTCCACCGCTACTTGCAGGCGCTGATTGCCTCAGGCTTTGCCGAACAGAACACCGCCACCAACCATTACGGGCTGGGCCGCGAAGCCTTGCGTGTGGGGCTGGCCGCGCTGGGCAGCATGGACGTGCTGAAAGTCGCCGCCCTGCCCCTGGCGGAACTGCGGGATGAACTGAATGAAACCTGCTTCCTGGCCGTCTGGGGCAACCAGGGCGCAACGGTGGTGCATATCGAGCCGGCGGTGCGCGCGGTGACGGTGGTCACGCAATTGGGGTCGGTGTTGCCGTTGCTCAGTTCGTCCACCGGCTTGGTGTTCAGCGCCTTCCTGCCGTCGCGGGAAACCGTAGAGTTGCGTGAGCGGGAGATTCAGGCGGGCGTCGCCCATGCGTTGGCGGATGACCAGGCGTACGCCACCACCTGCGCGCAGATCCGCCAGCGCGGCCTGCACTTTGTGCATGGTTTGCTGATGCCCGGCGTGGACGCGTTGTCGGCGCCGGTGTTCAACGCTGTCGGGCAAGTGGCGGCGGTGTTGACCGTGGTGGGGCCGACGTCGTTGTTCCATGCCGATGAAGACGGGCCGGCGGCGAAGCGTTTGTTGGCGGCGACCGAGGCGGTGAGTTGGCGCATGGGTTATCAGCTTCCCTGACACAACACCGTTCAACTGTGGGAGCTGGCTTGCCTGCGATAGCGGTGCATCAGGTTAGCTATCTGCCACTGACACACCGTCATCGCGGGCAAGCCCGGCTCCCACATTAGCCTGCGTTGATTTCGAGATTAGAGTTCAAGCCATCAATCCCAGCGTCTTGGCCTTGGCCACTGCCTGGGTGCGCCGCTCTACGCCCAACTTGCTGTGAATGCGCCGCGCATGGGTCTTCACCGTGTGCAGCGAGATAAACAATTGGCCGGCAATTTCCAGATTGGAATTGCCCTGGGCAATCAACTGCAGCACCTCAAGCTCACGCTGGCTAAGGGGATTTTCCCCCGCCGCCGCCGGGCATTCCTGCGGCTCCAGCCCCAACGCGCTCAACAACCCCGGTTGCCTGAGCCGCAACTCGCGAATCGCCTGCTGCACCTGGCAACGCCCCGCCAGTTCCAACCCGGCTTCCAGCGAGCGCACAGCCAATGGGCGATCGCCAACTTGCCAGGCCACTTCCCCCAGCACCAACTGCAACTCCGCTTCCAGGCACAGCATGCCCCGCTGCCGGGCAGTCGCCAGTAACGCGCTCAGGCGGGCGATGGGTTCTTCGGCACGGCGCAATTTCACTTCGGCCAACACCTGCAAATACTCAAGGCGCGGGATCAATTCAAGGGTGGCCGGCGGCGCCTGTTTGGCCTTGGGCCCACGGTAGTGGCGCAGCACGCGGGTCACTGCTTCCAGGGTCAGTTCGGCGCGGCCCTGTTGCAACCAGAAATGCCCGCTGAGCAACAGCAGCACAGCGCGGTACACGGTGTCGGGCACCTGGCGTTGCTGCATCAGACGCTCGGCGTCCCGCAACTGGATAAAGGCCTCGGCGTAATCGCCCTTGTTGGCCGCCAATAACGCCAGGCCGAGGTAGCCATAGAGCACGCGTTTATCCTGGCTGTGCAGGCACATGCCCAGGCCGGATTCGAAGCATTCGGCGGCCACCGCATCGTGCCCCTGGCGCAGGGCCAAGTGACCACGTCGCAACGAAATCCGGCCGACCAACGGCCCGGCCTTGAGCCGCTGTTGCACCAGCATCCGCTGCACGTTTTCCAGCAGGCTCTGGGCCCGATAGGGCGCGCCACGTTGCTCCAGCAACTGCGCATGATCCAGCTCCAGCAACGCCTCCAGCAACAAGGAGCCATGGGACCGCGCCAGGCACAATGCCTCGCGGTTCAGCGCCTGGGCCACGTCCAGTTCGCCACGCAGCAGGGCCTGTTGGGTCAGGCCCGACAGGCACATCAGGCGCGAGGTCCAGGCGCTCTCGGGCAAGTCTTGCAGGGCTTCGAGAAAATGCTCGCGGGCCCGCACAGCTTCGCCGCCCAGATGCAGCAGCCAACCCCATTGCGCCTGCCAGCGGGCCAACAGGTAGCGCTGCAGGTGCGCGGTCGGTTGCGGGGTGAAACGTGCCAGTTGATCGATGCACAAGGCCGCCTGGTCGAAGCGCCCGGCAAACAACAACGCCGCCGTCACCAGCCCCACCAACTGTGCCGAACCCAGCATCAATTCATCGCCATGTTGCTCATGCAGGCGCAACAACAGCACGGCGTTTTGCTGGCGGAACAGGTCTTCAAAACTGAAATGCTGCAACAGGCTCACGGCCACTTCGTACTCTTCGGCCAGCAGCGCCTGTTCAAACGCCGCCTGCCAGTCCTCGGCGGCGGTAAACCATTGGCAGGCGCGACGGTGCCAGGAGCGCTTGGCCGGCCAGGGTTCGTCGCGCAGCAGTTGCGCCAGCGGCGGGAAGATTTGCAGCCAGTCGGTGGCGTCTTCCCAGGGCTCGATAAAGGCGCCCAGCGCCTGCAAGTCACGCAGGTAGGCGCCACCGTCGCCAAAACCGAACAGGTGGTCGCACAGGCTCGGGTTGAAACGTGGCAGGTGCGCAAGCACACGCCAGGCTTCGGCCAGTTCCGGGGCCAGGCCACTGAACAGCTCGTGTTGCAGGTAATCGAGCAAGGTTTTGTCGGGGTGCCCCTCGCCTTCAAGCAAGGCGATGCGCACACCGGCGCACCAGCCGGCGCTGAACGCCAGCACCTTGTCGGCGCGGGGCCCGGCCAGGTGCTGGAGCTCGGTGTGGTCAAACGCCAACTCGGCCGCGCTGCATTCCCACAGTTCATCGTCGAGCAACAGCCGGGGCCAGTTACACGCCGGGCGCCGCCGCGCGCCGATCCACCAGGTTAAAACGGGACTGCTGGCCGCCAGGATGCGATCGAGTAACGCATCCAGTTCAGGCGCCGGCGCCCGGCAAAAGTCATCGAGAAACAGCCAGGCAGGTGCTTGCCAGCGGTTCAGGGCCAGCAGCAGCGTGGGTTCATCGACAAAATCGAGGCCGAGGCTTTGGGCCAGGCGCTGACATAAATCCAGGGCCGCGCCGTTCAACGGCAACCAATGCACCTGGCAATCCGCAGGCGCTTGCAACGCGCACTCGGCGAGCAGCGCACTCTTGCCACTGCCAGCCGGGGCGCAGAGCAACTTCACCCGCGCGGGAGCGCTGAGCAATGGCCCGGCCAGGCGTGGACGCAACAGGTGATGGGGCGACAAGCGTGGCATGAATCCAGGACGATCCAGACAACGGGTCATGGCGGTCATTACTGCGTCCCTGTTTTTTATTATTAGGCGGCGTGCCCCCTACCCTAGTCCTGTGGTTGGCGGTTGTTGAGGAGTATTCAGCAGGCTGATTGCCGGGCATAAAAAAGCCGGGAGCGCAAACGGCCACCCGGCATGAGACTCAGCGTTGAAATGCGTTCCCGTGTGGGAGCTGGCTTGCCTGCGATAGCGGTGTGTCAGGTCAGGTATCTGTTACTGATACACCGCTATCGCAGGCAAGCCAGCTCCCACAGTTTGAGCGCATTTCAATCAGCTTTTAGCGCACGCCTTCCGAGCGCAATGCTGCCGGCGTGTAGTCGGCCGCCTTGGCCGCAAAGCCGAACACGAAGCTGCTCTTCTCTTCGTTCTTCATGCCCAACGCGATGTAGCGCCCGGCGATGATGTCGTACAGGGTCTCGACGGTGTAGGCCGGCACCTGGTGGTCATAGTAGAACTGCGCATGCCCTTCGGCGACGCGCCACAGTTGGCCGCGACCGTCGTAGTGATCCACCAGCGCGACTTGCCAGCTGTCTTCGTCGATGTACATGTGGCGCTTGGCGTAGATGTGCCGCTCGCTTGGCTTGACGGTACCGATCACTTCCCAGACCCGGTGCAGCTCGTAGCGGGTCAAATCCTGGTTGATGTGGCCGGCCTTGATGATGTCGTCGTACTTGAGGGTCGGCGAGTCGAGCTTGTAGCTGTTGTAGGGAATGTACATTTCCTTCTTGCCCACCAGCTTCCAGTCGTAGCGATCGGGGGCGCCGGAGAACATGTCGAAGTTGTCCGAGGTACGCAGGCCGTCGGCCGCGGTGCCGGGACCGTCATAGGCCACTTGCGGCGCACGGCGCACCCGACGCTGGCCCGCGTTGTAGACCCAGGCCAGGCGCGGTTCCTTCACCTGGTCGAGGGTTTCATGCACCAGCAGTACGTTGCCCGCCAGGCGTGCCGGGGCAGTCACCGATTGTTTGAAGAAGGTCAGTACGTTGGCGCCCTTGACCGGGTCCATGTCCGGGATCAGTTGCGGCACGGCCACTTCTTCTTCGAAACGGATCGGCGTGTAGCTGCCGTTAGTCTGCGGCGTGGCCTGGGTAATGATTCGCCGCAGGTTGCCCCCGTGGTAACGGGTGATGTGGTTCCACAGCACCTCCACGCCGTTCTTCGGAATCGGGAAGGCGTAGTAGCGATTGCCGGTGAAATTCTCCAGGCCGTTGCCGTCGTTGATCGCATGCACGTTGAGCGCGCTGCGCTTGATCGAGTCATAGATTTCCGGCGGCAGGTTGACCGTGCGGTGGGTCGGGTACACCGGGATTTTGTAAGTCTCGGGGTAGCGCTTGAACATCGCCACCTGGCCTTCGGAGAGCTTGTCCTTGTACTTGTCGACAGTGGCCGCGGTGATCACGAACAGCGGTTTTTCATTGGCGAACGGGTCGGCGAGGAAGCCCTTGCTGTCCACTGCGCCAGCGTTTTTCGGAATGCCACCGGTCCATGGCGGGATCGAACCGTCGGCGTTGCCGGCCTTCTCGGCGCCTACCGGGGTCAGGGTGGTGCCCAGCTTGGCCGCTTCTTCCGGCGACACCGCGGCCATCACGTTGGCAGCCAACAGGCTCAGTGCCAACACGCCGCATTGCAGAATCATCTTGCGCATAGTCTCTTGTCCTTCTTTAAGCCAAATCAGAAGTTCACGCCAAAGCTCAGGGCGATGAAGTCGCGGTCGGTGAGGGTGTTGTAGTCCCCGCCAAAAAAGTCGGTGTAGCTCAGGCTCGCGGTGTAGGTGTTGCGGTAGTCCGCATCCACGCCCACGCTGATGGCCTTGGCCCCTTCGTTGAACAGGCCGTTGGGCCCATAGCCGCTGACGTCCTGGGACCACGACACGTTGGGCTTGAGGTTGACCCCGGCAAACACGTTGTTGTAATCGAGGATGGCCCGGGCGCGATAACCCCAGGAATTGGCCGTGACAAAACCGTCGGTGTCGCCGCCGAAGCCGTATTGGCCGTAGACCGAATCACGGCCGTAACGCAGCTTGGATTTCGCCTCCAGCCCGCCGACATGCACGAAGGCCGCTTCGCCCACCAACGTCAGGCGTTCGGCGCCCAGGACCTGGTCGAAGAACTGGGTCATGGTGCTCTGGATCTGGGTGATTTCCTTGCGGCGGTAGCCAGCGTTATCGGCACCGAAGGAACTGCTGATCGGTGAGGCTGCGTTCCCGGCAATCGGGTTGACCAGGGCCAGCGTCAGGTCGGTGGTGTTGAGCTGTACGGGCGCATTCGGGCGGTAGCTGATTTCGCCGGTCCAGGCCGTGCCGGTGGGCAAGGTGGTGGAGAAGCTGGCGCCGAACAGGCGGATATTTTCCGGGTAGTCGAGGTAGTACTGGCCACGGCCGAGCATCGTGCTTTGCGCCAGGCCGGAGCCGGAGCCCGGGGCGATACCATTGGCCGCGTTGACGATGCGGCCAATGGTTGCCAGGTTGGTGTTGGCGGTGATGGTACCGACCGTGGGCGTGCGACTGTGGTAGTTCATGAAGTACAGGCCGTACTCCGTGTCATCGCCCAGCCAGCGCAAGGCCATCCCGAACTGGCCGCCATCGCGTGCCTCGCGGTCTTTTGCACGCTGAACCACCACGCCTTCGTTGGTGACCTGGAAGCCCTGGCCAAACGCCGCCGCCACCGGTTGCAACGGTGCAATTGCCGGGCTGCCAACGGTGTAGTTGCCGTTACAACCGTGGGCCACCACGTCGTTACCGAAGAAGGTGCCGCAGTTATCCACCACGGTGTTTTCCCAGTTCAACTGGTAGAAGCCTTCCACGCTCAGTTGGTTGGTGAGGCTCTGGGATGCAAACACCATGTTGACCGGAATCAGGCCTTCCTTGATCTCGGCACCGGGCCGGCGAAAGGCTGAGACGTCAATCGGGTTGATGCTGTTGATGGAGTTGCCGATGAACGTACTTTCGCCCCAGCTGACCACCTGTTTGCCGACACGCACGTTGCCCGGCAAATCACCGATGGAATAGTTGTGGTAGACGAACGCATCCAGCAACTCGTAACCGGAAGAGCGCGCGCCCTCGTCGCGGTGGTTGTTGCTGATCTGCTTGAATTCGCGGTCTTCGTCCTGCAGTTCGAAGTCGTACCAGTACTTGCCGCGCACGAACACGCCGCTGTCGCCGTATTTGAGCTCCAGGTCGTGGATGCCCTTGAAGATCTTGGAGAAGGTCTCGCCCTTCTTGAAGTTCAGGCGACCGTCATCACCGGTTGAGGCTTGCCCCGTGCCGCCGTTGGGAATGCCCACCAGCTTTTTGTCGGCGTCGCGCATGCCCCAGCTGGCACCGACCGACAGCGAGGAGTCGAATTGCCCTTCGATCTCGCCGATGTTGAATGAAACAGCCTGCGCCTGGGCACAGCAACCCAAAGCAACCGCAGCGGCCAGCGCCTGTGGCCTGAAGATGGCGCGCATTGTTGTTCTTGTCATGCGTCTTCCCCGGTGGTGTGACAGAAGGCCCCACCCTACTGCCCGCCATCAGGAGCGATAAGCGCACCAAGGAGGTATTCGTGTTGTCGCCCGAAAGGATGACGGGCCGCTCTGGGCGGGGTATTGGCGGGGGCATGGACGAGATGGATGAAGGGTTATCAGGAGGATGGATGAAGCGCTAACGTCACTGTTGCCGGTTTGGTAACAGTCCTTGTCCTGAATCGCTATTTTTCATTCTGTAACAAAAGCCTATTCTTGCTTGGCTTTCAGGGCAAACCGCCCGCTTCCCCACCTGGGAAGAACAGCCAGATTTTATGGATTGATCACTGTTTTCAATCTGTTACCGGTGTTCACTGACGTTGATTTATTGCTCCTTGATCAAACGTCTTACTTCAGCCGCTGCCTTTGCAGTGGCTTTTTTTTGCCAGAAATAAAGCGGGGCGCCATGGCGCCCCGGGTTGATTAAAACTTTTTCATGCAACGATCAGAGGCTGTACTTCTGCAGGTTGGCCATCATCTCCTTCAACGCCTCGATAGTGTCCTTGGGGTGAGCGGCCCCTTCGAAGTCGCAGATTTGCTGCCAGTGGGCGGCGACATCATCCGGCGAGAAACCGGCTTCAGGGTCGAACCCCACTCCCAGGCTGCGCTCCCAGCGGGTCTTGCCGATCCAGCCACCGCCCACTTCAAACAGCCCGGAGGTTTCCTGGCACGCTTCGCTGCCCAGGTACACCACCAACGGGCTGATCAGTTCCGGTTTGAGGCGCTCGAAGACTTGCGGCGGGATCAAGCCCTCGGTCATGCGTGTACCGCCGGTGGGGGCGATGGCGTTGACCAGGATGTTGTTTTTGCGGCCTTCCAGCGCAAGGGTGCGGGTCAGGCCGTACAGGCCGAGCTTGGCCATGCCGTAGTTGGATTGGCCGAAGTTACCGTAGATGCCCGAGGTGGAGGCGGTGAAGATCACCCGGCCGTAGGCTTGTTCGCGCAGGTGGGGCCAGGCGGCGCGAGTGACTTTGTAGGCGCCTTCGACGTGCACGCGGTAAACCAGGTCCCAGTCGCTGTCTTCCATCTTGTGGAAGGTTTTGTCCCGCAGGATCCCGGCGTTATTGACGACGACGTCGATGCGACCGAAGGCGTCGAGGGCGTTCTGGACGATTTTGTCACCGTCGGTGACGGAGTCGTGGTTGGCCTCGGCGATGCCGCCGGCCTCACGGATTTCGGCCACCACGCGATCGGCCGCCGAGGCGTTGGCGCCTTCGCCCTGGGTTGAGCCGCCAAGATCATTCACCAGCACTTTGGCGCCGTGTTTGGCGAACAGCAGTGCGTGGGCGCGACCCAATCCACCGCCGGCGCCGGTGACGATCACGACCTTGTCTTGGAACTGCACAGGCTCACTCATTGGGAACTCCAGGGGCGGTTAGGGATAGATGAGTGGAGTGTCAGGCACGGGGCTTTTGGTCACAATAAATACGGTTGGGGGTGAATGGTGTGCGATAAGGCTGGGGGATGATTGGTGTGGCCTAGGGGTGGGTACATATCCGTTATTTGGGTGATGGCTGATATGGGTTCCGCTCTTACAGCGGGTCACTTTTGAAAGGAGCCCAAAAGTAACCAAAAGGCTCTTGCCCCACCACTCGGCACCTCGCCTAGGCTCGGTGTGCCCTTGTAAGATTGTTTTCACCTGCTTCAGACCGTAGTGCCCTCTGATTTCGAGATCGTGAGTGAGCATGGGTCGGAGCAGGTTCCTTCCTAAACTAGTCCGAACGGTTGCCTGGGCGCAAAGCCCGATTCTGCAAGGTTGGACGTGAGGAAAACGCTATGGACCATGACTCTGCGTTCGTCGGAATTGATGTTTCCAAAAACAAGCTCGACTCATTTGTCAGCACTACTGGCCAAGTCGAACAGTTTTCCAATACTCAAGAAGATATCCAGCGTTTAGCTAAACATCTCAAGGCTCAGGAGCCGGTTTTGGTGGTGCTGGAAGCGACTGGTGGATATGAGCGGCTTGCCGCTGCCGAGCTTTGTGCTGCTGGATTACCCGTTGTTGTTGTCAATCCCCGTCAGGTTCGTGATTTCGCCAAGGCGACCGGTAGGCTGGCGAAAACCGACGCTCTGGATGCCCAGGTGATTGCGGAGTTTGCCCAGGCGGTCAAACCCGAGATTCGGGAGATGCCAGATGAACACGCTCGTGAACTGGCGGATCTACTGACTCGACGCCGCCAGCTCATCGATATGATCGTGGCGGA